>JAIVJM010000341.1:0-1894 GCA_020199995.1 Acidobacteriota bacterium | reverse complement strand
GAGCAGTAGTTCGTCATCAGGCCGGAGATGACGACCGTGTCTACGCCCGCCGCATGGAGTACCGATTCGAGCTTGGTGTTGACGAATGAGCTGTAACGCGTCTTCTTTACCACGACGTCGCCGTTGCGCGGCGACATCTCCGGGATCAACTCGACGCCGGGCGTCCCCTCCGTGAAGACGGGCGTTGGGTCGAAGTCGCCCATGCGCCCCACGTCCGACCCGTCGGCCTTGTGCGCGTGCTGCACGATGACTGTGAGCACGTTCGCGCGGTGCGCCGCGTCGCGCAGCTTCACCAGGTTGCCGAGGATCTCGTTGGCGTGGGGCGTGTAGAGCGGTTTGTCTTCGTCGAAATACTCGCGCTGCGGGTCGATGATCAGCAGCGCGGTCGTTTTCGGGTTTACCTCATAGACCATTTTCCTTCTCCTTTTCCTTGAAGAGCTTCCTGAAGTTCATGCGCGCGAGGACGCGGGCACAGCGGCGAGCGCAACGACAACGCCGCGCGTGGCGCAGACGCGCACGCGCGTGCCGGTCGCCAGCGCGGTCGTGGCGTTGGCGGTGCCCACGACGCACGGCTTGCCCATCTCACGGCAAACGATCGCGGCGTGGCAAAGCATGCCGCCGCGCTCGGTCACCACCGCCGCCGCGCGCTCCATCGCCGGCACGCTCTCGGGGTCGGTCATCGGCGTGACGAGCACCTCGCCGGCGACGAGGTGGTCGGCCTCGATCGGATCGCGCACGACGCGCACCATCCCCTCGACACATCCGGGCACGGCGGTGCGCCCGCGCGTCACGATGTTTTCGGCCAATCCGTCCTTGTTCTCACAGCTCGGACAATGCATTTTTTACATCTCCTGGTGTTGCAAGCTCATCAAGCCCTCGAGCTCAACGAACTGGTAGGTTGAGGCGGAGTAGTGGAAGTTGCGCGCGGCCTCGCGCGACGACTGCTCCAGCGCGCGCGTGGCGCGCTGGATGGTCAGGTGGCGCGCGAAGGCGTAGAAGCCGAAGTACTCGTAAATGTCGTACGCGGCGCGCGCCGCGTACAAGCGTTGGTAGGTTTCGCAGACCTCAGCGAACCGTGGGCGCTCGCGTTCGGTGATGTTCATGAGGACACGCCCAACGGCGGCCTCGTACTGTTTGCGTAGGCCCTTCGAGTCCGCGACGCGCCCGGCACCGGACGGGGCCTCCGTCGCAGCCTTGAAGGCGAAGAGTGGCATCACCCCGTCGGGGCGGACCCAGTCCGCGTTCGCGCGCACGGCGACGGCGAAGCCGCGCCGGTCGAGGCCGCGGTAGACGTCGCCGAACATATTGAAGACGCTCGTGCGCGCGTCCTGCACGCCGGCCATCAGGATTGAGGCGAAGGCTTCCTGGTCGTCACCGATGAAGTCGGCCAACTCGTCGATCAGCTTGTGGAAGACCGAGAAGGGCCAGTTGTCGCTCGACAAGTACATCGCGTGCGCGTTGTCGATGTCGGCGATGGTGATGGCGCGCCTCCAAAACGAGACGTTGAGGGCGTCGCCGACGCCCTCGGTCGCTGCGCCGGCGAAGTGTCGGTGCAACGAGGACATGTGCTCGGCGTGTGCACGCAGGTAGCGCTCGCCAGCGCGCACCGGCTCCTCCTCGTCGAACATCTGCTCGATCCGCTTCCGCTCGGCACTGACCAGCGGGGACGCCACGAGTGCCTCGTCAACGTCGTCCTTCTCCCGATAGCGCTCGGCCTCGGAGAAGTCCCGGTTCTCGGAGATCCAGGCGATGTCGTCGTCCGACAGCGAGGCCGCCGCAGCCGCGACGATCGCAACCTGTTCCGTGACGGGAGCCGGGAAGAACTCCTGGGGCCGAGAAATTCTAAAGACCATGGTGAACCTCCTTTATCGTGGTTTGTTATCTCGCCTACGAC
>JAIVJM010000234.1 GCA_020199995.1 Acidobacteriota bacterium | reverse complement strand
GTCAGGGAACTGCGGCGGCGCGTGCAGGAGTTGGAGCGGCGTCTGGCGGAGCTCGAAGGGGGGCGCGCCGCCGCGCCCGCGGTCGCGCCGCCAGTCCCGCCGTCCGCCGCCACGCCCGACCACGCCGAGGGAGATGAGGACGAGACCGGCACGCACATCTTTTTCAAGCACACCCGTGTCAGCGGGTTCGTCGACGCCTACTTCGGCTACAACTTTAACCGCCCTTCCAGCCGCACGAACGCTTACCGCGCGTTCGACACGAAGCACAACCAGTTCGCCTTCAACGAAGCCGGCCTCACCTTCGAGCGCGAGCCCGACCCGGAGACCTCGCGCCTCGGCTACCGCCTCGATCTGCGCTTCGGACCCGCCGCCGACAGCCTTCACGCCTTCGAGCCCGGCGACATCGAAATTTACAAGAACGTCTTGCAGGCTTACGGCAGCTACCTGGCTCCGGTGGGGCGCGGACTCCGACTGGACTTCGGCAAGTTCCTCTCATGGCAGGGCGCGGAGTCTCCCGACACGCACGAGAACTGGAACTACTCGCCGGGACTCCTGTTCCAGCTCGCGCAGCCCGGCTACCACGCCGGCGCCCGCGCGAGCTTCGAGGTCCACCCGCGGCTGACCCTGCTCGGCGCGGTCATTAACGGCTGGGACAACGTGGAGGAGAACAACTCGGGCAAGAGCTTCGCGGTCGGCGCGATCCTCAAGCCGACTTCTAAGATCGAGCTGACGCAGACGTACATCGGCGGTCCCGAACAGGCTGACGACCGGCGCAACAGGCGTCACCTCTTCGACACGATCATCAGCTACGACGTCAACGACCGGCTGTCCCTGATGGGCAATTACGATTTCGCCTTCGACCGCCTGACCGACGGCACGAAGGTGCGCTGGCAGGGCGTCGCCGCCTACTTGCGCTACTCGTTCACGCGGCGGTTCGCCCTCAGCCCGCGCGTCGAGTGGTACGCCGACTACGACGGCTACACGACCGGCACGCCGCAACGGCTCAGGGAGGCGACCCTCACGGGCGAGTACCGGCTGCGGGACGGACTGAGCGCGCGCCTCGAACTGCGGCGCGAGTGGTCGAATCGGTCCGTCTTCGAGCGGCGGGACGAGCCCGAAGGTGCGCGGCGGCAGACGACCCTCACCGGCGGCCTCATCTGGACGTTCGGCAGCCGTCCCGAAGATACAGCCGCAGACGCGCGCGGCGATGAGACGCCGCCAACGCCGGGCGCCGTCCCCGGCACTGTCCGTTCCGACTCGCACCACACCACGGCGGTCTCGCCGGATGCGCCCGCCCCGTCGGGAGTTTCGCACCAGCGAGATGCGACCCGGCGGCTTGAGCCGGCGCGCGAGCCAAACGCCGCCGCGGCGCGCCAAACGCCGGAAGTGCGGCGACTGATCGACGTGCCGGTGACAGCCGTCCTCCCACGCTCCCGCGGCAATTGAGTTGGCGCATCGTCCGCGCGCGCTTCCTCGCGCCGGACGACGACCGCGATACGTCCTTGCGACGACCGCGCGGTCAGATATCAGAACCAGCCGGGCGCACCTACTCGCGAAACGCTCTCCTGATTCGTGCAGCGAACGGTAACTGCCTTTGAAAGCTCTGGGAGTTTTCGCCGCACGGACTCCCGCCTCGGGGCACGCCCCCGCCGACAGAACTGATGCTGTCTGGTTAGGACGGAACGGGAAGCACTGCTTCGGATTCCGCGCACGGGCGGCAGGGAGGGCGGTTGCTCACATGACGAGAGAGCTATAGAGGTATTTGCTGTCGCCGTCGCGGGGAGCGTCCGCCGGGGACGGCAGGGCGGCGGCGTTCTGCTGGACTTGCCGTATGAGGGCGACAGCCGACTCAGCATCCAGGGGCACGGAGAACAGGTAGCCCTGACCAAAGCTGCAGGAGAGCGCGCGGAGCTGCGCCAGTTGTTCTTTGGTCTCGATCCCCTCGGCGATCACTTCCATGCCCAGATTACGCGCGAGCATGATGATGGTGCGGACGATCTCAAGGTTCTCGTCGCCGAGACCCATCCGGCTGATGAACGATCTGTCGATCTTCAGATTGTTCACGGGGAAGCGGTGCAGGTAACTCAGGCTGGAATAGCCCGTGCCGAAATCGTCGATGCTCAGTTGGATGCCGAGGTTGTGCAGCTGCTGGAGCATGTTGATGGCGAGGTCCGCGTTGTCCATCACCACGCTTTCGGTAATCTCAAGCTTCAGGGAGCGCGGGTCGAGTCCGGTTCTCTCCAGGATCAACTTGATCTGCTGGCAGAGGTCGTCTCGCGATAACTGTTTGCCGGAGAGGTTGACGCTCACCGTCAGCATCCGGTTGGCGAGGGACTGCTCGTGCCACTCGCGCATCTGGCGACACGACTCTTCCAGCACCCACTGCCCGAGCGGGATGATGAGACCCGTCTCCTCTGCGAGAGGGATGAACTCCGCCGGGGAGATCATCCCTCTAGTGGGGTGCTGCCAACGCAGCAGAGCCTCGAAGCCGCAGACGCCGCCGGTCTTGAGCGTCACGATGGGCTGGTAGTAGACCTCAAACTCCTGGCGCTCGATGGCGCGCCGCAGATCGTTCTCCAGATTCAGGAGTGAGACGGCGCGGGCGTACATCACCTCGTCGAAGATCTCGTGGCGCGCTTTGCCACCGTCCTTGGCGCGGTACATGGCCGTGTCGGCGTCGCGCAGCACGTCTTCCGGGCGCTCGTAGCCGGTGCTGCTGAGCGCGATCCCGATGCTGGCTGAGGTGAACGCCTCGTTCCTGTCTATCGTCAGCGGCTCCGATATCGCCTTTTGGATTTTCTCCGCCACGCGGAGCACGTCGTTGGGTTCCGTGAAGCCGTCGAGGAGGACGGCGAACTCGTCGCCCCCGAGCCGGGCGATGACGTCCACCTGCCGGAGGCAGCCCTTGAGCCGCTGGGAGATGGCGACGAGCAGCTGGTCGCCGTAGATGTGGCCGAGGCTGTCGTTAATGTTTTTGAAGCGGTCGAGGTCCATGAACAGCACCGCGAAATTGTGTCCGGGCTGGCGCTTCGTCCGCTCGATGGCGAGTTTCAGGTGATCCGTGAACAGGGCGCGGTTGGGCAGGTTCGTCAGCGCATCGTGGAAGGCGGCGTGGCGGAAGTGCTCCTTGCTCGTCTGGAGCTCGTCCGTCGTCCGCTTCAGCTCGGCGACGTAGTGGTTGAGTTCGTCCACGTGGCGCTCAGCCTGCTCGGCGCGCGCCCTCTCGACCTCTGCGCGCGCGTGTTCGGCCTGCTCAGCCTGCGAGACGGAGGCTTTCAGGTCATTGATGTATCGGCGCAGCGTGAGGTAACTGATCGTGACGGCCGTGGCCGTGGCGATGACCGCATAGAATCCGATCAAACCTTTAAGGGTCACGAGCCCGGTCGCGGTCGCCGCCCCGGCGAAATAGGTCAGTGAGGTCGGGAAATACTTTTTGTTCCAGGTAGTCCAGACGCCCTGGTTCGCCTCGCAAGCGGTGTAGATGGCGGCGAGGGAGGTGCTGGCGGCGTACTGCACGAGCGCCATGACGCAGACGGCGGTTAAGAGGGCGACGTTGTCAGCCTGCAACGGGATGATGGCGGAACCCAGACTGGAGCGGAGCGCCCACGCCGACAGGAAAGTCGAGCAGGCCATCAACGCCGCGTTGAACAACACGCCGTCGAACCGGATGGTGATCCCCCTGGACCTGAACCTGAAAGAGGTGTAGAGGGCTTCCGCCGCCGCGATGAGGACTGCCGCCTCGCCCCCGTAGAGGAGCAGGATGATGAAAATGAGCGTGTCGGAAACCGAGACGTGTACCTTCGCGCTCGGGAGCTGCATCGTTAGCCGCGAGCCCAGAAGGACGGTCAGCAGCGCCAGCAGGAGGAGCCCCAGGTCAAACTTGGCGAGGGGGAAGTTGTAGGCTGAAAAGATGCAGGCGACCGCCCCGCACGCGGTGACGAGCGCCGCGAAAGGCAGTACGTATTTCTGCTTGCCGGTAACTTCTTTCATCGAGGATGAGGGGGAAGGGCGCGGGGGAGGCGCGCCGTCTTCTGCGGAGAGCTAGTGGAGGAAGACCGTGTCGTAGATGCCGTCCAGTTTGTAACGGGCTTTACGGTAGAGCGCCTGCGCCGCCTGGTTGCGCTCGTTGACGAGGACGCAGATCGATTTGGCGTGCGGGAGAAGGTGCTGACTCAACTGCGAAAGGCAGCGCACCCCGTACCCATGACCGCGCTCTCCGGGACTCACATAGACGCCTTCCAGGTAGGTGACCTCGGGCGTCTCCGAGACGACATCGGCTTTGAAGACGAGCCGTCCCTCTTTGACGTATGCCCACGTGCGCCCCTGCTCGATGCGGCGCGTGCAGCGTCGCCTGAAGCCTTCGGGATCGACTTCGAGCGGGTTTACGCCGCTCTCGGCTAGCGCCATCTGCGCGTGCACAGCCATCAACGGTTCGAGCTCGTCCAGCGTCGCCTGGCGCATGCCGGGCACCGGCGGATGGACTTCGACCGGGTAGCGCAACTCGAACAACAGTTCGCGGCAAAAGAGGCGCATCTCCCGCCCGGCTTCCGCGTAGTAGTCCCAGAAGTGGCTGGTCTGACCCTGCTCCCCGATGATCATGTAGATGTTGGGGACGCCCTGCGTCCGCCGCGCCAGAGTCTTCAGGGCGGCGTCCGTGTGCGCTTCCACCATCGTGATCTCGCCGATCAGGGAGACGCCCGCGAGAGTCCCGCGCTGGTCGCGGCAGGCGTAGAAAGTGCCGCGGTTGAGCGGGCTCTCCAACCCGTTGTCGCGGATGAGTCCGCCCATCATGAAGGTGTGCCTGGGTCTCTGGTTGAGAAACGCCAGCACTTCATCCCGGTGACTATCGTCGAGGGAAGTAACAGCCAGAGAATCGTCTTCCATGCCGTACAAGGATGGTGCACTTACTCTGGCTAATCCCGTGTTGAGTAACATTGCCGTCTCCACCAGCGGTTACAAAGTCGATTATAGGAACGAGGTGTAAAGCGTCGCGCGGCTGACGCGACGGTGCGACAGCTACTTCATGCAGGTCGTCTGGTCGCCTCTGAACACGCCGCCCGTGTCAGCCCACACGAAAGAGAAGTTGGTCGTGATGCCGTTACTGATGAGCACGCCGTTGCTGATCAGGACGCCGTTGTCCGACAGCACGCTGTTGCCGAGCGACAGCGCGTCCTGACTCGCGGCGTCCGTGTCCGCGAGCAGCGACCCGGTGGAGCAGAAGGTCGTGCCGCCGCCCAGCGGGTAGCCGTTGCTCGTCAGTATCTGATCGCCGAGCGTGATGCCGTTACTGATCAGGACGCCGTTACTGATCAGGACGCCGTTACTGATCAGGACGCCGTTGCTGATCAGGACGCCGTTGCCGTAAATCCCCTGGTTGAGGCTGATGAGTTCGCTCCCGGTGGCGTAGGTGCGGTCGATGATCAGCCCCTGCGCCCACGGGAAGGTGAACCCGGCGATGGTCGTCTCCGGAAGCGGCGTCGTGCCCGTCGCCAGCAGCGGGTCGCCGAGCGGGGTGTCCGGCGTCAGGTCCGTGCGCACCATTCTCGCCAGCCGGACGGCGCCCTCGATGTTCAACTGCCCCGCGCCCTGCTCGAACATGTTGTATCCGGCCAGCGGCTGCGCCGTGTACTGGAGGATCATCTTGACCATGTTCGGCGTGAGTTTCGGGTTGGCTTGCAGGAGGAGAGCCGCCGCGCCCGAGGCGATGGGCGCCGCCATCGAGGTGCCGCTCAGGTACATCATCTTGATATCGTCTTTGTTCGTCTTGAAGACGTTCAGCTCGGGGTAGTTGGTGATGAAGTAGTTGTCGTTGCCGGCGGCGGAGATCAGCTTGTTGCCGGGGGCGACGAGGTCCGGCTTGATCAGGTTGTCGTGATGCGCGACCCCGGCCTCGTCCGTCCAGAAGCTGCGCGTCGGACCGCGCGAGCTGTAGGTGGTGATGACGTCGTCGCCTCGCGCGTCGGTGCCGAGGGTGTTGGAGGCGCCGACCGTGAGCGCCGAAGGCTCGTTGCCCGGCGACTCGATCAGCCCGTAATACTTCTGCCCCTTGATGCTTCCCAGATTCCCCGCCGCGACGACGACCACGACGCCCGAATCCACCAGCCGGCGCACAGCCTTGCACAGCGGATCGTTCCTGTAGGAGTCCACGGCGAGCGTGCCGAGGCTCATGTTGACGACCCGGATGTTGTAGAGCGCGCGGTTCGTCATCACCCAGTCGAGGGCGTTGAGCACCCAGGAAGTGCTGCCATAGCCCGAGTTGTTGAGCACGGCGAGGTTGATGAGCTTGGCGTTGGGCGCGATGCCGGTGTAGCCGCCTGAATAGAGTCCGTTGCCGCCCGCCGCCAGCCCCGCGACGTGCGTCCCGTGCCCGTAGCTGTCGGCGAGGTTCATCCTCTTCGCGCCGGTGAAGTCCACGTTCACGGCGAGACGCGTCGAGAGCCCATCTTTGGTCTTGAACGCCATGTGGCTGGTGTAGATGCCGGAGTCCAGCACCGCGATCCCGATGCCCGTGCCGTCCAGTGGTACGGCCGTGCCGGACGTGCCGGCCGGGCGCACGGCCTCGGCACCCGTCGTGACAGCGACGTGGCCGAGCGTTTTGACTTCGCGGTCGGGGGAGAGGTACGAGACGTCCGGGTCGGCTGCCAGTTCATCAATCATGCCCGCCGGGACTTCGACGACGCGCGTGTCTAGGTTGCGGAAGTGCTGGTCAACCTTCACGCCGTTACGCCGGAGCAGTGACTGGAGGTTTCCGCCCGACTCGCGCCTGCTCTGGAGTATGACGCGGACGAGGTCATCGCCCGAGCGCGCACCATTCACCAGTTCGCGCAAGTCTGAGGAAACCTTCTTGTCGTGCGTGCCGGTCGAGGCGTGCGCCTGCGGCGATCTGTTTGACTGGGCTCTGGCTGTTCGGTCTGTTACTCCGGCGCAGAGGGTGACGATCAGCGCACAGAAGGTAATGCAGACTGCGACGAGGGAACGCACCTTGTTTCTCATGGCTCAGTATCTTTCAAGTTTTTTGGAGGAACCTACAAACAGCTTGCGCCTGCTCCGGCTGAGTGAAGGACGCTAGCGACCAAGCTATTGCATTCCCGATGCCACGGACGCTCCGGCGAGGAACGCCTGTTTTTCGGGAGTTGCGGCGTGATGAAAGCTGATAGTGGGCGGAGCAGCCTGACCGATTCGGTCAAGCTGCTCCGGTGGGTAATCAATCTGAAAGCTGCGGCTTGAATGCCGCGCGCCGAATCGGATCGAGAGTAAAGGGCGGAGAAGGTTCACCCTTATTCGCCGACCCAAGACAGGTGATACGTCAGGTTCTTGCGGACGGGAGGCGTTCGGTGCATCATCCGAAGTACGGGGAATGTTCTGCCTTCACGGCTCGGCGCCGGTCGTCAGCTCTTGAAACCGCTTCCGGGGATTCCTGGTTTGCGCCGCGCCAGCGACGGGCGGACGCGATGGGGAAGATGTTCATGGGGAAGTTGTCCATGCGAAATATAACGCTCGCCATTGTCGCCGTGTGCTCGTGCGCCGCCGCCGCGTCCGCGCAGCACGGGCGCTTGCCGCCGTCTACGACGCCGCCGCAGCCCGCGCGCACGCCCGCGCGCGACGAGGCGCCGCCGCCCACGATGAAGAAGTCGGAGCGCGTCGACGCCGCGCCGTCGCACGCGCGCCGCTCCTACGACGCGGCGCACGACACGACCTACCTCAGCGTGGACATCCCGCTCGTCTCACACACCCTGCGCAAGCTCCCGTCGGGCGCGCTCGCCTTCGAGGGGCGCGACGTGACGCTCACCTTCCAGCTCGCCTACCGGGGCAAGCGCACCGAAGACCTGCGCGCCGCCTACGTCGTCCTCGAATCCACCGCCGCGCCCCCCTCAACGGGCGCGGACGCGGGCGACCGCCTGAGCGCCGCAAACCGTCTGGAGCTGCGCGCCGACGCCTACGAGTACGCTTACGAGCGCACCGAGTACAAGAACGGCACAGCCACGCAGACGGGCGCGGCGCAGAAAAACGCCCCGCCGCTCAAGCGCGAGATCGCCCTCTTCCGCATCGAGACGGAAGACCTCGCCTCGATCTCCTCCGCCAACCGACTGGAGCTGAAACTCGGCGCGGAGACCTTCACCGTCAAGTCGCCCCAACTCTCAGAACTCCGCCGCACGCTCGCCAACGGCGACCGGCAGTGAGCTAGCTTCACCATGAACGGAGGACAGCCGAAATGATTAAGGACAACTCACACAAGCCCGAAGTACAATAAGATTTCAAGGCTCGCTCACACTGCATTTTATTTCGGCGAAGGACTCACCAATGAAGATTGATCCGGTTCTCGATCAACAAGTCGATGAAGAAGTTCTTGAAGAACAGGCGCAAGAAAGCGGCTCTCTTGAACGTATTAATAATTGGCTTGACCGCGTATTCCGTGATCCAGCACTCAAGCACGGACTAAAGTTCTTCGAGCGAAGTGAGCGTGAGTATCTTCAGCTACGCGAAAACGCAGAAGGTCGCATCGAAATCTTTTGTCTCGGACGCAGAAGGTGGTTGCGTGCCAAGCCGGAAGAAGTCGTGCGGCAAATGTTCTTGATCTGGGTGCGGGACACGTTGCGATATCCGCTCGCCCGCGTCCGCGTCGAGTGGGCGATCCAGATGGGCGACGATGCCGAACGGCAGCGCGCCGACATCGCAATTTTCTCCGATGATGCCTGTACCGACCCTTACATCGTTTTTGAACTTAAACGTCCGAACAGTCGTGACGGGTTGGAACAATTAAGATCATATCTGCGGTGGACTGGCTGTTTCTTTGGTTGTTGGAGCAACGGCAGCGAGTATTCATATCAGTTGCGCGAAGAGAATCCCGATACGCAGATGGGACCCTACACCTTCCGCGACATTCCGCGCCTTCCCGCGCTTAACGAGAGACTTGACGACATCCTCAAGCCACTTTCCTTCGCCGAACTCAAGCCCATCTCGAATATGCGGGCGTTGATTGAACGACTCGAACATGATGCGCTCGCTAACGCCGGGGTCAACGCCTTCGATGAGTTGTTCAAACTATTCTTCGCTAAGCTGCACGACGAATATAAACCGCGCCGTTCTAAGAACGCCGCCGTTTCATTCCGCGTGCCGCGTGGCACGCCCGAAGACATCTACGAACACTTCAATCAACT
>JAIVJM010000233.1 GCA_020199995.1 Acidobacteriota bacterium | reverse complement strand
CCTTCTCGTCACGCTAGTAGATAGCTGCATGGTGCCTCCTCCATTGGTGGTTTCGCAGGGTCGTTGCTTGTCTGCAAATGTTGTGAACTGCGAGATGAGGGCTACTGGGGCCGTGCGTCAAACTTCAGCCAATTCGGTGGATGGGCGCAAAGTACACCCGCTGCTGAATTAATGTCAAGCGTGGTTTTGCCTCACGAACCGAACGTGGGGCAGGATTGTGAGGCAGGAATTGGAATCGTGAGGCAAGCTGCCATCGTGAGGCAAAGCCCGGGCGGCCTATCTCGCGCACCGTCGGGGCAAGGCTCTGTTGGAAAGTTTGCAAGGTTCCCGCCGGCACGGCGACACGCTACTGTAAACGCGCTTACATCCTTCCCCCTCAAAAGGCGGGTATGATTTTGCCTTCTTTCATACGTTCGTGCGCTAACGTAAAATTAGGGAACCTGGACGTTATACTCGTCCCTTATCAATTTAATCCCCCGAGTAATTCCTCACGTTTTTTACGGAAATCCGAAGGTGAAGCCGGAAAGCGTTCCGGCCTTCGGGGCGGTCATCCGTCTCCGCGCGCGTATGACCAATGATGAGTGGCCACGATTCCCTTCTCACAGAGACTGCCGGACGCTGTCGAAGCTGACGCTCGAACACCTGCGGGGCGGTGGCCCCGTGGGTCGCGCCCGCAGCTACCGCAAGGGGGCGCACGTGTGGCGCGCGGGCGACGCCGCGGACAGCATCTTCTTCCTGCGGCGCGGGCAGGTCGCGGTGATGATGGGCGACACCGAGGGCCACGAGGTGATCGTGCGCGTGGTCGGGGTGGTCGAGCCATTCGGCGAACTCTGTTTCTGCTCGGCGCAGGGTACCACGCGGCGGACCACCGCGAAGGCGATAGTCCAGTGCGAGGCTGTCGAGATCAGGCTCAAGGATTTTTTGAAACATCTGCGGGAAGACGAGGACGCCCTCGCGTCGCTCGTCTTCACCTTCTGCGTGCGGCTGGCGGACGCCGAGCACCGTATCGAGGTGCTCGCGCACCGCGGCGCAAAGGAGCGGCTCGGGATGCTGCTCCTCCAACTTGCGGCGGCGCGCGCCCACGCGGCGGATGGCGGCGAAGTAGTGCTGCCCGTGGGACACGAGGAGCTGGCGCAAATGGCCGCCATGAGCCGCCCCCACGTCACGGTCACGATGGGGAAGTTCCGCCGCCTCGGGCTCGTCAGTTACGGGCGCAACCGCCAACTCAAGGTGGACGCTGAGGCGCTGAAGTCGTTCCTCGCGGGAGACCGGTCTCGGGTGAAAGGAAAGGAGCGAAAATGATGGCACAGACGGCCGCCGACGTACTCGTCGAGGGGATCATGGACTGGGGCGTGGATACGGTCTTCGGGCTGCCGGGCGACGGCATCAACGGCATCATGGAGGCTCTGAGGAAGCGGCAGGACCGGGTGCGCTTCATACAGGTGCGCCACGAGGAAGCCGCCGCCTTGATGGCATGCGCTTATGCCAAATACACCGGGCGACTGGGCTGCTGCCTCGCCACGTCGGGGCCGGGCGGCATACATCTTTTGAACGGCCTTTATGATGCCAAGCTGGATCAAGCCCCCGTCCTCGCCATCACCGGGCAGATTTACTCTGATCTCAAAGGCAGCATGTTCCAGCAGGAAGTCAACATGACGCTCCTGTTTGAGGACGTGACTGTTTATAACCAGGAAGTCATCAACCCCAATCAGGTGGAGATGTTGGTGAACGAGGCGTGCCGTCACGCGCTCAATCACAGGGGCGTCGCTCATATCACCTTTCCCGTCGATTATCAGGAGAAAGAGCCGTCGGGCAAGGGTTCAATGCACAAGGTGGAGGGGGCGACGACGAGCCGCTGGTCGTCGCCCCTCATAACCCCGCCGGAAGACGAGTTAAAGCTTGCCGCCTTCATCCTCAACGAAGCAAAGAAACCGGTCATCCTCGTCGGTCAAGGCGCACTGGGCGCGACCGACGAAGTGATCGAGGTCGCGGACAAGCTCGGCGCGCCGGTCGTCAAAGCCCTGCTCGGCAAGGCTGTCGTCCCAGACGATCACCCATTGACGACGGGCGGTCTCGGACTCTTAGGCACAACGCCTTCGCAGGAGGCGATGGAGCAGGCGGACGCGCTCTTCATCATCGGCTCGTCTTTCCCCTACATGGCATACCTGCCCAAACCTGATCAGGCCAAGGGTGTGCAGATTGACGATAAGCCTGACCGCATCGGCCTGCGCTTCCCTGTCGAAGTTGGTCTCGTCGGCGATGCCAAACCGACCCTCGTTGCGCTCTCTAAATTCATCGCGCGCAAAGAGGATCGAAGCTTCCTGGAGCAGGCTCAAGAAGGAATGAAGAAGTGGTGGGAGTTGATGCGAAAGCGCGCGATGCGCGACGATGTGCCGATCAAGCCACAGCGCGTCGCGTGGGAACTATCGGAACTCGCCGCAGACGACGCTATCATCTCGACCGACTCGGGCACGATCACCACCTGGATCGCGCGGCAGTTCAAAATTCGGGGTCGGCAGAAGTTCAGTTGTTCGGGTACGCTGGCGACGATGGCCTGCGGGCTACCCTATTCAATCGCCGCCAAACTCGCCTACCCGGAAAGGCAGTCCATCGCGTTCGTCGGCGACGGCGGCTTCACGATGCTGATGTGCGAGTTCCTCACCGCTGTCAAGTACAACCTGCCGATGGTCGTCGTGATTATCAAGAACAACGTGCTGGGGCAGATCAAGTGGGAGCAGATCGTCTTCCTCGGAAACCCCGAATACGGCGTCGAGCTGCACAACCCGGACTTCGCTAAGTTCGCCGAGTCGTGCGGCGGCGTCGGCTTCACCGTGGAGAAGCCGGAAGAGATACGCCCCGCGCTCAGTTGCGCCCTCGCGTCGGGCAAGCCCGCGATAGTCGAAGTGGTCGTTGACCCGTACGAGCCGCCGATGCCCGCGAAGGTCAGCTTCGAGCAGGCGCTGCATTTCGCCGAGGCGCTGGCGAAGGGGCAGCCCGCGGGCGGGAGGATCGCGCTCACACTCTTCCGCGACAAGTTGAGTGAGCTTTTCTAAAAGAAGCGATGATTTTGAGCGCAAAAGGAGGAGGCGAGGCGTGAAGCAGTTGAGAAAGCCGGAAGTGGTCGTCATCACGGGTGCGTCCGCCGGGCTGGGGCGCGCCGTCGCCCGCGCGTTCGCGCGGGAAGGTGCGTACATCGGCCTTCTGGCGCGCGGGCGCGACGGCCTCGAGGGGGCGAGGCGTGAGGTCGAGGAGCTGGGCGGTCGCGCCCTCGTCCTGCCCGCGGACGTGGCCGACGCCGACGGGGTCGAACAGGCGGCAGAGACGGTCGAGCGGGAGTTCGGGTCGATTGACATCTGGATCAACAACGCGATGGTCTCAGTCTTTTCGCCCGTGAGGGGGATGAAGCCAGAAGAGTACAAGCGCGTGACTGAAGTGACGTATCTGGGTTACGTCTACGGCACGCTCGCCGCCTTGAAGCGGATGCTGCCGCGCGGCGAGAGCCCCGCCGCGAGATGTACGTCGGCTACCCGACGGTCGAGGCGATTGTCGGCGACAAGATCGCGCCCGGCTTCGCCGACTGGTACTTAGCGCGAAACGGCTACGAAGCGCAGCAGACAGACGAACCCATCGAACCCAACCGCCAAGATAACCTGTGGGAGCCTGTGGCGGGAGACCACGGCACGCACGGCACGTTCGATGCTCGTTCAAGCGATAAGAGTCCGCAGTTGTGGGCGAATATGAATCGAAACTGGCTAATGATGGCTGGAGCGGGGCTGGCGGGGCTGGCCCTGGGACTTTACCTTGGAAGTGATGGTCAGGCTTGAGTAGAAAGAGGAGGGTTCTTCTTGATGAGAGGAAGGAGAAGGATCTCACGGTAGAGCAGATAAAACGGATAAGAGGAGGGCAGATTGTGATGAACTTTAGAAGGGCGTTTTTGGCAGGGGTCGTGGGCGGTCTGGTGATGACGATCATCATGGCTCTGGTGCGCGCAACGATGATGCCGCAGGCGAACCCGGAGATGATGCTCGGCACGATGACGGGCAGCGAAGCAAGCACGACGACGTGGGTCATGGGCTTAGTTATCCACCTGATTCTATCAGGCATGATCGCGCTTGTTTACGCTCTCGGGTTTGAGTACGTGATGCATCGCGCTGGGGTGCTCATTGGCCTTGGGTTCGCAATCATCCACATCTTCATCGGCGGCATCGTCATGGGAATGATGCCGATGATGCACCCGATGATTCCTGAGAAGATGATGCCGCCCGGCGCGTTCATGTCCGGCATGGGGATGATGGGCACCGGCTTGTTCGTGTTGGAGCACCTCATCTACGGCGCGATTGTCGGGACGATGTACAAGCCCGTTCACGGGGAACTCGGAACGCGCGTTGAAGCGTGAGCCGGGCATCGGAACCGCGCGCAGTAAAGAGCCGGATAACCTCGCGAGCTTTCAAGGCGCGCAGTGTCATCCTCTACCCGTCGTCGAGACGAAGGCAATCAGATAGAGGGAGGAAAACAGATGGCGCTACAAACGGGAGAACGCTACCACTATCCGGACCCGGAGTGCGGCTGCGAGATCGAGGTCACGAAGGGCGCAGCGCCGGGCGAGATCGGGCGATGGTCTGATCCGGTAAAGCGCGGACGCAAGGCGCGACGATAGAATCGTCAAGATGAGGATCGCTTTCCCATATCCCGGCTATGAAGAGATCGCTTCGGTCGAAGTGCCGGACGCGAATCTGATGGGAGTCTACGCGCCGCGCGCTGTAGGAGAGGTGAACGAAGAAGAGGTTCTCGAACGCGGCTTCAGTGAGCCGCATGGAGCGCCGCGCCTGCGCGAAGCGGTGAGGCCGACAGATCGCGTTCTCATCCTGATTGACGACGGAACGCGCGGCACCCCCATCCCGCGCCTCCTGAAGCGCGTCGCTGGGGAATTGTGGGCTGCCGGGGTTTCGGACAGGCAGATCTCCCTTCTCACGGCGCAGGGCACTCACCGCGAGATGACGGAAGGGGAGCTGAAACAGAAGCTCGGCGATTTTTACGGACGCTTTGAGGTACGCCAGCACCGCTGGCTGGATGAGTCAAACCTGCGTGAGTTCGGTCACACCAGTGATGGCACACGTGTGACAGCAAACCACCTTCTTGCCGGTTGTGACTTCGTGCTCGGCCTCGGCTCAATCGTGCCGCACCGCGTCAAAGGCTTTTCGGGCGGCGCGAAGATCATCTTCCCGGGCGTGGCCGGGCGCGAGATGCAGGAGCGCAACCAGTGGGAAGCATCCCTGCGCATGTCGGAGACTGTGATGGGCGTGGCCGACAACCCCATGCGTCTGCGGATGGAAGAAGCGGCGCGACTCGTCGGTCTCCACTATGTCGCCAACCTCGTTTCTGATTACGAGGGCAAAATCGTCGGCTGCTTCGTCGGAGATCCGGTCGAGGCGCACCGCGAAGGGTGCAAGCTGTCGCGCGCCATCAATGCCGTGCGTCTTCCGCGGCGCGCGGATATCGTACTCATTGATTCACACCCGGCGGATCGCGATTTCTGGCAGTCGGCGAAAGGATTCTATTCCGGCACGATGGCTGTGCGGGAGGGCGGCACGCTCATCGTCGTCGCGCCGAACCCGGAGGGCGTCGCAGACAATCACCCGAACGTGCTGGAAATCGGTTATCGCCCGCCCGCGGAGATCGTGCGGATGGTCGAGGCGGGAGAAATCGAAGACATCGTCGGCGCGGCCATCCTCGCGGATGTCGCGCAGATCATCGACCGGGTGGATTGCATCATGGTCTCGCCGGGCGTCACGCGCGCGGAGACTGAGCGGATCGGCTTTCGCTACGCGGCGAGCGCTCAGGATGCGCTCGCGATGGCGTTCGATCGTCAGGGTGAAGAGGCCGGGGTCGCCGTGCTGCGCCACGGCGGCCACATCCTGCCGCTCACTGGTGAGAAAGCCGTGAAGTGATCGGATCGTGAATCAATCGGACGCGTCGAAAAATAAATGGAGGCGAGACGAAAGTGCACGCCCATGTGGCGGTAGGCAGGTCTGACGGCGCGGCGCACGGCGGCCATCTCATGGAAGCGCACGTGCGACCGACGCTGGAAGTGATCGTTGTCGAATCGCCGGAGCAGTTGCGGCGAGAGACTGACGAAGAGACGGGTCTCGCGCTGATTCGCGTATGAGCCAAGACAAACCTCCCGACAGGTTGCGATAGCCGCGCGGTTTTCCCGCGAACAGTGTAAGGACATGACACATGACGTGACCCGAGTCGGGCGCGCGTGAAGTGCGCGAGCTTAGCATCGTGGAGGTGAGCGATGAATAGACGGACAGAGCGCGGAGGGACGGTGACGAGCGCGGGCCAGATGATCGGCCTCGTCCGTGTGGGCGCGCCGCTGCACCCCATCGTGGTGCACTTCACCATCGCGCTTACCTCCGCCTCACTCGCCTTCGACGCGGTCGGCTTTCTCTTCGGCGTCGTGTCGCTGTCAGCCGCCGGCTGGTGGACGCTCGTCGGCTCGGTCGTGATGACCGTGCTCACGGTCGCGACAGGCGTCAAGTCGCGCCTGCGACTGCCCGTCGAGGAGGGCGAGGCGCGCTCGTTCCTGCGGGCGCACATGGCTTTGGGGCCGATCTTTTTCGGGCTGCTTCTGGGAATATTCACTTGGCGCGCGCACTTATGGGAAGTGGGGGCCAGTGTCACTTGGTGGTATCTGTCGGCGGTGGCCGGGGTCGCGCTGGTGATGACGGCGCAAGGGTATCTCGGCGGTGAACTCGTCTATCAATACGGCGCGGAGGTCGAGCGCGACTACCGTTTGTTGCCGGTCTGCCGTGCAGAGTCTCAAGCCCTATCACTCGCTTCACCAACGAGGCTTCCAGAGTCGGAGCGTGCCAAGCGACACGAAGGAGCTACGTGATGGTGGATACGTTTCTCGGGTTGAATCCGTTCGCATGGGTGGCGTTGATTGCCGCAGCGCTAACCCTGCTACTGTTGGCGGACGCTTTAGCAGGACACTACCGTTCCGGCTTTGCCTTCCGTTCTCAGTATGCGCCGTTCCTGAGTGGCGCTCTGCTCATAGCCTTCACTGTAACCGCGATTGTGATGCCAAACGTCGAGTGGGCCAATACGGCGCTACGCGGCTCCGCGTGGATTGCTATTGTGACCGGCGGTGTAGGCTTTGGGTTTCATCATTACTACGGGATCGCGAAAAAGCCGGGTGGATACAGGTGGCTCTTGCATTATCTCATGTACGGCGCGCCGCAACTCGCGCCGCTGGCCCTGGCGATGATGGGCGCTCTCTCACTAATCTCCGCGCGAGGCCTGGCCGGTGGGACAAGCATTGCGGGCTTGAGTCTGCGCGCCGCAATGTTCGCAATCGTCGCGGTTGCGCTCGCGGGGGCGATAGTGCAGGCCGGAATTCTGCACTATCGCGGCGCGTTCAACAACGCGGCAATGTATGCGCCGATGACAGTGCCGCTGCTCACCGTCGCCGGTAGCCTGTGGGCGTTCGTCGCGCCGGGACCTGCGGCGCTGATGACGCTTGCAATTTTGCTCTGGCTGACATTGCTCACCGGCTTCGTCGGCGTTGGCATGCACCTGCGCGGCTTCGACCGTCAGAGCGTTGGCATGCACCTGCGCGGCTTCGACCGTCAGATGGGCGGGTTGTACCTGCCCCTCTTCAATCTGCTGGAGGGGCCGCCCGCCTCGGCTCCAGCGCTCTTCGGGGGCTTCGCCGCCGTCGGATTAGTGGCGGTTTACATGTTGTGACCGAAATTCCATATCAGGTGAAGGAGAAATGAAATCATGCGTGATAGGAGACGGGCGAATGGTCTGGATGAAGGCGATGTGTTGAAGGGACTGGCGGCAGGTCTCATTGGCGGGCTGGTCGCTTCATGGACGATGAATCAGTTCCAGGCATTGTGGAGCAAGCTCGCAGAGGAGAAGTCGCAAGACAAGCAGACTTCAGCGCGTGGCAGTCAACAAGAAGGTGAACAAGAGGGGCAACAATCGCAGAGAAGCGGGCCTGTGCAGCAAGGTAGTCAACACAGTGAACAGCAAGCGCAGGGAGATGGTGAAGAGCAAACGGACGCGACGGTGAAAACCGCTTCTGCGATTTCGGAAGGCCTCTTCGATCACAAGTTGACGAAGGGCGAGAAGAAGATTGCCGGGCCTGCTGTTCATTACGCTTTCGGCACGGCGGTCGGCGGACTGTACGGCGCGGTCACTGAACTCGCACCGGAAGTCAGCGCCGGAGCCGGACTTCCGTTTGGGGCCGTTTTCTGGCTCGTCGCAGACGAAACGGCGCTGCCGCTGCTCGGCCTCTCGAAAGGGCCGACGGAATATCCCCTCTCGACGCACGCTTATGCGCTCGCTTCACACTTCGTTTATGGACTGACGGCGGATGTTGTGCGCCGTACGGTGCGTGGTGCGTTATAAGGGACAGGAGATAAGGGATGAAAGAAGAACTCACGCGGACAATCGCCGGCATAGGGCCGCACCAGCTACGCAACGAATTGCAGCAGGGCGAGACGCGCGGTTTAAAGCGGCGGCGCGCGATCATCGGTTTGTCGCTTCTCGGCATGGGCGCGATGTCCGCCGTCTCGCTGCTGCAAACAGGCATCGTCAAACACCTGCCCGATCCGCCGCTCAAGAGCTTCGATTCGGATAAGGTGAACTCGTCGGACACTGCCTACATGCTCGGCGTGCCGGACGGAACACTATCGCTGGCAAGCCTTGCCGCCAACATTCCGATAGCGGCGTTCGGCGGCGCAGACCGCGCCAGCCAGCAGCCGCTTATTCCCTTGATCGCAGCCGGGAAAGCGGCAGTCGAGGCGGCAATCGCGGGCTGGTACTTCTACCAGATGCCCGCCAAAGAAAAGAGGTGGTGCGGCTACTGCATCACAGGCGCGCTGGCGAATCTGGGCATCTTCGCGCTCACCCTCCCGGAAGCGCGCCAAGCTCTGTCAACTCTGCGGGACGAATAGACGCGCTCTCGCTGTCGTTCGAGAAACGGGATGAGCGGCGGCGCGGATGGGAAAGAAAGAGAGCAGATTTCAGATTGCGGAAAGGATGGAGGAAGTGGATAGAGTTAACTTCAGTTGTGACTTGTCCGGGTCAGCCACGGCGCTCAAACATTTCTGGGAGCACACGGTGGGAAGCGGGCACGCGCCGCTCGCCCTGCGCGCCGACTGGCAAAGTCAGTTGCGGCGTTGCCGCGACGAGTTGGGCTTCCGGCACGTGCGCTTTCACGGCTTGCTCTCGGACGACATGGGCACGCTCATCTGTCACCAGGAGAAGTTTCTTTACTCGTTCTTCAACGCCGATTCCGTTTTCGACTTTCTGCTCTCCATCGGCATGAAGCCCTTCGTCGAGTTGAGCTTCATGCCGAAGGCGCTCGCATCGGGCGGCACGACCGTCTTCAACTATCAGGCGAACGTCACACCGCCGAGAGATTACGACCAGTGGGCCGCGCTCATTCGCAAACTCGTCTCGCACTGGGTCGAACGCTACGGCGTCGCGGAGGTTCGCGAGTGGTTTTTTGAAGTGTGGAACGAGCCGAATCTAAAACAATTCTGGACGGGCACGCAAGAGGACTACTTTAAGCTGTATCGCCACACCGTCGAAGCAATCAAAAGCGTGGACGCGCAGCTTCGCGTCGGTGGCCCGGCGACTGCCGCGAACGAGTGGGTCGAGGAGTTTCTTGATTTATGCGAGCAGCGCAAGATGCCCGCCGATTTCGTTACGACGCATCACTACCCGACCGACGCCTTCGGAGCTGAAGGCGACGACACGGAGACGCAGTTAGCCAAAAGCCGCCGCAGCGTCCTGCGTGAGCAGGCGCAGGACACGTTCCGGCGCGCGCGTGGGAACCCCGTTTACTACACAGAGTGGAACGCTTCGTCGAACCCGCGCGATCCCTTACATGACGAACCTTACGCCGCCGCGTTTGTGACGAAAACAGTGATGGAGATGAACGGCCTTGTCGAGGGTTACAGCTTCTGGACGTTCACGGACATCTTCGAGGAAAACTATTTTCCATCAGTGCCATTTCATGGCGGCTTCGGCCTGCTCAATCTGCACGGCATCCCGAAGCCGACCTACCGCGCCTACGAATTGCTGCATCGCCTCGGCACTGAGCAGTTGCTGGTTGACGGTCTGCACGCGACCGTTGATGTGTGGGTCGTGCGCAAAAAGCACTCTCTCGCCGTGCTGCTCACCAACCACGCTCTGCCGCGCCACCCCGTCAATTCCGAGCGCGTTTCCGTTACTCTGAGGAATGCGCCTCGCGGCTGCTCGGCGTATGTCGAGCGGATTGATGAGACGCATGCCAACGCGAAGAGAATCTGGCGAGAGATGGGAGAGCATGAGTACCTGAGTGCGGCGGAGGTTGAGCGTCTGCAAGAAGCTTCTCGCGTGTGGAAGGAGCCTCACCCGTTGGAATATGTGAAGGACAACCTTGACCTCGAAATCGTTCTCCCGCCGCACGCGGTCGCGGTCATCACGCTGGAGTTCGCGCCCGATCATTCAGGCGGAGGTGATCGCTCATGAGTCAGGCGGCGCTGAGCGACAAGGCGTTGGATAAACTCCAGCGCGACACGTTTGGGTATTTTCTGAAAGAGACGAATCCCGAAAACGGATTGGTGCCGGACAACACACGAGAGGGCGCGCCCTGCTCAATCGCCGCCGTCGGGCTCGCGCTCGCGACCTACACGGTCGGAGTCGAGCGCGAGTACCTGACCCGCGCTGAAGCAGTCGAGCGGACGCTCACGACGCTCCTTTTTTTCTGGAACGGCACGCAGGGTGAAGGGCCGGACGCGCTCGGCTACAAAGGTTTTTACTACCACTTCCTGGACATGCGGACCGGACGGCGCATGTGGAAGTCGGAGCTATCAACGATTGACACGACCTTTCTTCTCGGTGGCGCGCTCGCCGCCGCGCAGTATTTCAATCGTGAGACGAGAGAGGAGCGCGAGATACGCACGCTCGCCTCCGCTCTTTACCGCCGCGCTGACTGGCAATGGGCATTGAATGGCGGCGCGAAAGTCTCGATGGGCTGGAAGCCGGAGAGCGGCTTCCTCCGCTACCGCTGGGAGGGCTACAGCGAAGCGTTGTTGCTCTACGCGCTCGGCTTGGGGTCGCCGACTTACCCTCTGCCCGCGAAAAGCTATCAGGCTTGGACTGAAACTTATCGCTGGAAAAAGCTCTACGGCATTGAATTTCTCTACGCCGGGCCGCTTTTCATCCACCAACTCTCGCACGTCTGGATAGACTTTCGCGGCATTCAAGACGACTTCATGCGCGAGCGCGGGATTGATTACTTCGAGAACAGCCGCCGCGCGACCTACGTGCAACAACAGTACGCGATCCGCAACCCGAAAAAGTTCAGAAGCTACGGTGAAAACTGTTGGGGCATTACGGCGAGCGACGGCCCCGGACCGGCCAAGCGTAAGATCAACGGCGTCGAGCGGCGATTCTTTGATTACCGCGCGCGCAGCATCCTTTACGGGCCGGACGACGGCACCATCGCGCCGTGGGCGGCAGTCGCCTCGCTCCCGTTCGCGCCGGAGATCGTGCTGCCCGCGCTCGAACACTTCAACGAGACATACCCGGAGATGACGAGCAAGTACGGATTCAAGTGCAGTTTCAATCCGACCTACCAGGACGGCAAACAAAGCGCACGCGGCTGGATTTCCAAAGGCTACTACGGGCTCGATCAAGGTCCTATCGTGTTGATGATCGAAAACTATCGCACCGGCTTTTTCTGGCAGCTAATGCGGCAGTGTCCGTATCTCGTCGCAGGTCTGCGGCGCGCGGGATTCGCGGGCGGCTGGTTGGGGTCAGCCGAATGAATTTTTGGAGCCGGTTCCGCAGGGAGGGGGCAGGAGAGTGGGTGATGGCAGAACAGGAATTCCCTACGCGCTATCACGGTTACAACGTGCTCGACAAATCGTCGTCGCCCGACTGGGATGACCAGACCCGCGAAGTCGTGCGCCGGCGTCTGGAGGAAGTGCCGCCCGTCCGTTTCTTGACCGCAGAGGAGGCGCGCACGCTCGCGGCAATCGCCGAACGCATCATTCCGCAACCCGACCGCAGCGAAAACGAGAAGGTGCCGATTGTTCCTTTCATTGACGAGAAGCTTTTTAAGGACGAGGGGGACGGCTACCGCTACGAAGAGCTGCCCCCGCAGCGCGAGGCGTGGCGGCTCGGCCTCGCAGGGGTTGACGAAGCGGCGCAGGCCCTTTTCGCGGGCAAGTCGTTCGTCGAGCTTGATCCGCTCTCGCAAGACGTGGTGCTCACGCACGTCGCGCGGGGCGACGCCCTAGGCGCGGCGTGGAAGAGGATGCCCGCCGCGCGATTCTTCAAAAGCGTGCTCTGTATCACGGTCGTCAAAACCTATTACTCGCACCCGCTTGCGTGGAATGAGATCGGCTACAGCGGCCCCTCTTCTCCGCGCGGCCACGTGCGCAAGTGGGAGGGCGGCGTGGACCCGTGGGAGGCTCAGGAAGTCCGGTGAAAGTGTTGGACGAGCAATTAAGCGTGGATTTAATTCGCGACCACTACGACCGCGTCTCCGTTTTCTACCGGGCGCTGTGGGGGGATCATATACATCACGGTTACTGGGAGGGCGGCGAGTCTCCCGCGGCGGCGCAGGTGAAACTCGTCGAGCGTTTGGCCGAGCGCGCGAGCATCCCGCGCGCTAGCCGAGTGCTCGACGTGGGCTGCGGTGTCGGCGGGTCATCTTTGTGGCTCGCACGGAAATATGATTGTTCGGTTTTGGGTCTGACCATTAGCCCCGTGCAGGCTGCGATGGCAACAGAGATGGCCGACGCTGAGGGGCTGAGTGAGAGCATGCGCTTCGAGGTGTCGGACGCAAATCATCTCGATCTCGGGCCGGAGAGCTTTGATGCGGTGTGGGTCGTAGAGTGCAGCGAACATCTTGCGGACAAAGCGCGCTTCATCGAATGTTGCGCGCGCTCGTTGAAACCCGGCGGAGTGCTTGCTCTCTGCGCCTGGCTCTCTGCCGACGATCCGGCTTCGACATCGCACGAACAGATCGTACGGGACGTTTGCCGCGGGATGCTCTGCCCCTCATTGGCGAGCATGTCAGATTACACGGGCTGGATGCGCGCGAGCGGATTCGAACGAATCGAAGCCGAAGACATCACAATGCACGTGCGGGAGACGTGGACGCGGTGTGCCGCGCTCGCGCGGCGCAAAGAGGTGAAAGCCCTGTTAAAGGTCAGCGACGCGCGCACGCGCCGCTTCGTCGAATCGATCTCAGCTATTAAACAAGCATACGACGTGGGCGCGATGGCCTACGGAATGTTTACGGCGAGGAAGTTTGGCAGATGAGAGAGAAGGAGAATAAAGACTGGACTCTACGAGCGCCCGGCATTCACGGCGAGTGCGTGCCGATGTGCGACCGCGCGCGCGAGGAAGTTGACTTCTGCATCGTCGGCGCGGGCGCAGGGGGCGGCGTCGTCGGAGCGAAGCTCGCGGAAGCAGGGTTCTCTGTCGTCATCCTGGATGCCGGCCCGCATTGGAACCCGGTCAAAGATTTCGTCTCAGACGAGGTGGCCTCACGAAAGCTCTTCTGGACGGACGAGCGCATCACAGGCGGAGACGACGCGGTCGAACTCGGCGCGAATAATTCAGGAAAGGGTGTGGGCGGCAGTACCGTACATTATTCGATGATCGCTATGCGCGCCCACCCGGAAGATTTCCGCAGGCGCACGCTCGAAGGCGAGGTTCCGGGCGCAGACATGCAAGATTGGCCGGTCACGTTCGAGGACTTGGAGCCGTACTACGAAGAGGTCGAGGAGGCGCTGCAAATCGCCGGGCCGACCCGTTATCCATGGGGGAGACGGCGCAAACGATACCCGCAGCGCGAGCACGAGCTGAACGCCTCGGCCCAAGTGCTCGTCCGCGGCTGCATGAAGCTCGGCATTCCGGTCGCGCCCGCGCCCATAGCCACCTTGAGCGCGCCGCACAGAGATCGCCCCCCGTGCGTCTATCGTGGTTTTTGTAACTATGGCTGCACGACCAACGCCAAGAGTTCAATCCTCGTGACATACATCCCGCGTGCCATCGCTGCCGGAGCAGAGGTGAGAGCCAATTCAATGGTCGCGCGAATCGAACATGACGAACATGGGCGTGTGACTGGCGTGCTCCATTTTCACAAAAGAAGCAGTGAGCTTTTCCGGCAACGCGCGCGGAACGTAGTTTTAGCAGGATACGCGGTCGAGACGCCACGCTTGCTTTTAAACTCATCGAGTACTCTTTTCCCTGACGGTCTGGCTAATTCTTCCGGCCTGGTCGGCAAGTGCTTCATGCTTCACACGGGCGAGCAAGTCTTCGCCAAATTCCCCGACCACATCAGCCAGTACAAAGCGCCGCCGCCGGGAGGCGCTATTACAGAGCATTTCAATCGCACGATGCCAGATGTGGATTTCATCTGCGGCTACACGATTGAGGTCGTGGGGCCACACCCGGTGGATTTCGCCGCGCGGCTTGCGACAGCGCGCGGGATGTGGGGAGCGACCTTGAGGCGCACGATGCTGGATTACAACTACTACTCAGGCCTCGGCATCGTCGGCGAAGTTCTGCCGCAGTGGGGCAACATAGTGAAGCTGCATGGGACAGAGCGCGATGGGTATGGTCTTCCTGTCGCGCACGTTGTCTTCTCTTTTCATAAAAATGACAAGCAGATTGTCGCCCACGCGAAAGAGAAGATGAAGGAGATACTGAGAGCCGCCGGAGGAGAGGATGTCTGGTCGGCGGATCGCACGGCGCACCTCTTGGGCACGTGTCGCATGGGGGCTGACCCGTCGGATTCGGTCGTAAATCGTGATTGTCGCGCGCACGATGTGCCGAATCTTTTCATCTGTGACGGTTCAGTCTTTCCGACCTCGACGGCAGTCAACCCTTCTCTGACGATTGAGGCCATCGCAGCACGCACGGCTGACCGCATTTCTGAGATGGCGCGTCGGGGAGAGTTGAAGAACGTCTAGTTCGCGCGAGCCTGATGGAGTCGCCGAGTTGTTATCAGAGGGGCAATGGCAAAGGAGGGTTAAATGTGGCTCGGGCGTGGGCGGACGTAGAGGTTGATGATAGTTGATCTCACGATGAGCGGACATTTATTCTGAGAGAGGAGAACGATAATGGTTGCGACAATTTCCAGAGATGAGCTAAAGGAGAAAATTGATCGCGGCGACAAGTTTCAACTTGTAGAGACCTTGCCGCTCACGGCTTACGCCCACGCGCACCTGCCGGGCGCGGTCAATTTGCCGCCCGAAAAGGTAAATGAGCTTGCGCCGACACTCCTGCCCGACAAGGGCGTGGTGATAATAGTTTACTGCGCCAGCCCCACGTGACACGCTTCCGACAGGGCCGCCCGTGAATTGGCGGCGATGGGGTACACGAATGTGCTGGATTACGCTGAGGGCAAGCAGGACTGGGTCGACGCGGGGCTGCCGACCGAGAGCGAACACAAGCATTAAGTTCCCGCTCGAGCCTGTTGAGTCACGGAGAAGTAGAGAAGCAGTATCTTTACCGCCAAGGGGAATCACCTGCCGCGATCACGGGGTATGTAAGTGAGGTTACATTTCCGGTAACCACCGGGCGGTACGCTATACATTCGCGCAAGATTCTTCCCTTCTGAGGACGTAAAAAATGAGCACCTCTTTAGATGTCGAAAGGGCAGTGAAGGAGAGATACAGCAAGGCGGCGCAGGCGCGCGAGGATGCTCTGTGCTGCCCTGTCAGCTATGACCCGAAATACCTGAGCGTCATCCCTGACAAGATCAAGGAGCGTGACTACGGCTGCGGCGATCCCTCACAGTTCGTGCGCGAGGGGGAAACGGTACTCGACTTGGGTTCGGGGGGCGGCAAGATTTGCTACATCACCGCGCAGATCGTCGGTCCTGAAGGGCTCGTCATCGGGGTGGATGCGAATGACGAGATGCTCACCCTGGCCGAAGAACACCGGCAGGAGATCGCGGAGCGAATCGGCTACCACAACGTCGAGTTCTGTAAAGGGCGGATTCAAGACCTGCGACTCGACCTCATACTCGTTAACTCGTATCTCGCCGGGAATCCGATTTGCTCGACGGACGACCTGGCGCGCTTCGAGGCTTACTGCGCTCGTATCAGAGAGGAGCAGCCGCTGGTCTGCGACGAGTCAATTGATGTCGTGCTCTCGAACTGCGTGCTGAATCTCGTCCGCCCGGAAGATAAGGAGCAGCTTTTCGCGGAGATGTTCCGCGTACTGAAGCGCGGCGGGCGCGTCGCCATCAGCGACATCGTGAGCGACGAAGATGTGCCGCATGAGTTGAAACAAGACCCGGAGCTGTGGTCGGGCTGCATTGCGGGCGCGTACCACGAAGACGCCTTCCTCGAAGCCTTCGATCGCGCGGGTTTCTACGGCATGGAGATCGTTAAGCGCGACCGATTGCCTTGGCGAACACTTCAGGGCATTGAATTCCGTTCAGTAACCGTTGTCGCTCACAAAGGAAAACAGGGGCCGTGTTGGGAACGTAAGCAGGCGGCGATCTACCGCGGCCCGTGGCGCAAAGTCATTGATGACGACGGGCACGTGTTGGAGCCGGGCGGCAATTGCTGTTGATAGTTCTTTTGAATTACGAGTTCTTTACCGGCAACATCAATTCAGAGGTGGCATCGAACAATGGCATATTACGAAGAAGATGACCTCGCGTGTTTCTATGAGGTCGGTAAACATCGTCCTGACCTCTTTGAGAAATTCATGGCGTAGTACGGGGCCTGCCAGAGGACGGCGCGCTCTCGGGGCGCGAGAAGGCGCTCATCGGTCTGGCGGTGGCGCACACCTTGCCGTGCCCCTACTGCATCGACGCTTACTCGTAAAGCCGTCTCGAAGCGGGGTCGAACATGGAGCAGATGACCGAAGCCATACACATGGCCTCGGCGATACACGGTGGGGCGACGCTCAATCATGGCCTCCAGGCTCACAACTCGGTGAACAAGGTATCAATATGATGTCGAAAGCTCTACCCGTCGTGCCGGAGAAGACGAACGCGCCACCGCGCGCCGTGATCGATTTCGACGAGAAACTGGCGGCGCACGGCATGGAATTAAGAGCCTCTACGGTTGACACCTTGCAAGTCAATGTCGGCAAGCTTTGTAACCAAGCGTGCAAGCACTGCCACGTAGATGCCTCTCCCGCGCGCACGGAAGTGATGACGCGCGAGACGGCGGAGCGAGTCATCAGCGTCCTGCGCCGCTTTGGCATTCCTACTCTAGACATCACGGGCGGCGCGCCAGAACTCAACCCCTCTTTTCGCCACCTTGTCCGTGAGACTCGCGCTCTCGGCACTCACGTCATGGTGCGTCATAACCTGACGGTGATGTTCGAGCCCGGTCAGGATGATTTGCTGAAGTTCTTCCGCGCGAACGACGTGGAGGTCATCTCCTCGCTGCCGTACTTCCTTGAGCAGCAGACGGACGCGCAGCGCGGTCACGGCGTCTTCCAGAAATCAATCGAAGCTCTGCGTCGCTTAAACGGCGTCGGCTACGGAATCGAAGGGAACAATCTCAGGCTGAATCTCGTCTACAATCCGGCCGGGGCATTCCTTCCGCCGCCGCAAGCTTCAATCGAGCAGGACTTCAGGCGCGAACTTCAGAAACGCTATGGCATCACCTTCAACCACCTCTACACGATCACCAACATGCCGATCAAGCGCTTTCTCGACTACTTGCGCCGGTCTGGAAACGAAGACCGTTATATGCGTAAGCTCGTCGAAGCGTTCAACCCCGCGACGGTCGAAGGCTTGATGTGCCGTACGCTCGTGAGCGTGGACTGGACCGGGAGGCTCTACGATTGCGACTTCAACCAGATGCTCGAACTCCCGTTCGCGCCGGAACTGCCGCGGTCATTAGCGGAGTACGATCCCGCAAAACTTTCCGCCCGCCGGATAACGACGGGCGCGCACTGCTTCGGATGCACTGCGGGCACAGGCTCAAGCTGTGGCGGGGCGGTGGTCGTCAGCGGCTAGAGGAGTGTTAGATGTTACTCATACCTTCGGTTTTCATCCTTCCGATGGCGCTCACGGCGGTGGCCTCCTACACGAGTTATCTTCTCGCGGCGCGGTTCATGTAGCCGCCGTGAAGCAAAAATAGAGCCGAGGGTATTCCGCACCCAACCGTTTACGTTATCGACAAGGCGGGGCGCGTTGCCTGGGCGAAAGTTGGGTCCGACTACAAGCAGCGCCCGACCAGCGACGAGACATGCGCGGTGCTCGACGTGTGGAAACGACTTGCGCCGAGCGCGTGCGTCGGTGGCGGGCTTATTCAGCTTCCAATTCGACGCCTAATCCGGAGGCCATGCGGTTGACGAAATTAAAGTAGGCGGTCACGGCCGCCGCGTCGTGGACGGCCGCGTCCGAAAGGCCGGCTTCGCGCAAAGAGTTAATGTCGACTTCCGTGATCGAGTGCGGCGACTCGGTCAGCTTGAGAGCGTAGTTGACGAGCGCGCGCCGCTGCCCGCTGAGCGGCGCGGCATGGGGGTCTTGCATCAGGGCCGCGAGCAGTCCGTCATCATCAGTCAAGGCACGGAGAGCCTCCCCGTGGTGGCGGATTCAATAGTGACAATGGTTGCTCACCGACACCGCGACGGCGATCAACTCCCGCTCGGCGCGCGCCAACTCGGAGCGCCCAAACATGAGTTCGCGGTAGAGCGCGAGGTGCGCCCGCATCGCTGCGGGGTTGAGACTGTGCGCCTTGAGGATGTGGGCGACGCGCCCGCGCGCGGCCCCCGCCTCCCGGTAAGCCTCTCGCAAATCCTCGTCGGCCTCTTCTTCCTCTATGATTTTAATCCATGTCATCCGTTGAACCTTCCCGCAGACTTACTCGATTCGTAGACCCGCCGAAGCTCTGCACCCCACCAGTCGCCGCGGGTATGCTACCTCCACCAACGGAAATAGTAGGAGAGCAATCCCTTCAGTCGCCTCTTCGGCATGCGCGCGGTCGTTCTCCGCGAACTGCGTCCGGTAGACGTGCACGCCCTCGCGCCCGTATTTCTCGTGAGCCTCCCGCTCGGTCAGGCCGACGCGCGCCACCTCGGGGTCGGTGAAGGTCGTCCACGGCACGATGCGGAAGTCCGCCTTTTGCAACAGAGGCCAAAACAGGAACGCGTTGCGCACGACGACCGAAGCCTCGTAGGCGGCCATGTGCGTGAACAGGAAGTGGCCGGTTACGTCGCCCGCCGCGAAGACGTGCGGCGCGGAAGTGCGTAAGTATTCGTCCGTGACGATCCTGCTCTCGTCGTACTTCACGCCCGCCGCTTCGAGGTTCAGCCCTTTGACGTTCGGGCGACGCCCCGTCGCCACCAGAATCTCTTCGGCGCGCAGCTCGCTCGTCCGCCCCTCACGCTCGACAGTGAGCGTCTTCTGACCGTCAGCCCGGCTCGCGCGGACGGCCTTCGCGTCGAGTAGTATGTTCAGACTCTCCGCGCGGAGGAAGCGCTCGACGCTCGCCGAGACTTCTTCGTCCTCCTTCGGGAGGAGGCGGTCGCCCATCTCGACGACCGTCACCTCGCTCCCGAAGCGCGCGAACGCTTGCCCCATCTCGAGGCCGATAGGCCCGCCGCCCAACACGACGAGGGAGGCGGGGAGGTGTCTAAGGTGGAAGACCTCTTCGTTCGTGATGAAGCCAGTCTCCTTCAAACCTTCGACTGGCGGGACAGCCGGGCGCGAACCCGTGGAGATGCAAAATCGCCTGGCGCTGACAGTCCGTCCGGGCTGGTTGCCATCCGGCCCCGGTTCGATCTTCAGCTCATGAGGCGAAATGAATCGCGGTGTGCCGAAGATGACCTCGATACCGAGAGCGCGAAAGACTTCGGGAGCGTCGTGTTCGCCGACGGCCTTAATCACTCGCCAGACGCGGTCTGTGACTGAGGCGAAGCTCCCGTCCTTGAACTCCGGAGGTGCCGGCGCGAAACCGAAGTCCGCGGCTCGGCGTGCATCGGCTGCGAAGCGCGCCGACCGAATCAGCGTCTTCGACGGCACGCAGCCCGTGAAAAGACAGTCGCCGCCAAGCGCCTTCTTCTCCACGAGCGCCACGCGCGCGCCCAGGTGCGCCGCGCCCGCGGCCACGACGAGCCCGCCTGAGCCGCCGCCGATCACTACAATGTCGTACTCGATCTTCACCACGCCACCGGAATTCCGAGCACGACCCCTCATAGAACGCGGGGACTTTGCGCTGACGGTAATGCGCCTCGGGGCTCCCGCCGCGCTCTCGGTAGACTTACGGCCCTTTCCGTAGGGGGGTGCCTGACTCTCTGTTCTCATCCGCGCGCCGAGACTCGACGCGGCAACTGCCTGACATTCAAGTCTGGACGCCAAACCGCGGGAGTATGAATCGCATCAAGATGATGTAGCCGAAGAACAGCAGCGACATCAATAGCCAGTCAAGCATCCTCTTTTCCTTCTTCCTTTGCTCTCACCCCACGCCGGCAGGTGAGTACTCCACGGCGCAGTGTCACACGGCCAGCCCTTCCCCGATGTAACGCGCATTACAGAATGAATCTATCCACCGGGTCGAAGCGCTCACACGCTCTTCACGCCCGCGCGGCTGCCGGAACTCGGGGCACGTTCGCAAATGGTTGCTTGGCGGAACTGCGCACAGCCCGAAACCGCCCGCGGTCGTTCGGCTGACGGAGCGGAGCGTCCGAGTATGTGCTAATTCCAAGAAGCCTTGAGGCAGGGGAAGGGGTGGCGCTACGAGGCATTGCCTCAATCCTCGGTGGCCGCGCGCTCTAGGCGTTTGCGGTCTTTAATGACCACCAGCTTCCTCCCGAGCGTGATGATGCCTGCTTTCTTTAATTCGTTGAGGGTGTTCGTCGCCGTCTCGCGGCAAGCGCCGAGACGCTCGCCAATGTCTTGGTGCGTGAGCCCCTTCACCTCGTCGCCCTCGGCCTCGCGCAGCAGGAGCGAAGCCAAGCGCGGGATCATCCCCTTGAAGGCGACCTCCTCCAACTGCTGCTCGGCCTGCATCAGTCGTCTCCCCATCACCTCGAGGATGCACAGCGCGATCTTCGGCTTTGAGAGCAGCAGCCGCTGCACGTCGCTGCGGCTCATGGTGCAGACCAGCGACTCCTCGACGGTCTCGGCGAAGGTGTCGTACATGCCCTGGCCGATGCAACCCATCTCGCCGAAGAAGGACATTGAGCTGACCTTCGAGATGACCAGCTTGCGGCCTTCGGACGACATCTTGTAAATCTGCACAGCACCCTTTTTGAGGAGGAAGAGCACCTCATTGGTCTCCCCCGGCGTGTAGATGACGCGGCCCGAGGGGGCGGTGAACATGACCGTGGCACGATCGACCTCCCTCATCTCCTCCATCGTCAGGTCGCGGAACATATCCATCATCGAGAGGTAGCCGATCTTCGATTTCAGCTCGCCGACCTTAATAGCAGGGGCGGGGCCGAGGCTCATGAGGCCACCCATAACTTTCATCTTAATCATGTCCATCGCGGTTGGCATGTTGGGGCTCCTTTCAATTGTGTTGCCGCCCCCGCACAAAGAAAACTCCTGACCGATCTTCCGGGGACAGGTCGGCTGGAGAGCCTGTGTTCAGAAGCAGAGTTCTAACGAGGTTTAAAAGAGGTTAACGTGAGATTGCTGGCGGGAGTACCCGACCTCCGCCAGACGGGAACGCAACTCTGCGAAAGTGTGCCAAAGCAGACACTTTGACTTTCTGACTTTGGGTGAGGGCCCAGCCGCAAACACTTAAACGGGGCAAGCGCGCGGAGGCTCAATAACACTTCCAAAAATCCCGCAGAATCAAGCTTCACACTCGTGCGCGAGAGTATAACACCACCCTGCTGACACTGCGCAACCGCGCGCTACCCGTCCACGCTGGTCCGCTGCTTATCAGCTATACGAGGGCACAGGTTTTTCTTCTGTAACGCTGCTTACAGAATAGGTCTCGCTGCATTAGGGCATTATGCTACGCGAGCGGCGGAGATAGGCGTCGGGCGCCCAGTCGTTCAGGTTGGGGAGGGGCGTCGAGCAGTTGATTTTGTTCGTACGCCGAATATACGTTTTTACATAGTGATTGAACATACAGACTCGGCGGGTGGTCTCTACGCCCTTCGAGGCAGAATCCGACCGGCGGCAATGCCTGAATATCAGCTTCCCTGCGAACGCCATGACAGACGAGATAAGAGTAACTCAACTTCGTGCGCTTCCGGCGGTGGACGCACTCCTTTGCACAGAGACCGCCCGCGCTTTACGAGAAAGCATAGGGGCACAGCGTCTCGCCGAGTTGGCCCGCGTGGTGATCGAAGAATTGCGCGCTGGCATTCAAACCGGCGAGGTGACTTTAGCAAGCCAAATAGGGGATGGCGCGCGCGAGGCGCTGCTCGAAGAGGCCGCGCGCCGGCTCGGACTGGCGGCGGCGCGCGTCGCATCGCGCGGCCTGCGCCGCGTCGTCAACGCTACCGGCGTCGTCCTGCACACAAACCTCGGGCGCGCACCCCTGTCAGAAGCCGCGCGTCTCGCCGTCTTGCAGGAGGCCGCTGGTTACTGCTCCCTCGAATATGATCTTGAAACGGGCGCTCGGGGCCGCCGCGGGGCGCGCGTCGAAGGCTTGCTCATTGAACTGACCGGCGCCGAGGCCGCGCTCGTTGTCAACAATTGCGCGGCCGCCGCCCTGCTCACGCTCTCGGCATTGGCGAGTGGCGGCGAGGCCATCGTCTCGCGTGGCGAACTGGTCGAGATCGGTGGCGACTTCCGCGTGCCTGACGTGATGGCGCAGTCAGGCACCAAGATGGTCGAGGTCGGCACGACCAACCGCACGAAGCTCTCCGACTACGAGCGCGCCGTCACGGAGCGCACGCGGCTCGTCCTGCGCGTACATCCGTCGAACTACCGCATCGTCGGTTTCACGTCAACGCCCATGCTTGAAGAACTCGCGCACCTCGCGCACGAACGCGGCCTGCCGCTCTACGAGGACGCAGGCTCCGGCGCGCTCCTTGACCTCGCCCCTTACGGTATCACGGGCGAGCCGGTCATCCGGGAGTCCGTCGCGCAGGGCGCGGACATCGTCAGCTTCAGCGGCGACAAGCTGCTCGGCGCTGCGCAGGCCGGTATCGTCGTCGGTCGGCGCGAGTTTGTCGAACGCCTCCGCCGCTTCCCGCTCTACCGCGCACTGCGCGCAGATAAGCTCGCCCTTGCCGCGCTCGAAGCGACGCTCGAAGCCTACCGCCGTGGCGAAGCCCCGCGAGAAGTGCCCGCACTGCGCATGCTGGCCCTAACATATGAGGAGATTGAGGCCCGCGCACGGATGTTCCTCTTCCGGGTGGGGAACGATTTAACGCGTGCTCTCCGGAGCGAAATTATTGACGGGCAGTCGGCGGTCGGCGGCGGCTCTGCGCCGACCGTGCACCCGCGCACGGCACTGATCGCGCTGACCCACGCGTCGCTCTCGGCTGACGAGCTGGAAAAGATTTTGCGGTCTTTGGAACCGCCCGTGATCGCGCGCGTCGCAGAGGGCAAGGTGCT
>JAIVJM010000059.1 GCA_020199995.1 Acidobacteriota bacterium | reverse complement strand
GTTCTCTTCATTTTGACCTGCGAGATTTTTTTGAACGCACGGCCCGCCTCGAACCTACGTTTTCAGGGCCAATTCAGCGCTCGAAGAGACGCATTTCGCTCCCCCGCTCTGGCACCGGAGTTGTCTTGAGAAGGGGTCACGGGCGAGCGGAACCGTTCCGCTCCGGGTGAAGGTCAGGGCTGTAGCATCCAAATTACCTCGACAAAAGCATATGGAAATAGCCGAAGGACAGCGATTCCCCCAGAAGTTTGTTCAGACCGTCGTTGCCCTCGGGGCGGCGGCGCTGCTCTTTTCCCTCTTTAGCCTGCCGGTCGCACACCTCAGCTTCCCCCTCGTCCTGCTCGCGCTCCTCGGCATCCAGCTCTCTACCCGCTTCGACGCCGCGCCGACCAAATACGGCTTTCGCTTCCCCTTCGCGGCGGCCTCCGTCTTTCTCTCGATGCTGGTCTTCGACGGCGAGGCCGCGGTGCTGCTGGCGGCGGCGGTCGGACTCGGCACTTCGCTCATGGAGAGCCGGAGCGCCTACGGCCACGCGTTCAAGTCCGCGCTCTGCGTCCTGACGACTTTCGTCGTGGTGTGGACGTTGCGGCTCGTCTCCGGGCCGCTCCCGGGGATCACCCCCCAAGTCGGCTCGCTGGCGACGCTCAACGTGCTCGGCGTCGCAGTGCTGGCGCAGTCGCTGGCCGGGGCTTCGACGGTCGCGCTCGGTGGGTCTTACCGCATTGACCAGCCGGTCTGGCGCAACTGGGGCAAGAGTTTTTTCTGGAAGTACCTGTCCAACTTCGCGGGCGCTTCCGCCGCGCTGCTGCTGGCGGTGATGGTCAATTACGTCGGGCTCAACGCCTCGCTCACGGTCGGCTCGGTCGCCGCGCTGCTCGCCTTCGGCTTCCGCTCGTACTTCTCGGGCGGCAAATTCCTGGCAGCGCCGGCCCCCACCGAGCCGCGTGAAAAACCCGCGAACGACACGTCCGACCGCTTCCGCAGCGCGTTCGACTACGCGGCCATCGGCATGGCGCTGGTCTCGACCGAGGGGCGCTGGCTTCAGGTCAACCGGAGTCTGTGCCACATTCTCGGCTTTACGGAGAAGGAATTGCTGGCGACGGACTTTCTGGCCGTCACGCATCCGGATGACCTCGGCGCGGCGCTCTCCAACATCGGCCAGATCCTGAAGAACAAAGTGCCGACCTCGCAGATGGAGAAGCGCTACATCCATAAGCTCGGCCACGAGGTGTGGGTCCTCTGGAGCGTCTCTCTCGTCCGCGACCAGCACAGTACATCCGTCCACCTCATCTTCCAGGTTCAGGACATCACCGACCGCAAGCTGGCCGAGCAGCAACTCCACCACGACGCCTTCCATGATGCGCTGACGGGGCTCCCCAACCGCGCGCTCTTCATGGATCACCTGAAGCTCTCCATCGCGCGCTCGAAGCGTAGCGGCAAGCAGCTCTTCGCCGTGCTCTATCTCGACCTCGACCGCTTCAAGGTCATTAACGACTCTCTGGGCCACACCATCGGCGACCAGCTTCTCGTCGGGATCGCCGACCGGCTCAAAAATAACCTGCGCCCCGGCGACACCGTGGCGCGGCTCGGCGGCGACGAGTTCACCGTCCTCATCGAAGACATCGCCGACGAGAAGGAGTCCATACAGGTCGCCGAACGCATCCAGAACGAACTTTCCGTCCCCTTCATGCTCAACGGTCGCGAGGTCTTCACCACCGTCAGCATGGGCATCGCGCCGGGCTCGACCGGCTACGAGCGCGCCGAGGACATCCTGCGCGACGCCGACACCGCGATGTACCGCGCCAAGTCGCTGGGCAAGGCGCGCTACGAAATCTTCGACAAGGCGATGCACGCGCGCGCCATCAACCTCCTCCAGATGGAGACGGACATGCGGCGCGCTCTCGAACGCAACGAGTTCATGCTCCACTACCAGCCCATCGTCGCGCTCGAAGACTTCCGCCTGCGCGGCTTCGAGGCGCTGGTGCGCTGGCAGCACCCGGAGCGCGGATTCATCTCGCCGATGGACTTCATCCCCGTCGCCGAAGAGACCGGCATGATCATCCCGCTCGGCGAGTGGGTGATGAGGGAGGCATGCCAGCAGATGCAGCACTGGCAGAAGATGTTCCCCTCCGATCCGCCGCTCTTTATCAGCATCAACCTGTCGAGCAAGCAATTCAGCCAGAACGATCTCATCAAAGCCGTCGCGGACATCCTCAGCGAGACGGGCATCGCGCCGCACACCGTCAAGCTGGAAATCACCGAATCGGTCGTGATGGAGAACATCGAGACGGCCACCGAGATGCTCCAGGAGTTACGCGCGCTCGGCGTCCAGCTCTCGATAGACGACTTCGGGACGGGATACTCCTCCCTGAGTTACCTCCACCGCTTCCCCATTGACACTCTGAAAATCGACCGCTCGTTCGTCACCCGCATGACCGAGAATAACGAGAATATGGAGATCGTCCGCACCATCATCGTGCTCGCGCAGAACCTCGGGATGGACGTCGTGGCCGAGGGCGTCGAGACCAACGAGCAGTTGGTGTTGCTGCAAAAGCTCCACTGTGAAAACGGTCAGGGCTACTTCTTCTCGAAGCCCGTCAACAGTGATGGTGCGGAAAAGATCATCGGAGAAACATACTCCTCGCTCGTCCCGCCAATGCCGATAGTTAATTCGCCGCCGCCCGGAAAGCGCGTGATGGTGGGTTAAACGAGCCGAGGAAAAACGATGTCCGCTTTCGCAGAAGAGGTCGCAGCCGAAGAAACCAACACGCAGTCGAAGCGCGCGAGGAGCCTGCGCCCCCCGATGCACTGTTACTGAGGCACGAGCGAAGCCTGCCCGCGCAACGGAAGCATCACCAGCCTCGGTGTCGAGGGCTGTTTCGTGAAGACGAAGGCCGAGGCGCAAGGCTGGCAGTTGTTCTTCATCAACTGCTGGCTCCCGACCGAGCGCTGGCTGATTCTCCGCGGCAGAGTCACCTACCGTCTGTCGAAGGTCGGGTTCGGCATCTCCTTCAATGGTCTGACCGGAGCGGAGCGCGAAATGCTCTGGATGCTTCTGGACTTCTTCGGCGAAGCAGCGAATACGGCACGCGAGCCCGCAAGCCCGACCGTGAGGGAGGGCGTCCGCAAAAACGAGAAAAACTAATCGCGGCCAACAGGGGATGTTGGCCGCGATTAGTTTTTTGGCGGGTCGTTTTGTCGGCGGGGGTTTACCTGGCTTCGGACATCGCGGCGATGTAGCAGCCGTTGGCCGTCGTCGTGAGCGGGTCTTTCGCCATGCGAACTTCGGCGATCTCGATGGGGAAGTCGCCTTCGGCGCGGAGCATGGTCTCGAACTTGTGGAGGAAGCCGGCGGGCATCGCCGTCCCGCCTGCCAGCACGACCTTCATCGGGCGGTCAACCTTCGGGAGCTGGCTCGAATGTTTGAACTCCGTCCGGAGGCGGTCGATGAGTGCTTGCAGCACGTCCTCGTAGAAGATGTGGAGGGCGCGGGTCATATCGTCTTTGGGAGCGCGCGAGAGGTCGAGGTTCTCTTCCTTGAAAAGGCGCACCCGCGTCGAGTTGCGCTCGCCCAGAACCTCGGCGACGTTGCGGTCAATGTAGTCGCCGCTCTTCGGCACGCTGAAGGTAATCATCGGCATGGACATGAACGAGACCGAGACGTTGCACATCCCGCCGCCGAAGCTGACGCCGATGCCGGTGAAGTTCTCGTCCTGCAATTCGGAGAAGACGACGGCCTGCCCTTCGTTGATCGCCTTGGCCTTGTAGCCGAGCGACTGGAGGTGGTTCTTCAAGACGGCCTCGTGGTAGACGAGGTTGCCGTTGGCGTTCTCGCCGCGGCCCGGAACGCTGAAGCAGAGCGTCTCGTTGCGGCGCGCGCGCGGCACGAGCATCTCGATGATGCGCTGGATGATGTGCTGGCTCATCTCTTCCTGCGGGTTGAGGAGGCCGGAATGCATCGGGCGGCGGGCGTCGGTGTCGAGGAAGCTGGCGAAGAAGTCCGAGTCGTTGCCGTAGACGTACATGTTCTTGCAGTTGCGCTCATAGACCATGCCGCGCTGCTTGAGGACGTTCTCGGCCATCTCGGAGCAGGGAACGGAGACGAAGGCGTTGAGGTGTGAGCGGGTCTCTTTGCCGGGGGTTCCGTCGGCGACGACGATGCGGCTGGTGCCGATGTCGAGTCCGACGGCGGCGGGGCGGGCGGCGCTCGCATTATCAGATTTCTGGTCAGACCTGGGGGCTGTCTGGCTCTGGTTTTTCTCTTCCATGTTTTCTCCTTCAATTTATCTGGGACGATTTAATGCGCTCGCCCTCTCGTGGTTTTGTGTGTCAGCGGTCGAAGGCCGCCGACGGCGGGCTGGTGACCGGTAATTCTATGAGCAATCCGTGTGCCTATTCTGGAACTGCCGTGGCGGGCTTCCAGATTTCCCTCCCCGCGCTCAATCTACCGCGCGTTCGACCGCCAACGGCTTGACGCCGTTGCCACCATCCGAGGCGGCGCGCTCCCTGCGCTGTAATTCCATCTGCTCGCGATATACGCCGCTCATGCGCTTTCGCAGCGCTTCTTCCTTCGTCCCTGTCTGTTCGGCGCGGAGACGGAACTGCTCCTCGCCCGCCGCGACGCCCGGCCAGACGGCCCCTCCGAGCTTCGCGATGATTTCCTCGTCCGTGCTGAACCCGAACTCGGCGACGCTCGCGGGGGCGACGAGATACTTGTCGGAGAGCCCGAAGGCCTCGAAGGGGAAGCCGCGCGCCCAGTCGTGGTGGAAGCAGATGAGCATCTTCGACGGGTTGACCGAGACGAGCCCGTGCGTCACGCAGTTGGCGTCTTCGATGTGGTGGCGGCTGCGCAGGACTTGCGTGAGCAGTCGGCCCGCGACGAGCTGCGCCTCGGTCAACTGCTCGCCCGATCCTTCGGACTTCATCGTCGTCTCGAAGCAGACGCCGATGAAACTCTCGTTGAGGCCGACATAAGTCCCTCCGGCGTCGGCCCAGACGGAATTGCCCGCGTGGTTGGCGGCGTCCTCGTCGCGGACGATGTGATAAATCTGGCCGAAACGGTCAATGACGTAGTTGTAAGACTTGTTCTTCCGCACGAATTCGAGCAGGCCGCGGCTCCGTGTCTCGATGGAGGCGCTGTTATCGGGCGTGAACGGCAGCATGTCGTTCTCGGAGGTGTGGTAGACGATGCCGACGGCGTCGCGCTTGAGACCCCCGGACTCGTCGGCCCGGCCCTGCTTGAAGACGTAGAAGCCGCGCGGGCGGTTCTCGGTCGCGAAGTCGTTGAGGATGCGCGCGCCGTTGCTGTAGCGTTCGAAGTTGTCCGCCTGCTCGACCATCCAGACCTTTTCCGGCTTGTAGTCGGGCAGGTGTCGCGCCGCGCCCGTCCGGGCGTTGGCCGTGTACTGGCCGCCGCCGCCGCTGGCCGGGCTCTTTCCTTTTTGATAACGCGCGGAGAGATAGCTGTTGGCCCGGCGCGCCGACCATGCCGCGCCCGCATAGACGCCGAAGAGCGAGGCCGCGAGGGCGAAGCAGAGGAGGACGTAGACGCCCTTTCGGAACTGGTAGCAGCGGAAGAAGAAGCGTGCGGTGTAGGGCGCGCGGCCCTTGAGGCGGAGGATTCGGCGGCGCTGCTTCGAGGCGGAAGGCAGGAGCTTTCCGAGCTCCTGAAAAATGAGGTGGTAGAGCCAGAGTTTGAGCAGTTGGTCGTAGACCTTCGTGCGTTTGATGAAGGAGAGGCGGCTGAGGGCTGAGTCGGCCTTCTCGCGGCTCGCCGACTGCTGCGCGAGCGTGTTGTTGAGGAAGCGCAGGCGAACCTCCGGGCGGTCGAAGAAGTGCGCGTATCGCTCAACGATTTTCGAGTAAATCAGCGTCGAATCCGCAGTCATTTGCTTGCCAGTCTCTTACCGATGAGGGGGACTCGGGGTTCAGGGGTTGAGCGTTTTTCAACCAAGCCTTCAGCGCTTTTCCACTTCCGCCACGATGACGCTGTCGGCGAGCCCTCTGGCCCGCAGTTGCGCGCCGAAGCGCGTCGCCTCTTCGCGCGTCTGGAAGCGCCCGGCGTGCACCCTGTACCATGTCCCGCGCTTCGGAATCTCGACCGCCGCCGCTCGCGCTTCGATGCCGGAGGCCCGCAACGCCGAGACGCGCTCGTTGGCCTGCGAGGCGTCCGAGTAGGAACCGACCTGCGCGGTGAAATTACCGTTTGCTTCGACCGCCGCCGTCTGCCGCGTAACCTCTTCCGCGAGAGGCGCTGGCGGCGCGGGCTGCTCGGCGACGGGCTCGGCGGCGGCAACTTCGACAACGGGCGCTGTCGCCTGAGCGGGCACGAGCGACTGGTTGGTCGCCTCGTTCCTGAGCGCCGTATCGGACGGCGACGACGACGTGTTCCCGTCGGGTCTGGACATCCAGCTAAACAGGATGATGATCGAGAGAAATCCTAAGGTGCTGAGCAGCAGCCACACCGGGGAGATACGCAGGATACGCATCCCGACCGTGTACTTGTCGTAGACGTGATCCTGCCCCCTGATGCTTTCGACCGACGGGAGCGCCGGATCGTTGGCCGCCAGTTCGGACGGCATGAGAGACGTGTGAAGCGCATCCACATCTCCACGACTCGCCTGAATTTCGACCCCTTCGCCCTCGACCGGAAGGGCAGCCACCTCCGCTTCGGCCTCGACCGGAAGGGCGATTTCCTCCGCTTCGATCTCGACCGGAAAGGCGTTTACCTCATCGCTCCGGGCCGGAGCCTCGACGCCGCCAAAGACGTCTTCGAGCACTTCGACCTGGACGATTTCCTTGCGGGCTTCCAACGACGCTTCGGGGATCAGGAGGATGTCTTCGAGCCTGTCGCTCGCGGGCGTAATGCTCGCGGGCGTAAATTCGAGCCTGTCGCTCACGGGCGTAAACGCGCTCCATCCCTCGCTCCGCGCGGCGGGCGCGGCGGCCTTTTCGAGTACCGAAGTCTGTCTGAACTCTTTTCCGGCGGGGTCGTGTCTGAGTCTATCGGTCGGGGGCAATTGTTCTTCGATTTGCATCAGTCTCTCCTCTGTGACGAGTTTCGCGCGGGGCCGCGCCGCCCGTCCCTGAAGGTGTTTTCTCCTGCGGTCGGAAAGTGTCCGGCGGAGGCAACTTGGATAAATAATCAAGCTACCGTCAGCAACATAAACAATCGCCATGCCAGCGGCGCGGCCCTCAGCGCGGCGCGCAGCCCCTACCCTTCGAGCCGCAGGCCGAATGTTTTGCACCCGCGGAAGCCGTTTTCTGGAATCGTACCGGGTTCACTTCCAGAATTCGCCGCAGACGCCTTCGAGAGGGCCGAGCTTCGAGTGGCGGGAGTGACGAAGTTTGTCAGACGTGCGTTGCCATTTTTTGCCACAAAGCAGGAGTATCAGCCCGCTCGTTACCTCCCCCGAAGTATTTTGTTCATGCCTTCTTCGATGATTTGGCCGACCGGGGCAAAGCGCTTGTGGGCACGACTGTTGCTTTTCCCAACAACTCTTTAACCCTCGCGCGCAGAGCCGGAGGTCTACAGTTTTTTTTAACCAGAATGATAAATGCTGCGCTCAGGGCTTTGCCGCTCATCCCCTCCTCTTCTACATGAATCCTTCCGGTGACAGGGAGGACGCCGCGCAGAGAGCCCGAGCGCGTGCGGGCCGACCTCGAAGCCCACTGGGAGGGCGTGCTCGCGCACCGCGCCGGGACGGTGCTCGACATCAGCTCCAGCGGCTGCTTCATCCTGACCACCGATGATGTCAAGATAGAGGAGTTAATCAGACTCGAAATTAACCTCCCGACCGGACGCTGGATTTATCTCTGGGGCGAGGTCGTGTACAAGAGCGATGAGATGGGGTTCGCGCTCCGCTTCATGGGCGGCGACGAGACTGAGTTACAGATGCTCGGTATGCTGATTGACTACGCGCGCGGCAAATGACGCGTGCCTGAGGTCAAGACGAGGGCTTCAAAGCACTCGCCCTCTGACGCGAACGATAGGAGAACCGGGCCCCCACGACATGGGACAGAGCAAGGCCAAGCCGACACACCAGACGAGGCGACCCGCGCTGTGCGTCGTCGCGCGCTGGCGCGAGACCGGAGGACTGTTGCGCGTGGAGGCGACCACCCTCAACGGCGCGACTCCGCGCAGCGCGACGCTGACTCTCGAATGCCAGCCCGAGGTAGGCCAACTCCTCTGTCTTGTCATGCCCAACGCCGCGCGCCGCCCCTCCGGCCCGCAGAAGGCCGAGAAGTTCAACCGGTTGTGGGCTCTGGTGTGGGCCGTCGCGCGCTTCGCCGATGGCGAGCGCGACGACGAATCGCATCCCCAACGCCATCACGTCAGCGTCGTCTTCGTCGGAGAGGAAGTCCCCGCCGGCCACGACGAGCGGCGCGCTGGCCTCTACGCATATCTTGCGGAAGAGGACGGTCGCTTCCGCCTGCAACAGCAACCCGAGAGTGCCGCCGCGGCCCCCGTCTACAGCCGTCAGAGTCGAGATTCGCGCCTCCTCCTCCCCATTGAAGTCACGATCGAGGTGCTCGGCGAGGACGGCGCGGCGACGGCGCGCGAGCAGACGGTGACGCAGAACATCAGCCGCCGCGGGGCCGCCGTCTGGACGACGCTCGAAGTCGAGGCCGGAGGCTTCGTGCGCCTGACGAGCGAGAGCCTGAATGTCTCGCTCGTCTCGCTCGTCCGCGCACGGCGCACGGGCGACGACGGCATCGAGCGTCTACACCTCGAATTCGTTGATGGGCAGTGGCCGCTTGGGTCGAGCGTGTGAAGCGGAGGAGGAGGGCGCGCGCGCCTTCGCGCCCCCTTCAAAAGTCGTCTCCGAGAAGCTGAGAGCTTACTCTCTCGTTAATCTCCCGGCGTGGCTCGTCCTTGTGACTTGAGCCTGCGTGCAGCGCGCCTGCGCCAGAGGAGCCATGCCGCGATGAGGGCGGCGAGCGCGAGGACGCCGCCGACGGCGAGCGGGCTGTTCCTGAAAAGCCCGATGACGAGGATCAGTCCGAGGATCAACGTTCCGGGCGGCGCGAACGCGAGGAAGCCCGCGAGCAGCACGAAGAGCACTCTTTTGATTCTTTTCATAGTGCGGCCCGCAATACAGCACAACGAGTACCGGCAGTTCTTCCCGAACCTCGTCATCATGGGCCTCGGGTGGCTGACGCGCTGGGACGTGCGTTACGAGATGTGGTTCAGCTTCCTGCTGGCTTCCCTCACCTCGTTCAACGTCTATCGCCTCGGCAGGCTCACGCTCGACCGGGATACGGCGAACCGGCGGCTCGCGTTCCTGCTCTCGAACCTGCTCATCTTCTCCCCGGCGCAGTACCTCAACTGGCTCGTGGGCGAGCAGCTCGTCTACTTCTTCCCCGCCGCCTGCGTCACGACGTGCCTGCGTATCGCATATTCAAAGATGAGCGTCCCGGCGAAGTTCGCGCTCTGCGCGTGTCTGTCAGCGGTGAGCACTTTTTCGGCGGCCAACGGTATCGTCTGCTGGGTGGTCGTCTTCCCCGCGCTCGTTTGGGCGGGGCCGCAAAGCATCTCGCGCGGGACGCGCCTGCGGCTGGCGCTGGCCTGCGCGTGCGGCCTCGCGCTCTGCGCGGCGCTCTATTTTTACGGCTACCAGAGTCCGCCCGGACACGCGCCGCTGACAGCGGTCTTCGAGCGCCCTCTGCACGCCGCCGCCCACTCCCTCTCGCTGCTCGGCTCGACCCTCGCGGGCGAGAGCGACTCCGTGCTCGTCGTCGCCGTGGGAGTCGGCGTGATTCTGTTTTCACTCTTCGCCGCCCACGCCCTGCGCCTGTTCCGCGCCGGGGTGGATCACGCGCGGACGCGACGCGCCGTCGGATGGATGATGCTCGGCGCATACTCGATTCTCTCCGCCGCCGCCGTGACTCTGGGCAGGTCGGGCCTCGGCGTCTCGCAGTCCTCGGCTTCGAGATACACAACGTTCACGCTCTTCCTCATCGTCTCCGTCATTCACCTCGTCGCCCTTCCTGCCGGAGGCGCGGCGGGTACTGGGAGCGCGCGAAAGCTTCTCCCCTCGCGTCTCGTCCCCGCCGCCGTCGCCGTCATGCTCTGCCTGCACGCGCTGGCCTCCTTCATCGCGATTCAGCAGATGGGGCTGTTCAGAACACGGCTGCTGCAAGCGCGGGCGTGTCATATGTTCATCAACACTGTCCCCGACACGGTGTGTCTGGAGCGGCAGGTATATCCGGATGTTCCAGTGCTGCGCGACTGGTCAAACGCGCTCGCCGCGCTCGGATTCTGGCGTCCCGGACTGCTGAGGAGCAACCGCGTCGAAGAATTCGCAGCCTTTGATGCCTCAGCTTCCGGCGATTACGGCTCATTCGATATTTTAGACAGGGAGGGCGAATCGTACCGCGCCTCGGGGCGCGCCTCTTTGCCGCACCGGCGCGAACCGCCGGACGCCGTCCTCCTCGCCTACGAAATCGCCGGCGGAGGTCACGTCGCGTTCGCACGGGCCGAGCTGAAGAACCGCGGCTACATCTTCGTCCGCTTCTGGGATCAGGGAACGCGGCAGGACCCGTCATGGGAGAAGTCCTTCTCCGCAAGCGAGCTCCCGACGGGGGCCGCGGGCCTGACGGCATGGGCGTTCGACGCGGAGACGGGCCGCGCCTTCAACTCGAAGGCACGCGCGGGCTCGGGGGGTCGGAATGAATCAACCGTCGAGCACGGCCAGCACGCCCCGCGCGGCGGCGGCGGGCATCAGCGTCTTTTTCCCCGCTTACAACGACGCCGGAACCATCGCGGCGCTCGTCCGGGACGCGCTCGAAGTGCTCCCGATGCTGACCGAAGATTACGAGGTGATCGTGGTCAACGACGGGAGCACGGACGAGACGCCCGCTATCCTTGACGAGCTGGCGCGCAGCAACCCGCGCGTGAGGGCCATCCATCACGAACAGAACAGGGGTTACGGCGGGGCGCTGCGCACAGGCTTCGAGAGCGCCGCCAAGGAGCTGGTCTTTTACACGGACGGCGACGGGCAATACGATGTGCGCGAACTGACGCGGCTCCACCCGCTCCTCGGTGATGGGGTTGACATCGTCAACGGGTATAAGATAAAACGCGCTGACACCAGACACCGGCAAGTGATGGGGGCGATTTACAATCAACTCGCGCGTTTTCTTTTCCGCCTCCCCGTCCGAGACGTCGACTGCGATTTCCGGCTGATGCGGCGGCGCGCCGTCCGGCGGGTCGAGCTCGTCTCGTCGAGCGGCGTCATCTGCGTCGAGCTGGTGCGCAAGCTGCACGCGGCGGGGTGCGTTTTCGCCGAAGCGCCTGTGCAGCATTACCCGCGGCTTCACGGGCGGTCGCAGTTTTTCACCCTTGGGCGCGTCGCCCGCACGACGGCGGACTTCTTCGCCCTCTGGCTGAAACTGGTCGTCCTGCGGACATCCGTGCGGGGCGGGCGACTCGTAGTGTAAAATGAGACGCCTTCCACGGTCTGACCCGGAAGCCTTCGGAAATCTTCCGGACGACGGTTATCAGTAATGTCCAACGAGAGAAAGTTCAGCGAGTACAAAGGTCGCTCCGTGCTCATCACCGGCGGCCTCGGCTTCGTCGGCAGCAACCTCGCGCGCCGGCTCGTCGAGGTCGGCGACGTCGAGGTGACGATCATCGACGCGCTGCTGCCGGATCAGGGCGGCAACAACTTCAACGTCCACGACATCCTCGACCGGATTAAAATCCACCACGGCGACATGCGCGACGACTGGGTGATCAACCACCTCGTCGGCGGCGTGGATTACATCTTCAACCTCGCGGGCAGCGTCAGCCACCTCGACTCGATGCTGCACCCGCAGCGTGACCTCGAGCTCAACTGCACGGCCCAACTGACGCTCCTCGAAGCGTGCCGCAGCTTCAACCCGCACGTCAAAATCGTCTTCACGAGCACCCGACAGGTCTACGGCAAGCCCGTCTACCTCCCGCTCGACGAGCAGCACCGCGTCGCGCCGCTCGACATCAACGGCATCAACAAGCTCGCCGCCGAGCATTACCATCTGCTCTATCACCGCGTCTACGGCGTGCGCGCGACGTGCCTGCGTCTGACCAACACCTACGGCCCGCGCCAGCTCCTGCTCCACGCGCGGCAGGGCTTCATCGCGTGGTTCATCCGGCAGGCGTTGGGCGGCGGCGAAATCGAGCTCTTCGGCGAAGGCCGCCAGCGCCGCGACCTGAATTACGTTGACGACGTGGTGGACGCACTGCTGCTGGCGGGCGCGAGCGAGGCGGCGGAGGGTGAGGTCTTTAACCTCGGCGGCGAAGAGCCGGTCTCGCTCGCTGAGCTGGCGGACGAATTGATTTCGCTCACGGGGCGCGGTTCAGTGCGGCTCGTGCCCTTCCCGACCGAGCGCCAGCTGATTGACATCGGCAACGCCCATTCGAGTTACAAGAAGATAGAGACCGTGCTCGGCTGGCATCCGCGCGTGCCATGGCGCGCGGGACTGGCCCGCACCGTCGAGTACTACAGAACCCACCGCGAGCACTACTGGAGCCCGAATGCGAGTACCCTTTCTGGACCTCAGAAGGCCACATGAGGAGGTCGGGGCCGAGACAGAGGACGCACTCCGGGGGGTTCTGGCGGGCGGCTCGTACATTCTGGGTCACGAGGTCGAGGCCTTCGAGGGCGAGTGGGCTCGCTTCTGCGGGGCGCGGGGCGCGGCGGGCGTCGGCAACGGAACCGACGCGCTCGCGCTCGCGCTTGTCGCCTCGGGCGCGGTGCGACCGGGCCGCGGCGACGAGGTCGTCACCACTCCGCTGACCGCGGGCTACACCGCGCTCGCCATCCTCAACGCCGGAGCCACCCCCGTCTTCGCGGACATCAACCCCGACACCTGCTCACTCGACCCCGAATCTTTGGACAAGGCCGTCACGCCGCGCACACGCGCCGTCGTGCCCGTGCATCTCTACGGGCGGCTGGCGGACATGGAAGGAATCGGCGACGCGGCGGCGCGACGCGGCCTCGTCGTCATCGAGGACGCGGCGCAGTCGCACGGGGCGAGCGCGGGCGGCAGGCGCGCGGGCTCGCACGGCCACGCCGCCGCCTTCAGCTTCTACCCCACGAAAAACCTCGGCGCCTATGGCGACGGCGGGGCAATCACGTCGGACGACTTGAGTTTCATTGAGCGCGTCAAAGGATTGCGCCAGGGCGGGCACGAGGCGGCGCTGCGCGCGGGCCTCCCCGGGGGGCTCAACTCGCGCCTCGACGAGATGCAGGCCGCCGCGCTCCGCGTCAAGCTCAGGCGACTCGAAGAATGGAACTCACGTCGCCGCCGACTCGCTGATGCATACCGCCGCGAACTCTCGCGCTGCGAAGGACTCGTCCTCCCCGCCGAACACGAGCAGGGCTCGCACGTCTATCACCTCTTCGTCGCACAGCACCCCGAGCGCGAACGGCTGCGCGAGCACCTCTCGGCGCGCGGCATCGAGACGCTGATTCACTACCCTTATCTGCTCCACCGACAGCCGCTCTTCCGGCGCGACGCTCAGGCCGCGCTCCCCGTCGCCGAAAGCGTCGTGGACAAAATTTTCTCTCTGCCGCTGTACCCGCAGCTCAGAGAGGAAGAACTCCGCGCGGTGATCGGCGCGATACTTGATTTCGATGATCGAAGTTAGCAGCATTGTTTTAAAAGCCCCTGAAAGGGGCGGAAGAATTTAGCCCACGGCGTGAGCTATGGGAATCGAGCAGGAAGAGAATATGAAGCCCCATGAGGGGCGAAAGTAATCCGAGACACGGCTGACGCGAGTCGGATTTCTTTCGCCCCTCACGGGGCTTTCATTTATTCGGCACAGTTTCCCACGGCTGACGCCGTGGGCTAAATTCTTCCGCCCCTTAACAGGGGCTCGCGCGGCTTTTCGGCCACGCAGATGGTCGAGAGTCCGGCGGGCAGGTTGAGCTTCGTATGCTTGAGGAAAAGCGCTTCCATCCTGAGCGCCGAGGTGAGTATGCGGTTGAGCCACTGAAGACTCGGCGGGAGCGCTTTCACGTCGGAGCCGCCGTCGGCGAGCCCGATGCGTTTGAGGATGAGACGGCGAAGCGCCGCCGCGGGCAGCAGCAGCGAGTTGGCATAACTCGCGCGCGTGATGCGGAAGCCCGCGCGCTCCATCCGTCCCGTGAGCAGGCCGAGCGAATAACGTCGCTGAGTCCCGAGGGCTTCGTCGTGGCCGCTGCGCATCCATTCATAGGCCGCGGCGCGCACAAACGCGACGCCGCCCGGACGCAGCACCCGGTACATCTCCCGCATCGCTCGCTCGTCCTCGCCCTCGCCCGGCACCTGCACCAGCACGTCGAAGCTCGTCACGAGGTCGAACGACGAGTCGGCGAAAGGCAGGTCCGTGACGGACGCCCGCGTCAGGTATCTGTGCCTGCGCTCGCGGCAGAAATCGAGCGCGGTCGGAGAGAGGTCAATGCCCGCGAGACGCCCGCCGTCACAGTAACGCTCAAGCCAGTTGAGCATGCCGCCCGTCCCGCAACCCGCGTCGAGGATCTCTCTTTGCGCGGCGGGCAGGCAGGCGGGGTCGAGCAAGACCGAGGTGATCTCACGCATCCCCTCGAACCACCAGAACTCCTCTTCCAGAGCGTACAGGTGCGCGTAATCTTCCGAACGCATCTCGTGTCCCTTCCCTCCTCGAACCGCTCGTCGCTCGACATCAAAGACGCCTTTGAGCGGCTTAACATCCGGGTGAAAAGCTACTCACAAGGGGCGGAAGAGTTTAGCCCACGGCGCGAGCCGTGGGAAGCGCGTGGAGACAGATTTAAAGCCCCTGAAAGGGGGCGCAAGACGTTCAATGTCCAACGTCTTGCGCCCCCTTTCAGGGGCTTCGATGTTCGATGCATGCGGCACCCGCGGCTCGCGCCGTGAGCTAAGTTCTATCGCCCCCTGTCAGGGGCTCGCGGGTTCTCCTCGAACCACTCGCCGGCTCAGCCGGTGAACTTGTAGCCGACGCGGTGGACGGTGATGATGTGGCGCGGGTCGCCGGGCGTGTCCTCGATCTTCTGGCGCAGCTTGGCGATGTGCATGTCCACGGTGCGCGTCAAGGGCAGGCCGTCGTAGCCCCACACGGAAT
>JAIVJM010000058.1 GCA_020199995.1 Acidobacteriota bacterium | reverse complement strand
AGTCTACGATCCTAATGCCGAGCGCCCCCGTGGGCAGCGTCGGTGCCGGCAACTGGATGGGCTGGCGGGCCGGCACGGATATCGGGTCGTCCTCCCAGACGAGCACCGAGCCGACGACCGCGGCCGGGGCCGCGCCTACGCTGTCGGTCGGCGGCGCTACGGGCGGCCCCGCCACCCTCTCGCGCCGCTTGCCGCCCTTGCGCCCCGCGCCCGCCGTCTTCTTACCGCCGCCCGCCTTCGCGGCTTTACGCGAGCGCGCCCCTCTCTTCGATTGACCTGACTTCTTAGTCGTCGCCACAACGCTCTCCTTTCCAGAATTGCAACTTCGTTGATTCGGGCCGCGCCGGCTGCCGATTCAGCCGAGCATGCCGGACGCGGCCAGCTCTCTGACTAAAGTTCCCACGTCGCTGCCGGGCGGCGGCAAGACCCTCGCCGCGCGCATCCCCACCTGCTGCGCCGCCAGCGTGTGGAGAAGGTTTTCGGTGCAGAACAGGCACTCCTCCGCGGGCAGCGACGCCCTCTCGACCGAGAGCCGGAAGATGCGCGGGTCGGGCTTCTCGACGCCGACCTCCGAGGAGAAGATGACGAGCCGCTGCTCGAACGCCCCGAGATCAAAATCCCGCGGCAGCGTCTCCAAGATGGCGCGCCTCGACATGTCGCCCGTGTTGGAGATGATGCCGAGCCGCACCTGCCTGCGCCGCAGCTCCGCGAGCACCTCCCGCGCGCCCGGCACCGACTCGCGCCGCCGCGTCAGGAGCGTCTCGCCGAGGTCGAAGAAGGCGACGTTGATCGTCATCGTCGTAAACACCTCCCCGGCCGTCACTTGATCTTGTAGGTGAAGGTCGTCACGAAGCCCGGCTTCCAGGCCTTCTCGACCGGCGGCGTGCTGACGCCGGTCGGGACTTCCTGGCCGAGTTGGAAGCCGCCCGCCAGTTTCGGCACCCGCCCGATGTGCAGGCCCGGCGTGATGAAGAACGACCGCCGGAACGAGATGCTCGGGCCGACGATGTACTCCAGCTCGGCTCCGCCCTCGCCCGTCTTAATGTCCACGACCGCACCCGCGCTGGCGTGTAAGGCGAACGTCTCGTTCGGCTCCCAGAGGCGCGTGTTGAGGAGCAGCGTCGGGAGGGTCTTGAACGACGAGCTGTTCTTGAGGCCGAAGCGGTTGATGACGGTCTCGGTCGTCTGCCCGTTCGCGCCGGTCGTGGTCTTCGTTGACTGGACGAAGGCGAACTCGCGCTCGTCCACGAAGCTGAAGCCGAAGCCGGCGCTGACCGAGAAGGGCGAGGAGCAGACGACCGTGACGACCTCCTGAGACGTCGCCGCCGTGCCGGGGTCGGCCAGCCGGTCGCGCTTGACGATGCTGACCTTGGTCTCCCTGTTCATGTTGAAGGCGGAGCCGCACCCAACATCGACCGTGCGCGTGAAGCCGGCCGGGCCGCCGTCGCGCACGCTGGCGAGGATCGGCCGCCAGAGGCGGAGCTTGTTCTGCGCCTCGCGGAAGGCCGCGCCCTGCGTGCTCGCGGTGCTCTTCAGGCCGTCGAGCTGAGTCCGCAGCTCATCAATGCGCGCCCGCGCCGAGTCGTAGGCCGTCTTGTTGCCGCCGGCGTACCACGTCGCCCAGACCTGTGGATCGAGAGTCGGGAGGGCGACGAGTTCGTTCCTCAGGACGTTAAGCTCGCCGATGAGTGTCTCTATCTCCGCGTCGGGCCAAGAGGCGCTCAGGGCAGTGTCGATTATCCCCGTGTTGCCGGCGGCATTTCCGATGAGGCGGCCAATGATGCTGATGATCGTTTGCGGCCCCCCGCCCGACGCTAGGATGGAGTCGGAGGCGGAGACGAGCGATTCTAGATCCGCTTTCGCACCGTTGACCGTGCCGGTGACATCCACGATTTTTTTGTTGACCTTATCCACCTTGTCTCTTTCGATTCGATTTAACGTATCAATCGAATCGCTAAAGCAGACGGGGATATTCGTGCAACCCGTGACCGAAGCTAATAGCCCAGCGCCACCGCCACCGCCCGGATTGGTCTTGGCGGCCTGGCCGGGGATGGGCGGGATAAAGGGGAGCTTCAGGTCGGGGCCGGGCGTGAAGCTCACGTCCTGGCCGACGCGGATGTCGTAGCGGAGGATGTTCAGGTTTTCGAGTCTGATTCGGGCCGGCCCGCGCACCTTCTCGCCCTTGAACTCCTCCCTCGCCGCATCGAGTGTGAAGTCGTTCCCGCGCGTGCGCTCGGGGTTGCGTGTGGAAGACGATTGCGCGGGTATCGGCGCGGGCGGCGGTGTGCCGCCCGCTTCGCGACTGAAGAGGTGGCCCCCGTACAGCGCGCCGCCTGTTCCGCCCTCCGCCTTCAACGCGACGGGTACGGCCTGCGCGGGTAACGCGGGCGCGGCAGCGTAGTAGACAGCGGGCGGCGGCGCGGTGGGACTCGCGCTCTGCGCGGCGGCGGGCGTCGCACCGCCCTCGCCCAAGCCTTCCAGGAGGTACACCAGTTCGCCCACCGAGTTCTCTATGGCGCGGCCCTCTTCCGGCGAGAGTGAATCGCCGACCGACGCTCGGTACTTGCGAAGGGCTTCGATCCTGACGAGCGCGACCTGGCGCAGCCGCGCGCGCATCTCCGACAGGAAGCCGCGGTTCAGTTCCCTGACCTCCGGCTGCGTCGCCGGGTCGCTGGCGACCGCCTCAAGCTTCCTCAAGTCTTCCAAGAGTTGGGCGACGCTCTTACTCTGCCTCTCGTCCGCCAGAGTCGTTAGCGGCAGCAGCAGAAAACTGAGCGTGCAAAGTAGGGCAAGGGCACGGGACGGGTTTCTCATGTCACCTCTCCTCGTAGCAGTTTTATTTTCAAGGGGCGGGCGACGGCCGCCGGTCGAAGAGCGGTTCGAGCACGCTCAGCACCGTCGAGATGAAGATGGCGAGGAAGCCGACCACCGCGCCACCCGTGTCGCCGTTGACGTAGGGGTTGCCGGGCACGGCCAGCGCCCAGACGAGGAAGCCGACGGTGGCGGCGAACGTCTTCCACCAGGGCCACTCGCCGAGCGGCGGGATGGTCGGCAGTCCCGCGGCCCTCCGCTTACCCAGAAAGATGAGGACGAACAGGATCGGAGTGAAGAGGCCGAAGAACCAGTAGATGTGGAGCGCGGTGATCCACTCCCAGAGGCTCTTGAGCGCCGTCACCGCGGAGAGGGCGGCGACGTAGAGCGTGATCGACTCGGTCGGGATGTACTTGACGAGCATGCTGAGGGCGTTGCTGACGGCGTTGCCGTCGGGCTCCGCCGCCCCAACCGGCGGCGCGACGCCCGCCGCCGCCGCGCGCTCCGCCAGACTTCTCCTGACTTCGGCCTCCGTTAGTGAGTTGATGCTCATACGCCTGCACCTCCGGCGAAGCGAACGTTCGGAATGGCCCCGAGGTCGGCCCCGGGCCCGCGTCTTCTGCTCTTCAACCTGAGATGGAGGCGGAGTGGAAAGTATTTCAGCGCGCGGGCGGGCGCACCCTAAGCGAGCCCCGTCGCGGCGGGCATGTGATTGACACTGCTAGGCAAACCGTTTACGCTCTCGCTGCAAACGTCAGATGAAGGGTCACCCCTCAAGGGCCCGAATCTCTACAAGCCGGCCCGCGGAGATCAACCTTAGCCAATTCATGGGGGCGGCACCCTTAAATTTCAGCGAAACCGTCAGTCAACTGAGCCTCGCCTTTCCGGCCGCGTGAATGGCGCGACTCTTCCAAGCGGCGGGGCTGTTCCCCCCGGCTCTCACAACCGTTGTCACGAGTGTGTCCGCCGCATGAACAAAGATTCCTTAATAACTCAGTCCAAGTTTGACAGGATGCTCGAATGGCTCGACCCTGACCGCGAACGGGCCGGGAACAAGCACGAGCAGATCCGCCGCCGGCTCATTGAAATCCTGGCGAGCCGCGGGTGCCACGAGCCAGAGCAATGGGCCGACGAGACGATCACCCGCGTAGTCTTAAAAATTGACGAGGTGGTTAAGAATTTTGAAGGCGACCCCGCCCACTTTTTTTATGGCGTCGCGAAAAACGTGTTCCGGGAGTACATCAAAGTAAAGCCCCTCGCTTTCTGCCCCCCCGCCCCGGCTCCTCCGGACGAGGTGGAGAGGGAACACGCCTGTCTCGAACATTGTCTGGCGCGGCTCGACGAAGAAGACCGGGGTCTGATTCTGGGTTACTACAGCAAAGAGCGCCGCGAGAAGATCGACAACCGCAACGAGATGGCCCGGAGGCTGGGGGTTGCCGCCAACGCCTTGAGGATTCGCGTCTACCGCATCAGGATCGGCCTCAAAGAGTGCATCCGGGATTGCCTCGGCGTGGAAGCGCGTTGAGGAAATATATCGGCCTCCCGGGCATATCACCTTAGAGGGTTATCGTTCGCCGCAGGAGAGCAGCGGATGGCGCAAGATTTAAACGACAGGGCCGTGTTGAGGCAGTACCTGCTGGGCGAACTGTCCCCGGAAGAGCGGGAGCGAACCGAGATGCGCCTGCTCACCGACGACGGCTACTTCGAGGAGTTCGAGTTAGTTAAAGAGGAGCTGATTGATCAGTACGAAGAGGGCGAGCTCACAGGCGAGGGACGCGAAAGATTCGAGCGACACTTCCTCACGACGCCCGACCGGCAGTTGAGTTTAAGGCTCGCACGCTCCTTGAAGGAGTACCCGGCCCCGACGCCGGAAAAAAAAATTTCCCGAACCGCTGAGCCGTCCGGCGGCCCCTTCGCGTGGCTCGGCGCTCTCTTCGCCACGCCCGCGCGCGCCGCCGCCTGTCTGCTCGTCGCGGCGGCACTCGCCCTCGGCGTGTGGCTCGCAATCCCGCGCCAGCCGTCGGCCGTCAGCGAAGGGCTTCTCGCCCTCGGCACCGCGTACCGCCAGCAGCGCCCCTCCGAGGCGCGCGTCTCCGGCTTCGGCCACGCGCCGCCTGCGAACACACGCAGCGGCGACGAAGTCGTCTACGACCGTCCGGCCCGCGAGCGGGCCGAGGTCATGCTGCACTCTGCCGTGAATAAAGACCCCGGGCCGGACACCCACCACGCGCTCGGTCAACTTTATCTGTTCAAGCAGCAGCCCGACGACGCGATCCGTCATCTGGAAGAGGCGCTGAAGGCGGATGGGAATAACGCGCGGATTCATAACGACCTCGGCGTCGCCTGGCTCGAACGGGGCGAGCTTGAGCTTCGGCGCGACGAAGAGGCGGCGAGCACGGAAAGCTTCGGGCGTAGTCTCGCGCACCTCAGCCGTGCCTTGGAGTTAGACCCTTCACTCCTCGAGGCCCTTTTTAACCGCGCGCTCGTGCGGACTCACCTGAAGCTTTTCCGGCTCGCGGAGGAGGACTGGAAGGCGTACATCGAAAAGGACGCGACTTCCCCTTGGGCCGACGAGGCCCGTCAACATCTCAAGTCGCTCGAAGAGCAGAACCGCGGGGTCGCGCAGGATAAGAAGCAAGTCTTCGCGAGCTTCCTGGCTGCCTTCCGGGCCGCGGACGACGAGGCCGCTTGGCGGCTGCTCAGCAGGAGCCGCGACTTCACCGGCAGCTTCATCACGAACAGGCTGCTCGACGAGCACCTGGAAGCCTTCGCGGGCGGGCGCGACGAAGAGGCGCGCGAGCGGCTCCGGGCGCTCTCTTACGTCGGCGAGTTGGAGGTTCAACGCGCGGGCGACCAATTCACCTCCGACCTCGCGAACCTGTACACGGCGGCGACGCCCGAACGGCGGGCGGCGCTCGTCGAGGCGCGTCGGCTCATGAAGTCGGCCCACGAGCAGTTGAGGGCCGACCGCACCGAGGAGGCGCTCAAGTCGTACGGCGAGGCCGCGCGGATTTTCGAGCGCAACGGCGGCTCGTGCGAGGCGCTGGTCGTCAGGTACACGTCGGCGCATTCGCGACTCCTGCAAGGCGAGGCCGCGCAAAGCCTCGCCGGGTTCGAGTCGGTGCGGCGCGACTCCGAGTCGGGCCGGTACAAGTGGCTGCACGGCCAGAGCCTGAACGCCATCGCCAACGTCCACATCGGACTCAACAACTACTCGGTGGCTTCCGAACACAGCCGGCGCTCCCTGAAAATCCTGAAGCAGACCGGCGACGTCGTCGGCGTAATGAAGGTCTTCGACCAGCTCGGCGTCGAGCAGCTCCGCTTCGGCGACCCCCGCGGGGCGCTCGGCTTCCATCGCCGCGCCCTCACGCTCGGCCACGAAGACGCGCTCGACCCGCTGCCTCTCTGGCGCAGCTACTTCACGGCCGCCATGCCCTTCCACACGCTCGGGCTCACCGACGCGGCCATCGACTTCACGCAGGAGGCGCTGCGCCTGGCCGAGGACACGAAGTCGCCCGGGAACGTGAGCCGCACCTACGCGCACCTGGGGCTGATGTACGGCAGCCGCGGCAGCCACGACGAGGCGCTCGCCTGCATCCAACGCGCCCTCGACAGCGCGAGGAGCATCACGACGGAGAAGGTGCGAACCAACGCCGTCGCCTACGCCTCCCTCCAGTTCGGGAACCTCCACCGCCTCGCCGGAAATTTCGGGCGCGCCGTTGAGTCCTACGACGACGCCATCCGGCTCTACGACCAGTTGAACTTCGGGGCGTTCAGCTACGTCGCGCACAAGGGCAAGTTCCTCTCCTGCGTGGCCCAGCCGGGCGGGTGCCCGTCCCTCGAACAGGAGTTGGAGACGGCCCTGCGCCTCTACGAGCAGCACCGCGCGAAGATTCTGGAGACGAGAAACCGCTACAGCTTCTTCGACGCCGAGCAGGGCGTCTACGACGTGGCGATAGATTACGAGTTCTCGGCGAAGGGCGACAAGGCGAAGGCTTTCGACCACTCGGAACATTGCCGCGCGCGTTCGCTGCTCGACTTGGCGGAGGCCGGCGAGCGGCGGCACGAAGGTCTCCCCGCCGCCGGCCCGCTCCCGTCTGCATCCGCGGGGCTCGATGGGCTGGCCGAAATTCAGCGGCAGATGCCGGACGGGGCGCAGCTCGTTCAGTACGCCGTCCTCAACGACAAGCTCTTGATCTGGTTCGTCTCGGGGGCGCGCTTCGAGGGGTTTCAGCAACCCATCTCCGCGAGGGCGCTGGAGGAGAAAGTTACCAACTACCTGCGCCTGCTCCACGCCCGCTCCGAAGGCGAAGAGGAGCGGCTGCGGCGCGCGGCCGGAGAGCTGTACGACCTGCTGATCGGGCCCGTCGCGCCGCTGCTGGACGGGAGTAAGCTGTTCTGCATCGTCCCCGACAAGATTCTCAACCGGCTGCCTTACGCGGCGCTGGCCTCGCCGGCCGGCGGCAAGTACCTCATCGAAGATTACGCCCTGACGTTCTCGCCGAGCGCGACTACCTTCGTGCGCCGCTCGCAGACGGCGCGCGAGCGCGCGGGGGCGGGGCAGGAGAAGCTGCTGAGCGTCGGCGACCCCAGGTTCGACCACAAGACCTTCGCCTCTTACAAGAGCTTGCCCGCGGCCGGCGACGAGGCGAAGGCGGTGGCCGCGCTCTACGACTCGTCGGAGACGCTGACCGGGGCCGAGGCCACGGAGGGGCGCGTCGTCCGCGCGATGGGGGACGCGGACGTGATACACCTCGCCACGCACGCGATCGTGGACGAGCACTCCCCCATGTACTCGAAGCTGCTGCTGGCGAGCGAGCCGGGCCTCGCACCCAGCGCGGACGGGTCTGACGGCGCCCTGACGACGCACGAGATATACGGGCTCGGCCTCCCGCGCGCGCGCTTGGTGGTCCTGTCGGCGTGCCGCACGGCGGCCGAGCGGTACTACGGCGGCGAGGGCATGACCGGCATCTGGTCTCCCTTCGTCACGCGCAACGTCCCACTGGTGGTGGCGAGCCTGTGGGCTGTGGACTCAGACTCGACGAAGGAGCTGATGGTCAACCTCCACCGGCTCCGCCGGCGGGGCGGCCTCCCGACCGCCTCGGCCCTCCGGCAGGCGCAGTTGGAGATGCTCCGCGGCCCGCACAAGACCCATCGCCAGCCCTACCACTGGGCACCCTTCATTGCCATCGGCGGCCACACCGCGTTCTAAGGGCGTGCGACGGCGGCTCAGACTCACTTAGCCGCCGCGCGCCGCCATCTTTTGAGCGGTGTTCAATTCAGATAGGGAAACAACGGACGCGCTCCCATTCGTCACCCGCGCTGAAATGTTCTTCTTAGAACTTCCATTAACGGTTAGAGCGGGTGATTCAAGTCGAGTAAAGGGACGCCACCCTCGTGTTGCTTAACGGTGTAAAGGAGAACTGAAGATGTCAAACCCAATCGTCACCGCCCCCGGCGTCCACATCACAGTCGAAGGGCTCATCGCCCTCTTCTACCGGAAGGGCTTCACGGGCGGCGATATCCTGGCCTGCGAGATGGGGGCCGTCAGGGACGCCCCCGGCCACGTTTTCTCGTTGAGGGTGAGGAAGAACAACGTCGATGTCCCAATCGGCGCGCCGCCGACTGAGCTTCAGCTCGACGTGCAGAACATCACACAGACCGGCATCCGCCGGAGACAGATGGACGCGGTGATTGACCGGCTGCGCGGCAGCACCCCGATCAACAAGCAGAGCTTTAAGTGGGTGCTCGATTTCGAGGGGAACGAGCTTTATGGGCAGGCAATCGGTGCCAACAGAGCCAAGCTGCACCCGACCCTTCGCATCGAGCACGGCGAACTCTTCGCCGAGACCCTCAGCCAGAATCACCTCGTCTACCGCCGCCTCCCGACCGACCCGTGGACACACATCGGGATCGTCGCCACACAGGTCAGGGCTTTCATCGACTTAGATCAGCCGACGAGCGAGGCCGTCTTAAAGAACGGCGGCGTCCCGGTGGAGGCCACGCGCACACGCCGAGGCGAGCAGCTCGACATCATCATGAGGATGGTCCACCCGGACGACGAGCCTTTGGGCATCCCACACAACCAGGACGCCAACCACTACCACCTCGCAATCGGACAAGGTCTCGGGCCGGCGGACATAGTGACCTTCGACTCCACCCCGGTCATCCCTCTCCCTGTCCCGATCTCCCCCGAAGCCTCCTGCCTGGTGGGCCAGATGGGGACGACCGAGATATAGGCGCGCCTCAGAATTATTCGCGGAAGGGGTTTTCTCTCATGCCCGGTATCCCCGCATCCCCTCCCGAGCTGATCGTCGTCGCGCGGCCCGGCGCGGAATTACGCGTGACGGGTGATCCCGTCACCCCGGTCGTCGGCGTTGACGCGGATGGCCTGCGCGAACTCCTCTTGGTGCCCGGCAGGAGCCTCAAGCCGCTCTTCGGCCTGAGCGAAGAGCGGCTGAAGTTGGAGACCCGCATCGCCGAGGCGGACGCGGGTGCCC
>JAIVJM010000232.1 GCA_020199995.1 Acidobacteriota bacterium | reverse complement strand
GAATGGAGACGCGGAAGTGTTGATCGAAGAGACGGAAGTCATCGCCGCCGCCGCCGCCCCCCCGCCGCCTGTCGAGACCGTACCCGCGCCCGTCGCGCCCGAGCAGCCGAAGGTCGCTGAGCGAGAGCAGCCGAAGGCCGCTGAGCGAGAGCAGCCCAGAGGCGGCGACAGGGGCGGAGAGAGAGGCAGAGGCCCTCGCACGGAAAGCCGCGGGCGCGACGGCGGGCGTGGGCGTGATGATGGCCGCGAAGGCGGACGCGGGCGCGACGAAGGTCGTGGCCGCGAAGGTGCCCGTGAAGCCAGCCGCGAAGGCGGGCGTGAAGGTGCGCGCGAAGGCGGGCGTGAAGGCGGGCGTGGGCGTGAAGAGGGCGGGCGCGGGCGTCGAGACCGTCACCCGACGATCACAGACCTCCTGCGCGAAGGCCAGGAGATCATTGTCCAGATTGCCAAGGAGCCCATCGCACAGAAGGGCGCGCGCATCACTTCGCACATCGCGCTGCCGGGCCGCTTTCTCGTCTACATGCCGACCATCGAGCACGTCGGCGTCTCGCGCAAAATCGAGTCTGACTCCGAGCGCGTGCGCCTGCGCAAGCTCATTCAGGCCATCGTCAAGGAAGAGGACGTGCCCTCGGGCGGCTTCATCGTCCGCACGGCGGGCGTCGGCATCAGCGAGCAGGAGCTGCGCGAGGACGCGCGCTACCTCGTGCGGACGTGGAAGGACATCCGCCGTGGCTCCGAGAAGCAGAAGGCTCCCGCGCTCGCCCACAAAGACCTCGACCTCGTGCAGCGCCTGCTGCGCGACCAGCTCTCCGAAGAGTTCACGGCGATTCGCGTGGACAGCGAGGAGGAGTACCTCGCCGTCGTCGAGTTCATCAACCGCATCCAGCCGCGGCTCGTCAACCGCGTCAAGCTCCACACTCGGCCCGAGCCCATTCTGGAAGTCTACGGCGTGCAGGCCGAGATTGATAAGGCCATCAAGCCGCGCGTGTGGTTGAAATCGGGCGGCTACCTCGTCATCAACCAGACCGAGGCGCTGGTCGCGATTGATGTCAACACGGGCAAGTTCGTCGGTCGCGGCGGCACGCGCCTCGAAGACACGATCACGCGCACCAACATGGAGGCGGTTGACGAAATCTCGCGGCAGATACGCCTGCGCGACCTCGGCGGCATCATCGTCCTCGACCTCATAGACATGGAGGACCGTCGCAACCGCAACCGCGTGATGGCGGCCTTGCAGGACGCCTTGAGGTATGACAAGTCGCCGACGAAGGTGCTCTCGTTCAACGACTTCGGCCTCGTCATCATGACGCGCAAGCGCGTCAAGCAGTCGCTCGAACGCACGCTCTGCAGCCCGTGTCCTTATTGTCAGGGTGCGGGGCTGGTGAAGTCGCCGCAGACGGTCTGCTACGAAATACTCGAAGAGGCCCGCAGCCTCGCGCGCGCGCAGGGCGGCGAGCACTTCAAACAGACCACGCTCCGCGTCCACCCAGAGGTGGCGAAGGCGCTGCGCTCGACCGAGCGCGACGTGCTGGCCGAGATCGAGGACTATCTCGGGGCTGTTGACGTGACCAGCGACGCACACGTCCATCAGGAGCAGTTCGACTTCGCGTTCATCTAAGAGCAGGTGCCGGGTGTCAGGTATCAGATGCCGGTAGAATCCGCACCTGACACCTGACACCCGGCATCCGGCACCTGCTTCTATGGGTAAGCTCCAAAAACTCTGGAAGGGCCTGCTGGCCGGGGGCGCTGCCGGGGTGGCGGCGATGGCGGCGTTGAACGCCGCGGTCGCGCGCGGCGTCGAGGAGCCGGAGACGGGCGCGCTCGGCGGCGAGGCGGGCACTTTCGATTGGAAGCACGGGCACATCTTTTACCGCCGCGCAGGGCCGGTGGATGCCGCGCCCGTCGTCTTCGTCCACGGCATCGGGGCGGGCGCGCGTTCCTTCATGTGGCGGCGCAACTTCGAGCCGCTCGCCGCGGCGGACTTCCGTGCCTACGCCGTCGACCTCCTCGGCTTCGGCTACTCCGACAAGCCCTCGAACGCGCCCTACTCGGCAGACCTCTACGTCGAACTGCTCGCCGACTTTCTGCGCGAAGTGGTCGGGCGTCCCGCGCACGTCGTCGCACACTCTCTGAGCGCCGCCTTTGCCGTGCGCGTGGCCGACGAGCACCCCGAGTTGATCGCTTCGCTCGTGCTCGTCTCGCCGACGGGCGCGGACAATCTGAACGCGCGACCGGGCATGTCGGGCGCGGCCTTCTACGGGCTGCTCCACTCGCCCGTCCTCGGCGAATCCTTCTACAACGCCGTGACGAGCGAGCGCAGCATCCGCGACTACGCGCGCACGCGCCTCTTCTACGAGAAGCGCTTCGTCACGCCGCGACTCGTCGCGCACCACTACGCCGTGAGCCACCTGCCCGGCGCGCAGCACGCCGTGACGGCCTTCCTCTCAGGCTACCTCAACACCGACATTCGCGAGCCCTTCGCACGCCTCCGCCAGCCCGCGACGCTCGTCTGGGGCAAACAGGACGCGGCCAACCCCATCGAACAGGCCGGGCTGCTTCTGCGGCTCAACCCCCGCGCCCGCCTCGAAATCTTCGACCGCTGCCGGCTCATGCCGCAGGAGGAACACGCCGAGCGTTTCAACACGCTGCTCGGCGAACACTTCGGCTCGCGCCGCACCGCCGCCGCCCCGTCGTAGACACGCTTTGTACTTCTTCGGCCCCGAGTCGGCGGCAGAGAGAGATACGCGAAGGGGCGGGCGAGGCGCGGCGTTGGATAGAGGAGACAGTCAGGCCCTTGTTCGGCGGCGACGGAGAGAAGCATTTTCTTTTTCGCGCGCCCGTCTGATACATGCAGCGCGATGCTTGAGCGTGAAGGCGCGGAAACGACGGAAGGAAGGCTCGCCGGAGTCTTCTCTGGATTCGGCAGTATTCTATGGGCAACAAGCCGGGGGGAAGTAGATGAGACCGAAGTTGATCCGGAGCGCAAGTTTGTGTGCGACGCTTTCGGCGGGCGTGTTCTTCGCGGCGTCGTCACTCGTCGAGGCGCAGACGACACACCACGACGAAGGGCAGACGCGCGCGGCGAGAGTAGACCGTGGAAAGCGCGACGAAGGTCACGCCGACGGAACGGGGCGCGGCGTCGTATCCCCTTCACCCACACCAGAACCGACGGCTGCGGCGCGGGCGACACCCACACCGCAGCCATCGCCCGCGCCATCACCCGGAAAAAATCTCTCCGAGGACTTTGAGCCCCCGGCCACCGAAGGGGACAGCGCACCGCTTTCCGCCGCGCCGGAACTTATCCTCGCGCCGGGAGAGATCGTGGACGACGCGCCGAGCGGCGAGCTCCACAGAGGCTTTCATTGGAAGTCCGCCACCAGGCAGTCGCTCCTCTTTCTCGCCGTCCAGCACGGCTACGCCTTGACGCAGCCGAAGACGCGCCGAGACTTCAAAGGGCCTTTCTTCAGAGACTACTTCCGCTCGGTCGGGAGCCTCTCGAAGTGGGAGGATGGCGGGAGGTTCTTCACCAACTACGTCGCGCACCCGATGCAGGGCTCGCTCCTCGGCTTCGTCTACGTGCAGAACGACCCACAGGGCCAGACCGCCCGGTTCGGGCGCTCGGGGACGTACTGGCGGAGCCGACTGAAGGCGCTCGCGTGGTCGGCGGCATGGAGCACGCAGTTCGAGATCGGCCCCGTCAGCCAGGCGTCCATCGGCAACGTCGGGCTGCACGGCAAACAGACGTGGGTTGACATCGTCATCACGCCGACCGGCGGCTTCGCGTGGCTCGTCGCCGAAGATGCGCTCGACCGCTTCGTCGTCCGGCACGTCGAGCGGAAGACAGACAGCCTCCTTCTCAAGATCGCCGCGCGGATGCTGCTCAACCCGACCCGGAGCAGCGCCAACCTCCTCCGCTTCAAGAAGCCATGGCACCGCGACCGGCAGTGATTTAATGAGCCGTTCGGGGAGTAAGCCTTGAGCCCCCTCAAAGGGGCGGAAGAATTTAGCCCACGGCGCGCGCCGTGGGCTAAATTCTTCCGCCTCTTTGAGGGGCTTTTTTAAATCGTGTCGCCGCGATGGGAGGCGGCCCCTTGTCTCACGAATAAATATTCATGGGGCGCGTGAGCAGCTCGAAGGGGTCGTGGACGTTGAGCGCCTCGCGGACGTAGAAGGCCTCGCCGGCGGCGACGCCGATGAGTGAGCCGTAGTAGCGCATGCGGTGTTCGAGCTGCCGGAGGAAGCCCTCGCCGCTGATGCGCGTCTGCGGCTCGGTCGAGTTCGGGTCGAAGAACTGTGAGGAGTGGGCGCGGACGGCGCTGAACTTCTCTTCGACGAACTCCGAGATGTCCACGATGAACGAGGGCACGACAAGGCGCGAGTAGACCGAGTGGGCGAGCGCGGGCATCGCGACCGCGCCCTGTCCGGCCTCCTCGTCGTAACGGCGCATGCTGGCGAGGCGCGCCGACTCGCGGACGATGCGCGCGGTCGCCGCGTGGTCGGGGTGCGGGTCGTCCCAGTGCGCGGTGAGGATGACGCGCGGGCGGTGCGTGCGGATAACGCGCACCATCGCGCGGCGCGCGTCCTCGTTGAGCCAGACGTGCCCGTCGGGCTGATTGAGGTTGAGCCGCACGTCGAGCTTCATGAGCCGCGCGGCCTCGCGCGCCTCCTCGGCCCGCCCCTCGGGCGTGCCGCGCGTGCCCATCTCGCCGCGCGTCATGTCGAGAACGCCCGTCCGGTAGCCCAGAGATTTTAACTTGAGCAGCGTGCCCGCCGCCGTCAGCTCAGCATCGTCCGGATGCGAGTAGACGGCCAGCACGTCGAGTTCGATGTCTTGTGCGCTCATATTCTTTTAAGAAGTCTGGAGTCTGAAGTCCGGTGTCTGCGGCAGGAAGGCTCCGCCTTGCTGGTGTTGACGATTTCACTCTCACGGCTCGACACGGAAAATATTTCTTCCGGCTCCAGACTTCAGACTCCAGACTCCGGACTCTGTTCGTTGAAGTCGAAGCGGCAGCGCACGCCCTGCTCCTTCCCCGTGTCGTAGATCATCGAGAGATTGTTGACCGTGATCTCCCAGTGGAAGTTGCGGCTGCTGAGGACGCGGACGATAGCAGCCAGCTTGTCCTGGTCAATGTCGCCCTGCGCGAGCGTGATGTGCGGGGCCCACTCGTTCGGGCAATAATAATGCGCGACCGCGCCGGGCGTGGACTGGCGCGCGCCCTTCCAGAGTTCTTCGTGCAGGCGCGAGAGCTGCGGGCTGCGCACGAGCGGGATGTAGAGAATCGGGTTGGCGACGGTGAAAATCCCGAGGCCCGAAGTCCTCACGCGGAAGGGCTGCGTGCGCGCGGCCAGCCCGCGCAGGAAAGTCTCGCACGCCTGCTCGTCGTAGGCGTCGGCCACTTGATAAGAGAAGTGCGGGAACGGCGTGACGTACATGCCGCGCACGTCGAACTTTTGCCCCAGCTCCTCCCAGATCGCTCCGACGCGCGCGTAGTGGCGGTCGTCAAGGAGCGTGACCACGCCCTGCATCAACGGTTGTCCCTCATCCCCCGCGACGTTGGAAATTCCGACAAGAGATGTAGCGCAACCCCCGCGGCGCGTCAAGCCAAGCGGCATGGAGAAGAGGCCGGAGGCCGGAGGCCGGAGGATAGTAAGAGCAGAGTTCTTAACTATCCTCCGGCCTCCGGCCTTCATCCTTCACTCTTGCCTTTTGCCTTTCCGTGTTGGTAGCCTGCACTCTCTCCCGGAAAGGCTGGTTGGCGACGATGCAGCTCACGGTGCTCGGGTCGGGAACGTCCGTGCCGCACGCGCGGCGGTCTTCTTCCGCGCACTGGCTTGAAGCGGCGGGCGGCACGCTGATGCTGGACATCAGCGCGACTGCCTTCCACCGCGCGGCGCAGGAGGGCTTCGACTGGGCCGCGCTCGACGCCGTCTGGGTGAGCCACTTTCACCTCGACCACGTCGGCGGCCTCGCGCCCTTCCTCTTCGGCACGAAGTACGCTCCGCAGACGCAAGCGAGACGCAAGCCGCTGCGCGTCTACGGCCCGCGCGGGACGGAACGGCTGCTCCGCGCGTTCGACGAGGCGGGCGACTACGAGCTTTTCCAACAGCCCTTCCCGCTCGAAATCAGGGAAGTCTCGCCGGGCGAAGGGTTTGAAATATTCCGCGGCCTCAGCGCCGAAGCCTTCAAGACGCCGCACACTGTGGAGAGCCTCGCCGTGCGGCTCACCGACGCGGACGGCGCGTCGCTCGTCTATACCTCGGACACGGGCTCCGACGATGCGCTCGCCGAATTCGCGCGCGGCGCGGGGCTCTTCCTGTTGGAGTGCTCTTTTTTTCGTACGAAGCCCGTCGAGACGCACCTCGTCCTCGAAGACGCGATGCGGCTCGCGCGACTCGCCGCGCCGCGCCGCGTGATGCTCGCGCACCTCTACACGGAGTGGGACGGCGTGGACGTCGAAGCCGAGGCGCGGAAACTCTGGGACGGCGAAACCCTCGAGGCGCGCGACGGGCTGAGGATTAGTTTTTAGTTTTCAGTTTTCAGTCGCCGGCTTATGAGATTTCAAATTTGAAATCTCATAAGCCGGTAGCCGAAGATGAAACACTGAGAACTGGAAACTGTAAACTGGAAACTGCGATATGAAATCCAGACTGATCGTCAACCCCGTCTCGGGAACCGATTCCGCGCCTGACTACCTGCAAGCGATGAACGAGCGTCTGCGCGAAGGCGTGGGGGAGTTGGACATCGTCTTGACGGTGGGGGCGGGCGACGCGATGCGACTGGCCGAGCGCGCGGCGCGTGAGGGCTACGAGCGTCTGTTTGTGGCGGGCGGCGACGGGACTCTGAACGAAGTCCTGAACGGCGTGGCGGCGGTCGAAGGCGCGCTCGCGCGCACGACCTTCGGGCTCATCCCGCTCGGCACGGGTAACGATTTCGCGAGCGCGCTCGGGCTCCCTGAGGATGTCGAGCAGGCGGTGGAGATGCTGCTGCGGGGGCGCACCGTCGAGGCGGACGTCGGAGTCCTCAACGGTCGGCACTTCGTCAACGTCTCGGCGGGCGGCTTCATCGCGGAGGTCTCGGATGCCGTCAACCCGCAACTCAAGTCAGTGGCGGGGAAGCTCGCCTACCTCATCGGCGGCGCGCAGGTCTTGATGGAGTACGAGCCGGTGGGGGTGCGCTCGCGCTGTGTCGCGGAGGACGGGCGCGTCTTCACGCGCGACTTGTCGGCGCAGATGTTCGCCGTCTGCAACTCGCGCATGGTCGGCGGCGGGCGGCTCATCGCCCCGCACGCCGTGATAGACGACGGGCTCTTCGATGTCTGCTTCGTCGAGGCGATGCCGACGCTCGAATTCGTGGGGCTCCTCGGCGCAGTCTCGGGCGGCGACCACATCGAGGACGAGCGCGTCGCGTACTTCCGCGCGCGCTCGCTCGACCTCAGCTTCGACCGCCGCATCAAGATCAACACCGATGGCGAGGTGCTGGAGGCGGACGAATGCCGCTACCGCCTCCTGCCCCGCGCCGCGTGCTTCCTCGCGGGCGACGCGCCGTTCGCTCAAGAGAGTAAGCAGTGAGCAGTAAGCAGTGAGCAGATTCTGACGCCGGGGGCTGTGGCCTCGGGATTCGAGTTTCGACAAGGGAGACAGAATGTCACATTTCAAATTTGAAGTATTAAATCTTAAATTTCAAATCTTAAACCTCAAGGCCCGGCGCGTCTCGAAGATCGCATCATGCGGGGCCTCTCTCCGCCTTTCGCCCTCTGTCCTCTGCCTTCTGCTTACTGCTTACTGCTTACTGCTCACTTCCCTCCCTGCTTCCTCAGCCGTGGCCGCGCGCGGCGGCGGCGGCGAAGTAGACAAACTGCTGGAGGTCGGCGGCGCGGCGAAGGTCTCTCAGCCGCCCGTCACACGCGAGCTGAAGATCGTCTCTTACAACATGCGGTGGCGCGGCGGCGAAGACCTGCGGGAGCTGATCGGGCTGCTGCGCCACGACGCGGAGATCGGCGGGGCTTCGATCATCGGACTCCAGGAGGTTGACCGCCGGAAGAAGCGCACCGACCACACCAACACGGCCCGCGTTATCGCCGAGGCGCTGGGGATGAACTACGCTTGGGCCGCGCCGCCCGCACAGGAGAAGGAGGAGGAAGAGACGGGCGTTGCCATCCTCAGCCCTTACGCGATCACGGATGTCGAGCGCCTCGTCCTGACGCACGAGGGGCCGGGCAAGCGCCGGCGCGCGGCAATCGGGGCGACGGTGCAGGTCGGCGCGACGAGCGTCCGCGTCTACTCGGTACACGCCGAGACGCGGATGCCGCTGGAGAAGAAGGTCGAGCACTGGAGCGCCGTGCTCGAAGACCTCAAGCGCCACCCGCGCATCACGCGCGCGGTCGTGCTCGGTGACTTCAACACCATCAAGGGGAAGGACGTGCGCGCCGCGCGCAGCCTCTTCACGGAGGCCGGGTTCGCGACGCCCTTCGCCGACGACCGTTCGACGTGGCGGACCTTCGTCTTCAAGCTGAAACTCGACTGGCTGTGGCTGCGCGGCTTCGAGGCGGGCGAGTTCGGGATTGATAAAGAGGTGGAGCTCTCCGACCACTGGCCGCTGTGGGTCAAGGTCAAGCTGGCGGAGCAGGCGGGACAGCCGCCCCGCGCGGCGGCTGTGCCGCTCGCTTCCCCGCGCCCGCGCTGAAGCGCGTCTCCCCTTCAGCGCGGGTTCGTTCTGACAATTGCAGAGGAGCGGGGCAAGTCCCCGCTCCTTGCATTTCAACGTAAACGTAGCTCGACGCGGTTCTCTTCAAGCGCGTTGCCGGTGGCGCGCTGTAACTCGGCGATGGCCTTGTTGAGCTCGGTCTGCGCGCGCAGTTCGTTGCCGCGCGCATTGGTGAGGGCGGTCTGGCGTTCGAGGACGAGGAAGACCGTGGACTGGCCCGAGTCGAGCTTGCGCTGCTCGCTCGCGTATTGCTGCTCGGAGGACGTGCGCGCGCTGGCCGCCGCGCGCAGTCGCGACTCGGCGGTGCGGACGAACTGGAGCGCGTTGCGCACGTCCACCTGAATGAGCTGTTCGAGCTGTTCGCGCTGTGTGCGGATGCGCTCGCGTTCGACGAGCGAGCGCCCGAGCTGCGCCTCGGCGGTCGTGTTGCGGAAGGGCAGGTCTCCGGGCAGGGACTGAGCGGGCGGGTCAGGAAGCAGCGGCAGCGGCGGAGTGCCCGGCGAGAGCAGGTTGACCGCATTCGTCACCCGGTTGATCTGTTCGCGCAACGCCGCGCTCGAAGCCGTCAAAGGGTTCACCGCGCCCGAAGTGTTGAGCGAGCCGGCGAGGCCGACGAGGCCGTAGGAGGCGACGAGATCAACCTGCGGCTTCGACTGCTCGCGCGCGAAGCGCTGCTCGATCTCGTTGATCTCGCGCGCCACGTCCGAAGAACGCAGCTCGGGTCGGCCCTTGAGCGCCGCCTGCATCGCGTCCGTCAGGCTCACGGAGGGCGGCGCGAGGTCAACCGAATCGGTCGGGATAAGCGAGGCGCTCCAGACGGGAGCCTCGCGGTTCTCGGCGATCAAATTCTTGAGCGCGTTCTCGGCGCGGCCCACGTCGTCCAAAGCGCTGTAGACGCTCTGCTCGAAGCCCGAGACCTGCGCCTCCGCCGCGACCACGTCAATCGGCGCGAGCATCCCCTCGGCGACGAGCCGCCGGTTGTGTTCGAGCTGGGTGCGCGCGTCGCGCACGGCGTCGCGCTGAATCTGGAGGTTGCGCAGGGCAAAGACCAAATCCCAGTAAGAGCGCTGGACATTTGTGATCGTCTCGACGGCGCGCTGCCGAAACTGCGCGTCGGTCAGGGAGAGGTTCTTCTTCGCGATCTCGATGAGTCGCCGGTTCTGGTCGAAGCCGCGACCGCGAAGGACGGGCTGCGTGTACGAGAAGGTGAGCGCCGTCGGGTACTGCGGGTTGAGCGCGGCGAAGAGGCTGTCGGTCTGGACGCGGTTCGAGGTGAAGTCCGCGCGGTAGCCGCCGCCGAACTTCGGCGCCAGTCCCTGCACGGACGAGGTGCTGAAGAGGCCGGACTGCGTGACCGCGCCCGAGGAGCTGCCGCTCAGGAAACTCGCGGTGGGCGTCTCGGTGCGCTCGTAGTAGGAGTTGGTCGTGAAGCGCGGGTCATAGACGCCGCGCGCGCCGCGCAGGTCGAACTCGGCGGCGCGCACGTTCTGGCGCGCGACCTCGATGTCCTTATTGTTCGAGAGCGCGAGCTCGATCGCCTCGCGCATCGAGAGCGCGCGCTGCTCGGCCATGTCCACACCGACGCGCTCTAAGATGGGGAACGGCCCCGCGCTCGCGCGAAAGTCCGGCGCGATGGCCGGCACGGGGAGCGCCGCGTCCTGCGGCGGCGCGGCTGAAGGCACGCTCTCGCGCCCCGGCAGGCGCGCTCCGGCGGGCGGCGGAATCTGCGAGCCCGGCGAGTTCGTCTGGGCGGAGGGCTGTGGTCCTTGCGTCGCGCCGTGCCCTGCTGCTGCGCGTTTGCCGAGGGCGCGGGCGTCTGGCTCGCGGACGTTCCCGTCTGCTGCGCCCGCAGCGGCACGCAGACGACGACGAGTATGAGGGCGACGGACAGAAGGTTGAAGAGCGATCTATGATTGCGCCTTAACATGATTTTCCTACCCAATAAAATGAACCCGTGAGCCCCCCTTAAGGGGCTTTACTTCAAACAGCTTCAAAGAGACTGCCGCCGAGTCGAGTCCTTATTGCTTCCCAATCATCCCGAACAAAGATTGCGCGGCGGTCGCCGTCCTCCGCCTCGCCCACGCGAAAGTGTTGCCCACGCCCGCGCCGATGCGCCCCCAGACGCGGCTGTGGCCGAGATCGTCGAAGAGCGAGTAGAAGACCGGGACGGCGAGGAGTGTGAGCAGCAAACACAGGCTCTGCCCGCCGACGACGAGGACGCCGATGGAGCGGTTCGTGCCCGAGCCCGGCCCGCTCGAAATCGTGAGCGGGAGCATCCCGGCGACGAGCGCGACGGTCGTCATCAGGATGGGCCGGAGCCGGTCGCGGTTTGCCTGAATGATCGCCTCCAGACGCTCCATACCGTGCGCGCGCAGCTCGTTCGTGTGATCAATCTGGAGAATCGCGTTCTTCTTCACCACGCCGAAGAGCAGGAGCAGGCCGAGGCCCGAAAAGATGTTGACGGTCTGCCCCGTCACGAGCAGCGAGAGGATGCCGAACGGGATCGCCAGCGGCAGCGTCAGCAAGATCGTCACCGGGTGGATGAACGACTCGAACTGCGCGGCCAGAACCATGTACATGAAGACGAACGAGAGGAAGAAGGCAAGCGCGAAGTAGCCTCCGGCCTTGCCCAGCTCCTTCGAGCGGCCCGCGAGGCCGGTCGAGTAAGAGGGGTCAATGTTGAGTTCCTTGACCTGAGCGTCGAGCGCCTCGATGACCGCCGCCTGCGAGCCGCCCGGCTTGACGTTGGCCGTCAGCGTCACCTGCCGCCGGCGGTTGAGGCGGTCAATCGCCGAAGGCCCCGTGCCCTCTTCGAGCCGCACCACGGAACTCAAATTCGCCCAGCCCATCTTCGACGACTGCACGAAGAGATTGGCGAGCGCCTCGGTGCCCGTCCGGGCCTCGCCCACGGCGCGCACGCGCACGTCGTACTGATCCGTCCCCTCATTGAAGGTCGAGACTTTCTGCCCGGCGATGAGGACGTTAAGAGCCTGCGCCACATCGCCCACGCGGACGCCGAGGTCGGCGGCCCGCGCGCGGTCAACGTGGACGCGCACCTCGGGCTTGCCGACGACGAGCGAGGAGTCAATGTCCACCACGTCGGGGATGGTCTTCATCTTCTCCAGCAGCGCTTTGGAATACTCGGTCAGCTTTTGCAGGTCCGCGCCGCCGATGACGTACTGCACGTCGGCGTTGCGGAAGCCGCCGCCCGAGATCGCCGCCACCTGCTGCACGCTGGTGCGCAGGTCGCCGGGGTACTTCTGGAACACCTCGCGCGCCTTCAGCATGAGGTCGTTCTGCGAGAGGTCGCGCTCGTCAAGCGGCGCGAGCTTGACGTAGACGGCGGCGACGTTGACCACCTGCTGCTGGCCGCCGCCGATGGTCACGAGCGTATCGGTGACGCCGGGAAGTTTGCGGATGTCGGCGGCAATCTTCTCGACGAGCACCGAGGTCGCCGCGAGCGTCGAGCCCTCTGGCGCGCGCACGTTGACCTCGAATTGCGACTGGTCGTCAACGGGCAGGAAGTTTTTGCCGACGAAGCGGAAGAGCGGGAAGATGCTCAGGATAACGAGCACGCACGCGACGACAACCGCCCAGCGGTGCGCCATTGACCAGCGCAGCATCGCCGTGTAAGTCCTGGTGCGCGGCGCCGATTTTCAGAGGCTCGCCCGCCGCCACTTTCGATTCGTCGGCGAGCCCCGCGTCCGCTTCCGAAGGCATGCTCCCCGTCCCCGTCCCCTCCGCCGCCTCGCGCCGCTTGATGAGGCGAGCGGCGAGCATCGGCGTGAGCGTGAACGAGACGAGGAGCGAAACGGCGATGGCGAAGGCCGAAGTGAGCCCGAACGAAGACATAAAGCGCCCGACGATGCCGCCCATGAAGCCCACCGGGATGAAGACGGCGAGCAAGCTGAAGGTCGTCGCCATGACAGCCAGACCGATCTCGCGCGTGCCCTCGATGGCGGCCTGAAAGGGGGCGACGCCCTTCTCCTCGACGAAGCGGTAGATGTTCTCCAAGACGACAATGGCGTCGTCAATGACGATGCCGACCATCAGTGTGAGGGCGAGCATCGTGATCTGGTTGAGCGTGTAGCCCATCGCGGCCATGAGCCCGAAGGTGGCGACGATGGAGGTCGGGATGGCGATGGCCGCGATGAGCGTCGAGCGGATGTTCCAGAGGAAGAGGAAGACGACGATGGCCGCGAGCAGGCCGCCCTCGACGAGGTGCGTCTCGATGGACTCGACCGCCGCCTTGATGAAGATTGACTGGTCGCCGACGAGCTGCGTGCGGACGCCCTTCTTGCTTAGCTCCGGCTGGAGTTCCGCGAGCCGGGCCTTGACGTCGTCGGCCACCTGCACGGTGTTCTTGCCGGACTGCTTCGAGACGATGAGCGTCACGGCGGGCTGCCCGTTGAGACGCGCCGAAGTGCGCTGCTCCTCGGTCCCGTCCTCGACGTAGCCGATGTCGGAGAGCTTGACCGAGTAGCCGCCGCGCGTCGAGACGGCTATCTGGTTGAAGTCCGCGGGGTCGGTGATGCGCCCCATCGTGCGCACGGTCAGCTCGCGCGTCCCCTCGTCGAGGCGGCCCCCCGGCACCTCCAGATTCTGCGCGCGCACCGCCCCGACCACCTCTGGGACGGTGATGTTGAAGGCGCGCATCTTGTCGGGGTCTACTTTGACCTGAATCTCGCGGCGGCTCCCGCCGATGATCTGGACGTTGCCGACGCCGTTCAAACTCTCGATGCGCTTCTTGATGTCCTTGTCGGCGATGTCTGTGGCTTCGCGCAAAGAGCGCCCTGCGCTGACGGCGATGCGCAGGACGGGCGCGGCGTCGGTGTCGAGCTTCTGGATTACGGGTTGCTCGGCGGTCTCCGGCAGATCGCCCGTGATGAGGTTGACCTTGTCGCGCACCTCCTGCGCGGCGATGTCGGCGTTCTTCTCGAGGACGAAGGTGATGAAGACCTGCGAGACGCCCTCGACCGAGGTCGAGCGCAGCTCGTCAATGCCGCTGATGGTGTTGACGGCGGCCTCGACCTTGTCGGTCAGCTCCGTCTCGACCTCGCGCGGGCTCGCGCCCGGATTGATGACCGTCACCGTGATCGTCGGCAGATCAATCTTCGGGAAGAGGTCAACGCCAAGCGAGAAGAACGAGAAGATGCCGACGACCGTCAGCGACATAATCAGCATCGTCGCGAAGACGGGACGGCGGACGCAAAGTTCAGCAAGTTTCTGCATTGAAAAAGTTCCGCTTGTTGGAAGCGATTAGCTGTTAGCTTTCAGCCAGAAATAAAAAGCTCTCAGCTAACAGCTAATCGCTTCTTCATTGCCTGACCGTCACTCCGTCGTTCAGCTGTTCGATGTTCGAGGTGGCGACGAGCTCGTCAGCCGCGACGCCGCCTTTGATTTCGACGAGGTCGCCCTCGCGCTGCCCCGTCTGGACGAGCCGCTCCTGCGCGACGCCGTCGCGGATGACGAAGACGCGGCTCGTGTTCCCTTCGGTGCGGACGGCGCGCGCGAGGACGAGGATGGCCGGCTCGGTCTGCGGCAGAAGGATGCGGATGGTGGCGAACTGTCCGGGCTTGAGGAGGCCGTCGCCGTTCTCGACCTCGGCCTCGACGGTGAGCGTGCGCGACTGCGCCGAGACATTCGGCGAGATGCGCGCGACGCGTCCGGCGAAGGCGCGCTCGGGGTAGGCGCTCACTGAGACCGAGACGCTCTGGCCCGGCGCGACCGATGAGATGGACTGCTCGGGGATGTCGATGCGCACGCGCATCGGGTTGGTGCGGACGATGGTCGCCACCTTCGAGGAGGTCGAGACGTACTCGCCCACGTCCGCCGGGCGTTCGGAGACGTAGCCGCTGATGGGCGCATAGATGACGACGTCGCGCACCCCTTTGCGCGCCTGTTCGACCTGCACGGCGAAGCCTTGCGCGGCGGCGCGCGCCGTCTGCACGCCCGCGTAATTCTGCCGCGCCTGCGCGACCGACGCCGCGTACTGCTCGCGGAGCTGGTCGCGCTGCGCCTTCTGCTGGTCGTAAGCCGAGCGTGAGACGTCGCCCGACTCAATCAGCTTCTCGAAGCGCCGCAACTGCTTTTCGGCCAGATCGAGCGCGGCGCGCGCGGCCCCGACCTCGGCAACTCGCGTCGGGTCGAAGCTCTGCCCCGAACGCAGACCGATGCGCGCCTCGGCCTGCTCGATCCCTGAGCGCGCCTGCGCGAGCGCGGCCTGCGTCTGCTCGACGCGCAGACGCGCGTCCGCGTCGTCGAGCCGCGCGACGACCGCGCCGCGCTGGACGTAGCTGCCGAGGTCAACGCCGATTGCCACGACGCGGCCCGCGACCGTCGGGGCGATATCCGTCCCCCCCCCGCCTCGATGCCCTTGTTCGACTGCGCGCGCGAGCCGCCGCAAGAGGCTGAGAGAGCGCCCGCGGTGCAGAGCGCGAGCAGCGCGAAGATGGTTTTGATTCTGCTGTGAAGGGAGATCATGGCGTCTACTTCTTCTTCGTACCTTTGACCGTGGGTGATGACGTGGAGGGCGCGCGCCGCGCCGCGGTCTGGCCGCGCTTGGATGCCCGCGTCGTCGCCTTCCGCGGGTCGGCGGCGATGCCCCGCAGTAAGATTTCCGTGAACTCGCGCGCCGCCTCACCGTTCGGGATGTTCAGAATCCGGCGCGCGGGGTCTTTGTCCCAGAGGATGTTGTTGAGCGAGTGGTGGATGATGCTGCCGGTGAAGGCGCGCACGACGATGAGCGGGTTGACCTCGCGGAAGGCCCCGTCGCGCTGGCGCTCGCGGATGTAAGAGCCTAAGAACTCGTACATCACGCGGACGGTACGGTCCCAGAACATCTGCGTCAGCGCGTGCCCTTCGAGCGCCGCGTACATCAGAATCCGCAGGAAGTCGGGGTCGTGCTGGTGGTGCTCCATCATGCCGAGCGCGAGCCCCTCGAAGACGGCGCGGTCGTCCTTGCGCTCGACCGCCCCGGCCAGTCCCCCCTTGATCGACTCGGCGGCGGTGCAGTTGATGTCCGCCGGGCTGCCCTCGCAGGCCTTGTGGTCAATGATGGCCGAGTAAAGCTCGTCCTTCGTGGCGAAGTGGCGGAAGATGATGGCCTCGGAGACGCCCGCGGCCTGCGCGATCTCTTTGGTCGTCGTGCCGCGGAAGCCGCGCTCGGAAAAGAGCCGGACGGCGACGCGGACGATCTGCCGCCGGCGGTCTTCGGCGGCCATGCGCCCGCCCGCGCCCGGCGGCTGAGGCGGCGGCGCGTCTTCGCGCGTGGTCTCGACGTGTTTGTTCATGTCTTCGGCGTTCGGCTCTCCGGTTTCGGGATTAAACAAGTAAGTACTTACTAACATCGGAACGGCGAGGCTGTCAAGTTTGTTCCGCGAATTTTCCGTTGCGAGGATGTATTGTTCCCGACCTTGTGCTACATTGGCACGTACCTTTTCACAACAAAACTGCAAGGTCTGTTGGCCGGAGTGGGGCGTAGGCGCGACCGCTCCGGGGCTGGATTTTCCCCTCGCCGAGCGTCGCGGGGGATTGGTCGGCACGCCCCTTGCACACTTGCGGCGGGAAACAGATTTTTTTCATGGGAGCGGACTCTTGCTCGCTTTCATCCCGATGCGCGTGAAGGATTCACATTAAGAAAGAAAGAAGGAGAACAAAACTCATGTCACAGAACAGACCTGATAACGACAAGACGACGACCGGCGCGGGCAGCGGCAGCGGCAGCGGCACTTCCGGGGGCGCGACCGGCGACCCGTCCCAGTGGGGCACCAAGGCGACGGGCGCGGGCGGCTCCGACGCGGGCACGACGCGTGAGCACGGCGGCTCCGGCTCCGGTCTGACGACCACCGCGGGCAGCACTTCGTCGGGCGGCGGCGCGGCGACGGGGACGGCCACGGGGCTCGCGGCGCAGGCCAAGGAATACGGGCAGAAGGTCAGCGAGCGCAACGTGGACTACGGGCAGCTCGCCGAGGATGCCAAGCAGTACGCGAGGCAGAAGCCGGGGCAGGCGCTCCTGATTTCGGCAGCCGCCGGGTTCGTCATCGGCCTCCTGCTGCGCGGCGGAAGCCGCCGGTAATACAAATGCAGAAGTCAGAACGATGAACGATGAATAAAAGACAAAAGCTTTTCCGTTCATCGTTCTGCGTTCTGCATTCCAAGTTCTGCGTTTAGTAAGGAGGAGGGGAGCGATGGCCGAAGTAGAGAGAAGAATGGCCGCCGTGCCCGCGACGGCGGAGCAGCAGCAGCAGCAGCTGGAGCAGCAGGCCGACATTGACAACCTGCCCGCGCTCTTGGGTCGCCTGGGCGACAATGTCATGCAGCTGGTCGACACCAAGCTGAGTCTGGTCAAAGTCGAGCTCAAGGAGGATGCGTCTTTCTACGCGCGCAACGGGGCGCTGACGGCGGTCGGCGGCGTGATCGCCGCCATCGGGTTCGCGCTCTTGAACGTCGCGGTCGCGTTCTTCATCTCGACCCTCTTCGGGAGCGACGCCCCCGGCGCGGTCACGCCGAAATACGGGCCGGTCAGCTACGGCGTGGGATTTCTCATCACGGGCGTGCTCTATCTGGTCGTCGGCGGCGTCATCGTCCTCGCGATGAAGAAGCGCTTCGGCTCCTACAACCCAGTGCCCACTAGAAGTCTCGACGAGATCAGAAAGGACAAGCAATGGCTGAAGAACGAAATGTAGGACTGGCGCGCGCGACCGAACTGCCGGGCGAAGACGACGCGAACGACACGACCAAGGCCGAGCTTCAGCGTCGCATGGAAGAGGCGCGTGAATCCATTACACAGACGGTGACGGAGATTAAAGACACAGTGACACAACAGTACCAGCAGGTGAAAGACACCATCAGCGACACGCTCGACTGGCGCGAGCAGTACCGGCGACGACCGCTCCCCTTCACCGCGGGCGCTTTAGTCGGCGGCGCTCTCCTCGGCTATTGCGTCGCGGGGGCATTCAAGGGGGACGGCGATGAAGAGGACGAAGACGACGGCGCGTTCGACCGCATCGAGGCCGGCTTCGACCAGATGCAGGGCGCTTCGCGGGCTTACGCGGCGACGCCCATCACGGGCGCGCCGTCGCACGCTTCGGCGGCCTACCAGAGCCCGTCGCCGCGCCCCGCTTCGGCGGATGCGACGATGGACTTCGCCAGTCGTCAGGGCGCGGACGTCGGGCCGGACACACGGCCTTCGTACAGCAGCGGCTACGAGGCCGCGACCGCCGCGGAGACCGCCGAAGAGGCAGGGCCGAAAGGGCCGGGGTTGATGCAGCGCTTCAAGGAGACGAAGGCTTACGACCGCTTGCAGGACGAGCTTTCCACGCTCGGCGAGCGCGCCGTCGAAGAGCTTTCGCGCACCGCCACCTCGGTCATCGTCCCGGCGCTGCTCTCCAAGCTCAAAGACCTCATCGGCATTGACCTCTCGACGCAGCGCGAAGTCGCGAAGCGCAGCCAGCTTGAGCATCAGACCGCCAAGTCCACCGCCGGCACGTCGGCGGCAGCCACAGAGGGACAGGCGGCGTCCGCGGCGCAGGGCGCGCGCGGCGGTCTCTGAGAAGTCGCCGACGGCTTCGGTCACGTCTTTGTGCGTTGACGCCGCGAGGCGTCCCCGCGGACAGACGTGACGGGCGAGCCTCGCCGCCGGGGGCTCGCCCGTTCTCTTTCCACGAAGGGCTTGTCGGCGCGCGCCCCCTATGTCTGCTGGTGTCGAGGTCATCATCAACGCGTCCGCCGGCGGGGAGAGCTCCGCGGAGGACGCCGGGGCGCTGGAGCGGGCCTTCGCCGCTTGCGGCCTCGAAGCACGCGTTGCGCAGGCGCGCGACGGCGAGGACTTGAAGGAGCTTGCGCGGCGCGCGCTCGGACGCGACGCGCGCTCCGTCGTCGCTGGCGGCGGCGACGGGACGGTCAACGCCGTCGCCTCACAGTTGGTCGGGACGCACCGCGCGCTCGGCCTCCTCCCGCTCGGCACGCTCAATCACTTCGCCAAAGACCTGCACATCCCGCTCCAACTTGAGGACGCCGCGCGCGTCGTCTGCGAAGGGCACGAGGTGTCGGTTGACGTCGGCGAAGTGAACGGTCAGATTTTCATCAACAATTCGGGGCTCGGCCTCTACCCGCTCATCGTGCGGCGACGCGAGAAGTTGCAGGAGCGTCTGAAGAGCGGCAAGTGGCCGGCCTTCTTCTGGGCGGCGCTCTCAGTCCTGCGCCGCCACCCTTTCCTGAGCGTCCGCCTGAGCGTCGACGGTCAGGAGATCGTGCGCAAGACTCCCTTCGTCTTCATCGGCAACAACGAGTACGAGATAGAGAGCCTCGACATCGGCGCGCGCCGCCGCCTCGACGCCGGGTACCTGAGCCTCTACGTGGCGCACCGCACGGGCCGCCTCGGGCTTTTCTGGCTCGCGGTGCGCGCACTCTGCGGGCGGCTGCGGCAGGCGAAGGACTTCGACGCGCTCTGCGCCAAAGAAATCTGGGTCGAGACGTCACGTCCGCGCCGCCTGCCCGTCGCCGCCGACGGCGAGGTCACGCTGATGACGACGCCGCTCCACTACCGCGTGCTCCCCGGCGCGTTGCGGGTCATAGTCCCCAGGACGGAGATAAGTGATGAGTGATAAGTGATAAGACAATCCTGTCTTGTCTTATCACTTATCACTCATCACTTATCTCCGCTTTTGAAGATATGAAGACAATCGCGCATCTTTCCGACCTCCATTTCGGGCGCACTGACGAGGCCGTGGTCGCCGGCGTCAGGGAGGCCGTGTCGGGGCTGAGGCCATCGGTGGTGGTCGTCTCGGGCGACCTCACGCAGCGCGCCCGCTCGGCGCAGTTCCGCGAGGCGCGCGAATTTCTGGACGCGCTTCCCTTTCCACAGATCGTCGTGCCCGGCAACCACGACGTGCCGCTCTACAACTTCTTCGCGCGCTTCGCGAGCCCGCTCGAAAAGTTCCGGCGGCACATCACGGACGACCTCGAACCTTTCTACGAGGACGAGGAGATGGTTTTGACGGGCGTCAACACGGCGCGCTCGCTGACGACGAAGTACGGGCGCATCAACGAGCGGCAGGTGGCGCGCGTCCGCGAGCGCCTGAGCAAGTACCCGGATGAGATCACCAAGATCGTCGTCACGCACCACCCCTTCGACCTGCCCGAGGGGCACGACGAGCGCGAGATCGTGGGGCGCGCGCGGATGGCGATTGAGGCGCTCGCCGCGTGCGGCGCAGACCTCCTGCTCGCGGGCCACCTCCACATCAGCCACACGGGACAGACCGCCGTCAGGTATAAGACGCCGGGCCACTCCGCGCTCGTCGTGCAGGCGGGCACGGCCACCTCCACGCGGGGCCGTGGCGAGTCCAACTCTTTCAACCTGATCCGCGTCAAGCACCCGCACGTCCACGTCGAGCGCCGCGTGTGGCAGCCCGAGGGCGGCGTCTTCCGCCCCGCCTCCTCCGAGACCTTCAAGCACACGCCCGACGGCTGGTCGCGCCTCTCCGACGAGGTCGCCGCCGGCATCTCGTTTGACGAGGACGGCACGGGGCTCCAGCCGGCCCACTTCTCGTTTGGCCGCTTCTCTTCCGCGCCGTGCTTTTATTGCTGCGCGGGCGCGCGGAAGGGCTTGCGGGGGAGTTTCTGATCGCTCATCGCGGCCCTGTAGACGAACGAGGCGATGACGACCGCCGCCTGCTTCACGTCCTCCGGGATGACGCGGTCGAACGTGTCCTGATTCGAGTGCCACGTGCGGCTCTCATATTCAACATCGTCTTGCAGGAAGTCGAGGCCGTTGAGGCCGATGGCATTGAAGGAGAGGAAGTCCGAGCCGCCCGCGTTCGAGATGGTGATGGTCGAGGCCGTGTAGGTCTTATCTCCGACCTTCAGCTCGCGGAAGGGCTGGAGCCACTCGCGGAAGATGGGGCGTAGCGGCTCGTTGCCCTGAAGGTAAATCCCACGGATGGCCCCCGTCCCGCTGTCCATGTTGAAATAGACGTTGAACTTGTCGTACTCAGGCTTGAAGACCGGGGCCGGAGGGCCGGAGGGTGTCGGCGTGGGTGTGGGCGCAGCCACCGGAGTTGTTCCCGTCCGGGCGGCGGCTTCGCGCGCGTCGCGCTTCTTTGGCGTCTTGCCGGTCTTCTGCGCGACGGCTGCCGCTGCGGCGTCGGGCGCGGTCGTCCCCACCGGCGCGGGCGGAGGCGGAGGCGGGACGGGGCCGAAGTGTTCTTTAACGTAGGCGCGCGAGCCTAATAAACCCTGCTCCTCTCCGCTCCAGAGCGCGATGCGGATGGTGCGTCGCGGCTGGACATTGAGGGTCTTGAGGATGCGGACGGCTTCCATCATGACGGAGACGCCCGCCGCGTTGTCGGTCGCGCCCGTCGCCGTGTGCCACGAATCCAGATGCCCGCCGAGCATCACCACTTCGTCCTTCAAGTCGCCGCCCGGAATCTCCGCAATCGTGTTGTAGCTCATGAGGTCTGTGTCGTGGAACTCGACCTCAAGGTTGACGTTCAGCGAAACCTTCTCGCCCTGCCGGAGCATGCGCGCGAGCCGGTTGTAGTGGTCGTTCGAGAGCGCGATCTGCGGGATCAGCTTCGGCGCTTTCGGGTCCCATGGCGCGAGGCGCTGGTTGAACGGCGTGTCGAAGGCGGGTGGCTGCACGCTCGCCGACTGGACGAACTGCAACATTCCGCCGTCGCCCGCCGGGCTCGACCCGACGAGCAGGGCCACGCCCTCTTCGTAGTAGAACTGTGTCTTTCGGAAGTTGAAGCGCAGCAGTGCGGTCTCCTGCGCGCTCAGGGGGGTGGATGGGCGGCGCGGCACGGTCGCGGGGTCGGGCGCGTTCGCCAGCGCGAGTAAATCCTTCTCGCCGAGGCGCGTCCCTGTGGGCTCGAACTTCGGCTTGAGTTCGCGCACCGTCCCGGCCAGAACGATCTTGCCCCGCAACTGCCCCTTGTACTTCTCTAAGTCCTCCTCCTTCGTCGCGTCCAGCAGCACGACTTCGGACGAGAGCGGCGCGTCGAGCCCCGGCGACCACGCGCGCGGGTAGGCGACGAGCGGGAACGCCTGCGGCTCGACGACCTCAGCCGAGAAGCGCTTCAAGGTCCAGCCGCGACCGAACGGCCCCCACGCTTCGAGGTGCGCGTTCTGCAAACCCCACTCCGCGAGCTTGTCGCGCGTCCAGTTGTTCGCGCGCTTGAGGGCGGGCGAAGCCGTGAGGCGCGGCCCGATGATGTCCGTCAAATAGCCGAGCGTCTGCATCACCTGCGAGCGGTTGAGCCCCTCGTCCTTGATACGCTCGATGATGTCGGGCGTCGGCGTCGGCATCGCCTGTGGGGTCGGCGTCTGCACGGGCGTCGTCAGTGGTGTCGCGGTCGGCGGCGGCTGCTGCTGCGCGCGGAGCGGCAGCGTCAGGTTTGAAGACAGCAGGGTGAAGAGGAGCAGCGCGGCGGCTGCGGGGCGTCGGAACATGACGATTGTTCTCCTGAATAAAAGGAAGCTCAAAAAACTGTCTTGACTTGTCTTGCTTGTGACGAAACTCGTCAGGGGTGACGTGAGTATACCCTACGCCCGGCGCGAAAGTTTCAAAGGGCAGGACATTTCCGCCCGTCGAATTATCTGAACCGAATCTCAGTAATTGGATGTTTCCGGCTGCCGTACTTTCAGGGCGCAGTCCGTCCGGCCCCCGGCGGCGTCTTGCGCGGCAGCTTCTCGTCGCGCATGGCCGTCTGGTAGATGAAGGCGGCCATCACTGCGGCGGCTTGCTTCATGTCGTCGGCCTGAATGCGGTCGTACAAGTCCTGCGTCGAGTGGTGTGTGCGCGTATTGTATTCGACGCCGTCCTGGATGAACTGGAATCCGGGGAGGCCGATCGAGTCGAATGAGCCGTGGTCGGTGCCGCCTGTGTTCGAGAGCGAGAGCGTCTGCGCGCCGAGGTCGTTGAAGGGCT
>JAIVJM010000057.1 GCA_020199995.1 Acidobacteriota bacterium | reverse complement strand
CCGAGTAATTGCGCTCAAGACGGGGCCTCAGCCCGAAGAGAATCTCGCGCGTCTCGGAAAGCGTAGGCTCGTCCACCTTGACCAGACGGAAGCGGCGCGCGAGCGCCTCGTCCTCGCCGATGTATTCCTTATATTCGGTGCTCGTCGTCGCGCCGATGATGCGCATCTCGCCGCGCGCGAGCGCCGTCTTGAACATGTTGGCCGCGTCCGAGGATGTGCCGAGCGCCGCGCCCGCGCCGATGATGGTGTGGGCCTCGTCTATGAAGAGGATGAGGTTGTCGCGCTCTTTGACCTCGTCAATGATGCCCTTGATGCGCTCCTCGAACATGCCGCGCAGCATCGTGCCCGCGACCAGTCCGCCCATCTGCAACTGCACGACGTGCGTCCCGCGCAGGCGCAGGGGGACTTTCTCCGGCTCAAGCTCGATCAAGCGCGCGAGCCCCTCGACCACCGCCGTCTTTCCGACGCCGGGCTCGCCGACGAGCATGGGGGAGTTGGCGCGCTCGCGGTGGCAGAGGATTTCGATCATCTGCTGGATTTCCTGCTCGCGACCGATGGTGGGGGGGAGCTTGTCGGCCCGCGCCAGACGGTTCATCGAGGTCCCGAAGTGCTTGAGGTACGGGGGCAGATCGAACTTCTTCTTGTACTCTTCCTCCTGCTGCTCGCGTGTGCGGACGCGCGCGCGCACCTGCTCGACGACCGTCTCGGGGTTCGCGCCCAAATTGCGGAGCACGCCCATCAGGGCGCTGTTCTCGTCCTGCGAGAGCGCCATGAAGAGGTCGGTCGCCTCGATGATCTTGCGCCCCTGCGCGCGCGCCCTCTCCATCGCCTTCTTGAAGAGTTCGATGGTCTCGGGCGCGATGCGCACCCCCTTGTTGACGTTCTGGTAGCGCGCGTTCTCCAGCCTCTTCTCGATCAGCACCTTGACCGAGCGCGGGTCCAGCGCGAGGTCGCGCATGGTCGAGTTGAAGAGGTCGGCCTCCTCGGACGCCAGCGCGCTGAGGATGTGCTCGACGGCGATATAATTTTGGTCGCGCCGCTTCGAATCCTGCACCGCGTGTTCGAGCACGCGCTGCCCGCTCTCGGCGAAACGATCTTTGTAAGTTCCCAGATCAATCATTGCTTTTCCTTCGACTTCGCCGGATGCGCCATCTTGTGGCTCGCCTCAGGCATCCGGTCAACTTCGGCCATTTGGAAATTGAACGACTTGCGGCGGACACATGTTCTCAACTGTAGCGAACAGTTTCGACAAATACGCCCGCCCGTTCGGCCTCAGTTTAGATGCGAGGGGTCTCGGCCCAGTTGCGCTTTTCGTCGCGCTTCCGGACATCACGACTATAGCACAACGGCTCGCAGCAAATATCTGGCCATCTGAAAGCCGTAAACCGTGATGCGTGACAGGAGAAAAGCCGTAAACGGTGACAGGTGACAGGTGACAGGATTAAAAACCTGTCTGTCACCTGTCACCTGTCACCGTTTACGGCTCTCAGTAGTCGTAGTCTTCGCCGCCCGGCATCTGCGGCATGGCGGCCTTCCGGGGCTCGGGCGCGTCCGTCACGGCTGCATCAGTTGTGAGCAGGAGGCCCGCGACCGATGCAGCGTTTTGCAACGCCGTGCGCACCACCTTCGTCGGGTCAATGATCCCTGCGGCGACGAGGTCTTCAAATTCGCCCGTGGCGGCGTTGAAACCGCGCGAGCCCTTCGACTCCTCGACCTTGCCGATGACGACCGCGCCGTCCACGCCCGCGTTCTCGGCGATGCGCCTGAGCGGCTCTTCCATCGCGCGGCGCAGCAGGCGCACGCCGGTACGCACGTCCTCATCCTCGACTTCGAGCTTATCGAGCGCCTTTGCGGCGCGCACCAGCGCCACGCCCCCGCCCGCGACGATGCCTTCCTGCGCCGCCGCGCGCGTGGCGTTGACGGCGTCCTCGACGCGCATCTTCTTCTCTTTCATCTCGGTCTCGGTGGCCGCGCCGACGCGGATGACGGCGACGCCCCCGGCGAGTTTCGCCAGCCGCTCCTGCAACTTCTCGCGGTCGTATTCCGAGGTCGTCTCCTCGATCTGGCGGCGGACGGTCGCGACGCGCCCCTCGATGGCCTTGCGCTCGCCGCCGCCCTCGACGACGGTCGTCGAGTCCTTGTCCACGATCACGCGCTTGGCGCGCCCCAGCTCTGCGAGCGTGACGGCCTCAAGCTTGATGCCGAGTTCTTCGGTGATAAGCTGACCGCCCGTCAGCACCGCGATGTCTTCGAGGATGGCCTTGCGGCGGTCGCCGAAGGCCGGGGCTTTGACGGCGCAGACCTTGACGGTGCCGCGCAGGCGGTTGACGACGAGCGTGGCGAGCGCGTCGCCCTCCACGTCCTCGGAGACGATGAGGAGCTGTCGGCCCTGCTGCGCAACCTGTTCGAGCACGGGCAGAAGGTCGCGCATGGCGGCGATCTTCTTCTCGTGAAGCAGGATGAGAGGGTCTTCGAGCACGCACTCCATGCGGTCGGGGTTGGTGACGAAGTAGGGCGAAAGATAGCCGCGGTCGAACTGCATGCCCTCGACGAGGTCGAGTTCCGTGAGCATCGTCTTCGACTCTTCGACCGTCACGACGCCGTCACGCCCGACGCGCTCCATCGCTTCGGAGATGAGCTCGCCGATCTCGCGGTTGTTGTTGGCCGAGACGGAGGCGACGTTCGCCAGCTCCTCCTTGCTCTTGACCTTCTTCGACATCCGCTCCAGTTCTTTGACCGCCGCCTCGACGCCGAGCTGGATGCCGCGCTGGAGGGCCATCGGGTTCGTGCCCGCCGTAACGTTCTTGACGCCCTCGCGGAAGATGGCCTGCGCGAGCACGGTCGCGGTGGTCGTCCCGTCGCCCGCGATGTCGTTGGTCTTAGTGGCGACCTCCTTGACCATCTGCGCGCCCATGTTCTCATACCTGTCGGAAAGCTCGATCTCCTTCGCCACCGTCACGCCGTCTTTGGTGATGACGGGCGAGCCGAACTTCTTCGCGATGACGACGTTTCGCCCTCGCGGTCCCAGCGTCACCCGCACGACGTTCGCCAAAGTGTTCACGCCCGCCAGCATCGCACGCCGCGCTTCCTCCCTGTACTTCAAATCCTTTGCTGCCACTTGTGGTGTTCTCCCTCGACTGAAATTTTACGGTTGAAGATTTGAGGCCTGAGATTTCAACAGTGAAATTAAATAGCGAGGACTGATATAGGAGTCCTGCTCAACCTCAAATCAGGAATTCCGAACGACGGTTATTCCGTCGCACCCTGCGCCGCGCCGGGGGCGCGACCGACCTGCACGCGCGCGGGCCGCAGGAGCTGTTTGCCGATACGATAGCCGCGGCTGTACTGCGCCGTAACCGTGCCGTCGCGCTCGGGCTCGACCTCCGCCGTGTCAACGGCCTCGTGCAGCTCGGGGTCGAACCTCCGCCCCGCGGCCTCGACGTGCTCGGCCCCCGCCGCGGCGAGCGCGCTCTCGAAGCCGCTGATGGTTCCGCGCAGTCCTTCGAGTAGAGCCTCCCTCGGGCCGCCGCCCTCCGCCGCTTCGACGGCGCGCTGGAGATTGTCGAGCGTGGGGAGCAGCGCCGCGATGAACGAAGCCTTCTCGCGCGCGGCGCGCTCGTCGGAGGCGCGCGCGAGGCGCTGGCGGGTCTCGTCCGTCTCGCGCCGAAGCTCGGCTCGCACCTGCTCGAAACGGCTCTGCACTTCCAACGCCTGCTGCTCCGCGGCGCGGGCGCGCGCCTCAAGCTCCTCGACGTAGGTTGGCTTGAGGCTCGGCGTCTCCGCGCTGCCCTCGTCGTTCGCCGCGTCGCCGCCCTCCGGCTCGGTCAGGTTAATACGCCTCCGGTCGGTCACACGAAATCTTTCGGCTGTCGGCTCCTGCTCCGTCGCGCGAGCTTCGCCAGCCGCCGTCCTCTCTTCCATATGCTGTTTTTTCTTCTCCCTGCGGAAAGATACCATAGTCGTAAATCGTGAATCGTAAATCGTGAATCGTGGCTGAATCGTCGCGGCGCTTGAGCCGTGAATCGCCAGCCGGAGTTCATGATCGCTCTTGCTATTTGCGATTCACGATTTACGGCCTTCACTGAATGTCAATTTTGAGCCGGTGTGCGGGCTGCTCGGTGCGCTTGGGGAGACGCATGAGCAGGACGCCGTCCTTATAATCCGCCGTGATGCCGTGGCGGTCAACCGCGTCGGGCAGGCTGAAGGTGCGGACGAAGCGCCCGTGCGGGCGTTCGGTGCGGCGCACGCCCACGCCCTCGGCCTGCGCGCGCTCGCCGCGGATCGTCAGGCGACCGTCGTCGAGGCTCACGTCGAGCCCCTCGCGCCGGATGCCCGGCAGGTCGAGCGCGAGCGTGTACTCCCGCTCGTCCTCGTACACGTCAGCCGCCGGAATCCAGTCGGCGTGCTCGATTTCGGCCTCTTCGGGCGGCGCGCGCCGCTCCGCCGTCTCCTCGAACAAACGATTCATGCGCTCCTGCAACATGAACAGGTCGCGCACAGGGTCCCACCTGTGTCTCATCTCAACCTCCGGTTGAAGAGGCTAGGGGCTAGACTCTGGAGACTTGTTAAAGACGAGTTGATTTAACAAGTCTCCAGCCTCTGGCCTCCAGCCTCTAGACTTTGGCCTGTGCCGCCTCGACGGCGGTCGTTTCGGTCGTGAACTCCAGCACGTCGCCTTCGGCCCGGGCGCGGATGGTCTGCCCCGGCACGATCTCGCCGCGCAGGAGTCTGGTCGCGAGCGGGTTCTGGATAAGCGTCTGGATGGCGCGCTTGAGGGGCCGAGCGCCGTACATCGGGTCGTAACCCTCGCGCGCCAGAAGCTCTCTGGCCGAGTCCTCAAGCACGAGCGTCATGTTGCGCTCCGCGAGCATCGAGCGCAGTCGTTCGAGCTGCACCTCGATGATCTCGACGATCTGCTCGCGCGAGAGCTGCCGGAAGATCACGATATCGTCCACGCGGTTCAAAAACTCCGGCTTGAAGTGTTCGCGCAGGACTTGCAGAACGGCCTCGCGAATCTGCTTGTCGTCGTCACCCACGTCGAAAATTTCCCGGCTCCCGAGGTTCGAGGTCATAATCAAGACCGTGTTCTTGAAGTCCACCGTGCGCCCCTTCGAGTCGGTCAGGCGACCGTCGTCGAGTATCTGGAGCAGAATGTTGAAAACATCGGGGTGCGCCTTCTCGATCTCGTCGAAGAGGATGACGGAGTAGGGCCTGCGCCGCACGGCCTCGGTCAACTGCCCGCCCTCATCGTAGCCGATGTAGCCCGGCGGCGCGCCGATCATGCGGGCCACCGCGTGCTTCTCCATGTACTCCGACATGTCGAGACGGATCATGGCCCGCTCGTCGTCGAAGAGAAACTCGGCGAGCGCGCGTGCCGTCTCGGTCTTGCCGACGCCTGTCGGCCCGAGGAAGATGAACGAGCCGACGGGGCGGTTCGGGTCTTGCAGACCGGCGCGCGCACGCCTGACGGCGTTGGCGACCGCCGTCAGCGCCTCGTCCTGACCGATGACGCGACGGCGCAGCCCTTCCTCCATCATGACGAGCTTCTGCATCTCGCCTTCGAGCATCTTCGAGACGGGCACGCCCGTCCACTTCGCGACGACCAGCGCCACGTCCTCTTCGTCCACCTCTTCCTTGAGCATGACGCCGTCGCGCTGCAACTCGGCGAGCTTGGCCTGTTCGTCGCTCAGCTTGCCCTCCAATTCGGGGATGCGCCCGTACTGAAGCTCGGCGGCGCGCGCCAGATCACCCGCGTTGCGCGCCTGATCCAACTGCAAGCGCAACTGCTCCAACTCGTTTTTGGCCTCGCGCATCCGCTCGATCTCTTCCTTCTCGGACTGCCACTTGGCCTTCATTCCCGAAGATTTCTCTTTGAGGTCGGCGATGCGCTGCTCGATGTCCCTCAGACGGGTCTTCGAGCGCTCGTCCTCCTCGCGCTGCAAGGCCTGCCGCTCGATTTCGAGCTGGAGGATTTCACGTTCGAGCACGTCAATCTCCTGCGGCAGTGAATCAATCTCGATGCGGAGGCGCGACGCGGCCTCGTCAATCAAGTCAATCGCCTTGTCGGGCAGAAAGCGGTCGGTGATGTAGCGGTTCGAGAGCGTCGCCGCCGCGACGATGGCCGAGTCCTTGATGCGGACGCCGTGGTGCACCTCGTAACGCTCCTTGAGGCCGCGCAGGATGGCGATGGTATCCTCGACCGTCGGCTCGCCGACGTAGACCTGCTGGAAGCGACGCTCAAGGGCCGCGTCCTTCTCGATGTGCTTCTTGTATTCGTTGAGCGTGGTCGCGCCGACGCACCGCAGCTCGCCGCGCGCCAGCGCGGGCTTGAGCATGTTCGACGCGTCAATCGCCCCTTCAGCCGCACCCGCGCCGACCAGCGTGTGGAGCTCGTCAATGAAGAGCACGATCTGCCCCTGCGCGTTCTCGATCTCTTTGAGGACGGCCTTGAGGCGGTCTTCGAACTCGCCGCGGTACTTCGCGCCCGCGAGCATCGAACCGAGGTCAAGCGACACGAGACGCTTATTGCGCAAGGTCTCTGGCACATCGCCCGAGACGATGCGCTGCGCCAGCCCCTCGACAATCGCGGTCTTGCCGACGCCCGGCTCGCCGATCAAGACGGGGTTGTTCTTCGTCCGGCGCGAGAGCACCTGAATCGTGCGCCGAATCTCGTCGTCGCGCCCGATGACCGGGTCGAGCTTGCCTTTCCGCGCCAGCTCCGTGAGGTCTTTGGCGTACTTCGAGAGGGCCTGATAGTTCTCTTCCGCGTTCTGGTCGGTGACGCGCACGCCGCCGCGCATCTGCTCGATGACCTTCGAGAGGTCTTCGCGCGTCACGCCGTGCTGGCGCAGGATGCGCCCGGCGGCCCCATCCTTCTCGTCGGCAATCGCCAGCAGCAGATGTTCGGTCGAGATGTACTCGTCCTTCATCGCCTCGGCCCGCTTCTGCGCGGCGTTGAAAACCTGCGTCAGGCGCGGGCTGAAATACTGCTGACCGCCCTCCACCTTCGGGAAGCGCCCGATGGACGCCTGCACGTCGTTGAGGACGACCTGCACGTTCGCGCCGCTCTTGCCCAGCACCGGGCGCACGATGCCCTCGGGCTGTTCGAGCATCGTGAGCAAAACGTGCTCCGGCTCGACCTGCTGATTCTGATTGCGCTCGGCGGCCTCGATGGCCGACTGAATCGCTTCCTGGCCGCGCAGCGTAAAACGATCTAAACGCATGGAATTATCTGAAACCTCAAAAACTGTTGTTAAAGCTGACGCCTGCGGGCGCGACAGACGCACGCCGCGGCGAACGACCGGCAGAAAGGCTCTCCTCAGCGGTCTGCACCTCAAACGCTGGCCGCCGGGCCGTCGTCTGTGGGTGCTGACCGCCGAGGGCTCTTGAGGGCTCTAGCGACCCGAGGCCTTCTTCGCCTCGCCCTTGACGTCGGACGTTTCGGTCTTCGCCTCAACAACCGTCCGCGGCGTTCTGCCCTCGGTGCTCTGGCCGCCGATCTCGATGCGGCGGGCCTTCACATCTTCATGCTTGTGGAGCACGACGCGGAGCACGCCATCCTTGTAATCGGCGGTCGCGCGGTCGGACGAGACGGTCTGCGGCAGCGTGAAGGAGCGCGTGAAGGTTCCGTAGGCGCGCTCGACGCGGTGGTAGTTGTCCGACTCGTCGCGCTTCTCGAAGCGCCGCTCGCCGCGCAGCGTGAGCACATTGTTTTCGACCGTCAACTCGAAATCCTCCCGGTTCATGCCGGGCAGTTCGGCTTCGAGCACGATCTGGTCTTTGTTCTCGTAGATGTCCACGCCCGGCATCCAGGCCCCCCGGGCAATGCCCTCGTCGCCGTAGGAGCGCGTGAAATTGCTGGAGAAAAGACGGTTAACCTCGTCCTGCAGGATCCTCAGGTCGCGAAACGGATCGTAACGAGTGATGCTCATAGTTGACCTCCAAATAAAGCTTTGACAAGCCTTTAAATCCTCACAGCCGACGCTTTGAAGAATCAACGGGGCTGTGAGCATGAGTGGATAATAAAGATTGAGTGTCTTCCTGTCAAATCTCTGGATACGGTGGTTCTACCCTCAGTTTTCCTTGAGAGGTAATATGACGAACCAACAGCCAAAGACCAAATGACCAATATTATGTTTTGTAAATAAGGGGGTTTGGTATATATCACGCAACAATGTTACCGAAGAGGCGTACTATAATGAGGTGCCACGACATTTGACTTGAAAATTATGGCATCCGGGGGAGTTCGGCCAATGATTGATGACAAAGACAGACGTATTCTGGAGATTCTTCAGCAGGACGGGCGCGTCACCAATGTGGAGCTGGCTCGTGCCGTCGAGTTGACGCCGGCGGCGACCGCCGAGCGCGTGCGCAAGCTGGAGGAGCGGGGGCTTTTGAGGGGCTACACGGCGCTACTCGACCCGCAGGCGCTGGGGCTCGGGCTGCTGGCCTTTATTTTCGTTCGGGTTGACGACAAGGACGACTTGCTGGGGCGCGCGGAGAGCACGGCGGAGGCCTTAGCGGCGCTGCCCTCGGTGCTGGAGCTACACCACTTGGCGGGTGAGGATTGCTTTCTGTTGAAGGTGCGGGCGCGGGACACGGATGATCTGTATCGCATGCTGCGGGACGATTTCGGGCCGTTCAAGGCCATCAGGGGGACGCGGACGACGATTGTTTTGAAGACGGTGAAGGAGACGACGCGTCTGCCTTTGAACAGGGAAGGGGTGGGTGAATAGATGACGAGCAGGGAGAGGCTTGGGGCTTACGGCGCGTGGGCGGCGGTCTGTTTTTTCTGGGGCACGACGTATCTGGCGATTCGCGTCGGGCTGGAGACTCTGACGCCGATGCTTTTCGCGGGCCTGCGCTTCCTCATCGCGGGCGGGCTGCTTTTTTTCATCATGAGCCGGCAGCGGAACGTGCGGCTGCCTGCGGGGCGTGAGTGGCTCGATTTGGGCGTGGTCGGGCTGATGCTTCTGGGTGTCGGCAACGGCGCGGTGGTCTGGGCCGAGCAGTGGGTGCCGAGCGGGATGGCGGCGCTGCTGGTGGCGACTTCGCCTTTCTGGGTAGCGGCCCTCGAAAGGATGAGGAAGGACGGGGAGCGCGTGGGCGCGCGCGGGGTGTTGGGGATGCTGGTGGGCTTCGGTGGCCTGGCCATGTTGGTCGTGCCGCAGCTCTTCGGGGTCTCTCTGAACGGCTACTATCTGGCGGGCGTGCTGGTGATTCAGCTCGGATGTTTTTCGTGGACGGTGGGCTCGATCTACGCGAAGCAGCGCCCGACCGGGGTCTCGCCGTTGATGGCGGCTGCGGTGCAGATGCTCATGGCGGG
>JAIVJM010000231.1 GCA_020199995.1 Acidobacteriota bacterium | reverse complement strand
GGGTTCCGGTACGCATCTGTGATACGTGAGGTTTCCGGCGTAACAAATAGCTCATCGAAGGGGCGTAGCGTGTAAGAAGGAGTATCAAGCTGATGTCCGCCGCGCCATACCGTACCAATGTGTAGGCAAGGCAGCAGGCCCACCCCGACGCGGACAACACGACGCGCACTGTATTGATAAGCTGACTTCTTATTGATTGTTTGTGGATCGATTTCGGTTTTCCAGAGCGGAACAAGCACAACTTCGATGGTCAGCTCAGAAGGAACCTGCGGACTCAAATCCACTTCGCCGAACCACTCGATTCGCCAAATCCGGTTGCGATTATTGTCGAGGAAAGCTTCGACTGTGTAAGAGGAAGGTAGTTTAGGCATGATTGATGCGAGCGTGAGGTTCGCATCAATTAATGTAACAATCGCAGATTTATTTGTATAGTCTTATTTTTTGTTGTAGTTAACACCGCCGCCGATGAGGCCCGCGTCGCTGATCGTGTGGTGCGGCGAGCGGAACGGGCGCTCCGAGACGAGCCCCGAACGGCCCGTCAGGCCCGCCACCGAGTGAATCTTCGTCAGCTCGAGCGCGGCCTCGAATTCGAGCGGCGGCAGAATCGTCGGCAGCCGCTTGGCGAGCATCGTCTTGCCCGAGCCCGGCGGCCCTATGAGCAGGATGTTGTGCGAGCCCGCGCTCGCTACCTCGAGCGCCCGCTTGGCCGCGAACTGTCCGCGCACCTCGCGGAAGTCGACGTCGTAGCGGCCCGCGGGGGCGAGCAGGTCGGCGGGGTCAACCCGCACCGGCGAGGGGCGCGGCCCCTGTGCTCCGCCGCCCCGCAACGCGCCGATCAACTCGACCGCGCCGCGCAAACTGGAGACCGCGTAGACATCCACGCCCTCGACGACCGCTGCCTCCTTCGCATTCTCTTCCGGCAGCAGGAGGCTCGAGACGCCCGCGTCGCGCGCGCGGATGGCGACGGGCAGCGCGCCGCGGACGGGCCGGACGCGCCCGTCGAGCGAAAGCTCGCCGACTGAGAGCAGGCCGTCGAGCCCTTCGGTCTCGCCGAGGTCGCCGTTTGCGCCGAGGATGCCGAGCGCGATGGGGAGGTCGAAGCTCGCGCCTTCTTTGCGCACGTCGGCGGGCGCGAGGTTGATGGTCGTCTTGTGGAAGGGGAAGAAGAAGGCGCTGTTGTTGATCGCCGCGCGGATGCGCTCGCGCGACTCGCGCACGGCGAGGTCGGGCAGGCCCACGATGGTCACGGACGAAGGCGCGTCCGCCTCTGCGCGCGCGGGCGTCAGATCAACCTCGACTTCGACGAGGTCTGCGTCAATGCCGTAGACGGCAGCCGACTGCGTTCGGAAGAGCATAAGCTTTGTGAGCCCTCGGAAGGTGGACAAAAAGAGAGACCGGACGGCGCGCGCGGGAAGGCGCGTCCGAACTCAAGCCCGCGAGGGCGGCGGGCGATGAAGGCGGGAAGCTTCTGGAAGGTGTCGAAAAAAAAGGCGGGCGCGCTGTGGACTCTTTAGCCGACAGGCGCGCCCGCTCGTTTGTGTGCAACGCATCCGAAGGACGAATGCGCTTAGTCTCTCGCTTACCGGCGGCGTCGCGAAGGGGCAGCGGCGGCGGGCTTGCCGGAGGACGGCACCCTCACCTGCTGGCCGTGCGCGAGCGAAGTGCCCGCGGACATGCCGTTCAGTTTCGCCACGTCGTCAACGGAAGCGCCCACGCGGGCCGCGAGCTGCGCGATGGTCTCGCCCCCCTGGGCCGCCACCATCCGCAGGCTGCTGCCGATGGAGGTGCTGCTGCCGCGCCCGCGCTCGTAAACCTTGGCCGTCTGCACCACGCTCCGGCCCGTGGGCACGATGACTTTGCCGCCCTTGCTCAGGTCAACGCCGCCGTTCCACTGCTGGAGCTGCGAGAGGCTCGCGCCGGTGCGCGCGGCGACTGCCTGAAGGTCTTCGCCGGCGGCGACCGGGATGACGCGCGCGAGCTGGTCGCGGCGGTCGGTCGGGATGCGCTTGAGGAGCGCGACCAACTGCCCGCCGCGCTTGGCCGGGACGCGGATATTGTAGCCTTCGCCGGGAGGCGTCATGTCGCGGCGCAGCTCGGGGTTGATGCTGCGCAGGAAGTCCACGTTCGAGTCCGTCAGACTCGCGATGAGATGCAGGCTCGTCGCCGACGGCACGTTGACGATGTCGTAGGAGAGCGGCGACATCTTCTGGACGTTGCGGAAGCCATACTTCTGAGGGCTCTTTCCGATCAGAATGGTCGCCAGAATGTTCGGCACGTAGTCGCGCGTCTCCTGCGCGATGTACGGGTAGATGGTCCAGAAGTCGGACGACCCGGCGCGGCGGATGGCACGGTCAATGTTGCCCTCGCCCGTGTTGTAAGCCCCCATCGCCAGCTCCCAGTTGCCGCCGTAGCGGTTGGCGAGCCACTTGAGATACTTGGCCGAGGCGCGCGTCGCCTTCTCGAAGCTGTTGCGCTCGTCCACGTAGGCGGTCTGGCGCAGCCCGAAGCGTGCGCCCGTCGAGGGGATGAACTGCCAGAGGCCGGAGGCCGCGGCCCACGAACGGACCTGCGGGCGCCAACTGCTCTCGACCTGACCGAGCCAGGCGATGTCCTCGGGCACGCCCTCCTCGCGGAAAATCCGGCGCGCCATCGTCATGAACTGCCCGGAGCGGCGCATGCCCGTCTCCATCGTGCCGCGACCGCGGCCCTGATAGAAATTGATGAAGCCCTGAACGCGCGCGTGCGGCGTGAATTTGAAATCGAGCGTCGTCTTAATCTCGTCTTCGAGCTTGGCGACCTGCTCGTTGGAGACTTCCGTCTCCTCCCTCGTCAGGATGAGCTTGCTGTACTCGTCGAGCGGTGACGGCTCGAACTTTTGGTCTCCGAAGCCGATCTGCGGAGGCGCGGAGCCGTTTTGCGCGACCTCGACGGACAGAGCCCCACCCTGTGTCGCGGGCAGCCCCTGCGTCGGGACTTCCACGCGGTAGACGCGCTCGACCAACTCCAGATAGAACTTTTGCAGGCGCGGGTTCGAGCGCACGTCCATGCCGGATTCGAGCACGGTATCAACGGCCTGATCGAACTTCTGGCGGGCCGCTTCGCGCTTGTTGTCCTTGAGGTTCAGCTCTCCGAGTTTGAATTGCTCTTCGGCGCGGGCGATGATCTGCTGGACGCGCGGGTCCTCGCGCTCAATCTCGTTCGGCGTGTCACGAAGATATGATTTCGCGGGGATTTGCGCCTGGAGCGTGAGCGAAGGAGTAATGAACGCCGCGATGAGAGCAGCGTTAGCGACTAAGCGGGGGAGGCTCGTGTTCTTCAATCGTTGATCTCCTTACATGCGAGCTAAAGCGAATCCACGATGGCGACCCACGGGGTAGATCGCACGAGCGGCATCCACTGAGAATTACGGGGAAGATAAGTCCCGCGTCCGAAGACGGCCCTGCGCGAAAAGGCTTCCGTGAAGGAAAGCAGAGCCAAGCTAACCGTCTCGGAGGTTATCACACGGTTTTGCCGGGTGTCAAACCTATCTACTTGCAAATAAAAGGCGAAGCGTCGGGTTTTTCCGGTCTTTTCCGCTTTCGCCAGGGACATTTATGATGCCCGAAGGGGGTCGCCGGTTGCGCCACGGGGCGGGAAATTTCGGGCTCCCCAAAGACGTTAAGAGGCGGCCCGAGGCCGCCTCTTAACCCGCCCGAATCGGGCCGAAACAGCCCCCGTTCAGAGCATCAGACCCGTGGAGGCGCGGCGGCCTGCGGCAGCCGCGGCGGGCGGGAGACGGCGGCGGCGGCGCTCGGCGTCACATCCTTCAGCGCCTCGCGGAAAACGTCGCGGACATTCTCGACATAAATAAACTGAATCTCGCCGAAGATCTCCTTCGGCACCTCCTCCATGTCCCGCCGGTTCAAAGCGGGCAGGATGACCTTCCTGACGCGCGCGCGCCGCGCCGCCAGAACCTTCTCCTTGACGCCGCCGACCGGCAGGACGTTCCCGCGCAGGGTGATTTCGCCCGTCATCGCCACGTCCTTGCGGATGGGGCGCTGGGCGAGCGACGAGACCATCGCCGTCGCCAAAGTGATGCCCGCCGAGGGGCCGTCCTTCGGAATCGCGCCTTCGGGGATGTGGATGTGCAGGTCGTACTTCTCGAAATCCTCCTCGGGGATGCCCAGTTCCTTGTGGCGCGATTTGGCGTAGGAGAAAGCGGCCTGCGCGGACTCGCGCATCACCTCGCCGAGCTGGCCCGTGAGGACGAGCGCGCCCTTCCCCTTCACTCTCAGCGCCTCGATGAAGAGCACGTCGCCGCCGACCGGCGTCCACGCCAGACCCGTCGCCACGCCGATCTGGTCCTTCTTGAGCATCTCCTCGGGAAAGATTTTCGGCGCGCCGAGGAATTCGTGGAGGTTGCGGGGCGTGACACGCACCAACTCAGTCCGCCCATCGGCGATGCGCCGCGCGACCTTGCGGCAGATGGTCCCGATCTCGCGCTCCAACTGCCGGAGGCCCGCCTCCTGCGTGTATTGAAGGATGAGAGCGCCGAGCGCCTTCTTCGAGATTTGCACGTTCTTCGCGGCGATGCCGTTCTCCTCGATCTGCTTCGGGATGAGGTGTCGGCGTGCGATCTCCAGCTTCTCCTCTTCGGTATAACCGGCGAGGCGGATGACCTCCATGCGGTCGCGCAAAGCGGGCTGGATCGTGTCGAGCACGTTCGCCGTCGTCATGAACATCGCGTTCGAGAGGTCGAACGTCACGCCGAGGTAGTTGTCACGGAAACTGTTGTTCTGCTCCGGGTCGAGCACTTCGAGGAGCGCCGACGACGGGTCGCCGCGGAAGTCCGCGCCCACCTTGTCGATCTCGTCGAGCATGATGAGCGGGTTGTTCGTCGCGGCCTGCTGGAGCGCCTGAATGACGCGGCCCGGCATCGCGCCGACGTAGGTGCGCCGATGTCCGCGTATCTCGGCCTCGTCGTGCAGGCCGCCCAAAGAGAGGCGGACGAAGCGGCGGTCTAAGGCGCGCGCAATCGAGCGGCCCAGACTGGTCTTGCCGACGCCCGGCGGGCCGACGAGGCAGAGGATGGAGCCCTTCGGCTTCTCCTTCAGCTTGCGCACGGCGAGCGCCTCGACGATCCGCTCTTTAACTTTCTCCAGCCCGTAGTGATCTTCGTCGAGAATCTTCTCGGCCTTCGCCAGATCGAGGTTGTCCACCGAGGCCTTCGACCACGGGAGGTCGGTCATAATCTCCATCCAGTTGCGAAGCGTGGCCGTTTCGGCGGCGTCCGGGTGCATGCGCTCCAATTTCTTGAGCTGCCGGAGCGCCTCCTCCTCGGCGTGCTTCGGCATCCCTATGGCCTCGATCTTCTCACGGAACTGCGCGACCTCTTCGGCCAGCTCGTTGCCTTCGCCGAGTTCGGTCTGGATGGCCTTCAACTGCTGGCGCAGGAAGAACTCGCGCTGCGAGCGGTCGATGTCGGCGCGGGCCTGCGTGTTGATCTCCTGCTGGACGGTGAGGACTTCGATCTCCTTGTTGAGAAGCTCGTTGACGCGGCGCAGGCGGGCCGTCGTGTCGGCGATGTCTAAGACGGACTGCGCGTCCTCGACCTTGAGTTCGAGGTTCGAGGCCGCGAGGTCAGCGAGGCGTCCCGCCTCGTCGAGGCTCGCCACAATCGCCATCACTTCGGGCGAGATGTTCTTGCCGAGGTTCGCCGCCTTCTCCATCGAGGCGCGGACGTTCCTGACGAGCGCCTCGACTTCGAGCGAGCGCTCGGGCACGGCCTCCTCCTGCATCACGACGAGGCGCGCCTTGAGGTACTCCGCCGAGTCCTCGACCGTCTCGACGCGCGCGCGCGACAAACCCTGCACGAGAATGCGGATGCGTCCGTCGGGCAACTTGAGCATCCTCATGATGACGGCCACCGTCCCCGTCACGTAGAGGTCTTCGCCCGTCGGCTCCTCCTTGTCGAGGTCTTTCTGCGAGACCAGAAAGATCATCCGGTTCTCGCCCAAAGCCACGTCCACCGCGCGGATGGATTTTTCGCGCGAGACGAAGAGCGGCACGATCATGAATGGGTAGATGACGATGTCGCGCAAAGGCAGGACGGGCAGCACCTCTGGAATCTGCAACTGCTGGTCGCCGCCGCCTCCACCGCCGTCCGCCGCCGTCTCTAAAGTCTCAGTAATGTTTGAAATTGAAGGCATATGATTTCCGTGACAGGTAAACCGTGACCAAGTGACAGGATAAACCTGTTAACGATGCAAAGCGATGGATGACTGAAGCTTTCTTCTCCTGTCACCCGTCACTCGTCACGGTTGACGGCTTTTCCTCTTCACTCGTAACTTCTATCTTAAACTCCGTGCCGCGACGGTCTTCGAGTTTCGGGAGGCGCACCGTGAGCACGCCGTTTTTGAGTTCCGCCGTCGCGCCGCTCGCCTTGATCGGCCAGCGCAGCGGGACGGTTCGCACGAAGTTCCCGTAACTCCTCTCAGAACATAGATGCGAAATCACTCCGCGCGGTGCGCCCTTCCGCCGCTTACCGCTGACGCGCAGGTGCTCGTTCGTCAAAGTCACCTCGACGGCTTCGGCGCGCAGGCCCGGCAGCTCCATCTCGATGGTGATGCACGAAGGCGATTCACACAAATCGACCGGCGGGAGCCATGCCCCCGGCGCGTCGAGCGCCTCCATCTCGGACGCCTCCTGCAACGCCACGAAGAGACGCTCCACGCGAGTGCGCAGGCGCTCCAGTTCGACGCGCTCAAGAATTGTGGCATGCGCCGCTTTTCTCATCCGAATCAAAAAGAGTCTGGAGGATGAAGCTTAAGGTTTTCTCCGGCTCCAGACTCCAGACTCCCCTCCCCTCTGACTTTTTTTTATCTTCATTTTTTCGCGGTTGCGCTCGACCGCGTGCGCACTAGTGTCTTGAGTTCCTGCATGAACTCGGTCACATCCTCGAATTCGAGGTAGACGGAGGCGAAGCGCACGTAGGCCACCTTGTCCAGCTCCTTGAGGCGACGCATGATCAGCTCGCCGACTTTCGTGGTCGGGCGCTCGCGCTCCGCCGATTCCTGCACGTACTTCTCGATGGAGTTGACGATGCTGTCGAGCTTGGTCGCGGGGATCGGGCGCTTCTCGCAGGCGCGCAGCAGTCCGGCCATTACCTTGTTGCGGTCGAAGGGCTCGCGTCGCCCGTCTTTTTTAACGACCATGTAGGGGATTTCGTCAATGCGCTCGTAGGAGGTGAAGCGCCGCTCGCAGCGCAGGCACTCGCGGCGGCGGCGGATCGCGTCGCCCTCGCGCGACTCGCGCGAGTCCACGACTTTGTCTTCGATGAAACCGCAGAAGGGGCATTTCATAAGATCAATCTCAAGGCCGATTTTCGACTGTTCAAAGTTGGCAAGGATTTCCGTCCATCCCCCCCTTGCTCGCCGTGTTTGATATTCCCGCGGGCGTTCTCTCTCACACTCGTCCTTACAACCCTCGCGTGTGCGCCGCGGCTTCAGGCGCGCGCCGCGCGCGGCAGCTCGCCTACGATACGCTTCTCCCCCTCGGCGGGGATTGCGATTTCGTCGTTCATTCCGTCGTTTACCGGCCCCGCGGGCGCGGCGAGTTCTCGCAGCCGCGCTAACCCGACCCCGCTCCGCAGGAAATAGTAGAGTCCGAAGAAGAGCGACGAGCCGAAGACCACGAGGTGCAGGACGATGGTCGCGGCCTTGGCCTCTGATTCGGCCACGCCGAGGTACGCCGTCAGCCCGTAGGCGGTCGCCGCGTGGTAAGTCCCGGCCCCGCCGCCCGGCGTCGGCACGAGCGAGCCGACCAGAGACCAACCCAGCACGAAGACCGTCTCGCTCACGCCGAGCGGGAAGCCGAACGCGCGCAGCACGAGCATGTTCGCGAGCGTGATCGCCGCCCACAAAGTGACAGTCCACCCGACCGTCACCAACAGCTCGCGCGCGTCCGTCAACACGCCCAGCGTGCGCGCCAACTGCTCGAAGAGGCCCGTCACCACCCGCCCCGCGCGGTTGACGACGCCCGGCAACTTCGCGAGCCTGTCGTTCAGCCAGCGCGTCACCGCCCCCGCGTGGCTTCTGAACCAGACCAGCGCCGCGACGCCGACTAAAGCGCCGACGAGCAGGATCAGTCCCGCCTCGCGGATGCGCGCGTACGAGCCCGCGTCGATGCCCGGCGCGCGCAGCATCAGCAGGTTGGCGGAGAACAGGACGACGACCGCGACGATGTCGTAGATGCGCTCGACGGCGATGGTCACGAAGGCCGCGCCGGGGCGCACCTCGGGGTCGCGCAGAGGCAGGAAGGCCGGGCGCACCACTTCGCCCGCGCGTCCGGCCAGAAAAATCGCGCTGAAGCCGACCGTGGTGGCGGCGAACACCTCGCGCAGCGAAGCGCGCGGCGCGAGCGGCTTGAGCAGGGCGCGCCAGCGGAAGGCGCGGATCAGGTACGTCAGCCAGATGACGACGACGGCCACGGCGATCAGACGCCAGTCGGCCCGCCTCACCGCGGCGGATGCCTCCGCCCAGTCCAGATTCCGGACGAACCACACCAGAACGAGCGCCGCGAGGAGGCAGAGGATGATGAATTTCAGGTATTTACGCAAGCGATAAAAGTTCCGGGGCGAGAAAGCTCTTCGGTGTCCGGACGGACGCCCGACCTTGAGGGAGGGCGTCTAAGTTCCAGCAGCGGCCCTCGGCGGCCGACTTGAAACGCCCTCCCTCAAGGTCGGGCGTCCGTCCATATTTGACTTCGCCAGTATGCCGCCACAAGATATAGTGTCACACGGGTAGGCTATAATAATCATTGCGGGGGCGCAAGGCGCGGGCCGGGCATCCGTGGGCGGTCGGGAAGCGCGCCGGGAACGCCCCTGAACCGTCGCGGCGTGGAGGGAACTTTCCCTCTTCGATGGTCGTAATGCCGCTTGGAAAAAGGGTTTCGACCACCCACGCGGGTCGCTCGTGAGGGCTGCGAAGGGATTGAGAAGGGGCGCGAGGTGGGAGTTGCAAAGGCGGTGACTGTCGGCGAAGGGGCTGAATTGGTCAGAAGATGTCGCGCAGGCGAGGGCGCGGCGTGGGAAGAGATTGTCTCTACCTATTCACGCCGCATCTACAATCTCGCCTACCGCTTCACCTCGCGCACCGACGCCGCCGAGGATTTGACGCAGGAGGTTTTCGTCCGCGTCTACCGTCCGCTCGCTCAGTACGACCCGAAGCAGGGCGACTTGCAGAACTGGCTCATGCGGCTCGCGCGCAACTTGATCATTGATGATTACCGCCGCCGCCAGCGTGCCCCGCAGGACACGCACGCCGAAGACCTCGAAGGACATACTTATCACC
>JAIVJM010000056.1 GCA_020199995.1 Acidobacteriota bacterium | reverse complement strand
CGACGGCGGAGTCCCCGAAGGTAATTCGGGCGCGATAACGGAGAGTCGAACAGACGTTAAAAGAGATGAGTCAACGGCGGGCCGTGACGTCGTCAGCCGTGCCCTCTTTGCCGTCCGGCCCGTCCGAGCTGAGCGAATAGGCGTCGGTCGTGCCCGTGTAGCGGTATGGCCTGTGCCATGGGTCGAGCCGGATAATACGCGCAATGTAGGAGGGGCTGAGGTGATCCATAAGCACCGCGGCGCTGTCCGAGACGACGTAGAAGCCGCGCGCGCGGCGGAAGGCTTCGAGCGCCGTGCGGAGAGTCTCCATCTCGGCGCGCGCTCGCTCGGCCTTCCTTGAGTCCACCGTCTGCCAGAGCGCGTTCAGGTCGCCGCCGCTCGACTCGTCGCCGATGAGGACTTCTGTGACGAGCCATTTCCCCTCCGTGTCTTTCGACAGACGGAAGGAACATTCGACGGCCACCTCGGCCAGCGCGGACGAGCCCTGCGCTGACAACAGCTTGATGGTCAGCGGCCCGCGCGTCAGAGGCTCCGTGCTCTTGCGCTCGCGCTGCTGCGCCTCGAATTCCGCAAGCAGGAGTTCCAGCGCGGCCCTCGCCCGCTCCGTCCTTTCGGCCCCGAGAGCAGGAGCCAGCAAGTCGAACTCCTGCCAGCTCCGGTCGCCGTTGCGGAACTCGACGGCGCGCCATCTCTTCACCTTGAAGAGACTCGCGGACGCGCCCTTCTCGTCTTCGATCTCCTCGAAGCGGAAGGCCGTCGTGACCGAAGCCGTCACGACCACGGGTACGGCCCCGGCGTCCGAGATGGTGCGGACGCTCACCGCGCCCGTGTTCAGCGCAAAGCCCCGCGTGTTTGCGATCACGCGCCGCGCATCCTTCTCCTTGAGCGCGGGCTTCGGCTTCTTCGGCTTCTTCTGCGCCGCTGCCATCGGAGAAAGGCCCGCGCACGCCACGACGGAGATGAGGGCGGAGATAAGGGCGGAGGTTAAGACGGAGTTGAATCCGCGACTTCGCACCCGGCGCGGACGTGGGGAAAGTGTCGAGTGGAAAAAATTGAAGGACAAAGGGAAAAGAAAAATCCGCGGCGGCGTCTTCGCGTTCGCCCGCCCCTCTCGCGCTGTTCTTCTTCGCATCTCCCTCATGTTTTCAGTTGTCCCGCGGTGGGGTGACGTCGAAGCGCGACAGGAGCCGGTCGGCGGCGTCGCGCCCGGCCTGTTCAAGTTGCTGTTCGGAAGGATAGGGGCGCGAGGGAACGGGGACGCGCACGCCGCCGACGGTCGCGGTCGGGCGGTACGGGCGCTCCGAGAAACGGTCGGTGAACTTGAGGTCGCCCGTCGCGGGCGCGTAGACATAAGTCTTGATGACGAGGAGGCGCTGGTCGGAGCGCGTGCGCGTCCTCACGCCCGCATCAGCCGACTCCTCTTCCAGCTCCAGAAGCACGACGAAGGCAACATTTTCGCCCTTCGCGCGGTCGCGCGCCTCCTTGCGCGTCCCCTTCCCGGCCTGCGAGACGGCGACGAGCGGCGACTGGCCGAGGCGGCGCGCGAAGCCCTCCATGACGATGCGCCTCGTCGTGTAGTCAACGTCGAAAGCGTTATTCCCGTCCATCACGACGAAGGACGCGGTCGGCTTCACGACCTGGTTCGCGCCCGGCTTCGACCCGGACTCCGATTCCCCTTTGGCCTGCGTGCCGCTGGAGGTCGCCGGGCTCGACTTCGAGATATTGGGCGAGCGGCGGCCCGATTGCGCGCGCGCGGCGGCGGCGAGGGCGGACAGCGCGCAGGCGAAGAGGAGTAGCGCGGTCATTGCGCGACGCGCGGCTGCCGGCGCGCCGCCGTGTGCCTTTTGAAGCTTCATCATCCGAACTTCCTCACTTCCGTCCGGGCACTTTTGTCCGGGCACTTTTGTCCGGAGTCGCGCGCTCTCTCAGGCGCTCTGAGACTTGCTGATGAGCATGCGCAGCATGATCTGTATTTGGGAGGTGGTGAAGGGCTTGGGGAGAAAGACGACCGCGCCCGCCGCGAAGCTGTCGGACGAGAGCTTCGGGTTCTGCTCGGCGGTCATCATCATCACGGGGATTTTCATGAGCCGCTTTTCCGTCTTCATGTAGCGCACCAGCTCCGGCCCCTGAATGTGCGGCATCATCACGTCGAAGACGCACGCGATGAAGTCGTTGTGCGTCTGCAAAAGCTTGTAAGCCTCGCGCCCGTCGTGCGCGGGCATGACCTCATACCCCTCCTTCTCGATAATCGCCGTCACCAGACGCAGGATCGCCGGGTCGTCGTCGGCCACCAGAATGCGCTTCGAGGATGGGACTTGCGCGGACACTTCTGAACCCTCCGGTTTTCTGAAACGCAGCAGTCAGAACGCAGAACGATGAACTTAAAACCAGCCGTCTTATGTCTTTCAGTTCATCATTCATCGTTCATCGTTTCATATCGCTTCCACCGCTTTGCCGCTTTCGTCGGCGCGCGAGAGGCGCGCGGCGAGCTTGATCGCCGCGACCATGCTCGAATGACCGGCGACGCCGCGGCCCGCGATGTCGAAGGCCGTGCCGTGATCGACCGACGTGCGGATGAACGGCAGCCCGAGCGTGACATTGACGGCCTCGCCGAACGAGAGGCACTTCACGGGAATCATCGCCTGATCATGGTAGCACGAAATGACGGCGTCGAACTCGCCGCGCGAGGCACGCAGGAAGACCGTGTCGGCGGAGAACGGCCCCGTCGCATCTATCCGGTCGCCCTCGCGGCACGCCTCGACCGCCGGGATGATTTCCGCCGACTCCTCGATGCCGAACAGTCCCCCCTCCCCGCCGTGCGGATTGAGAGCGGCGACGGCGATGCGCGGGCGCGCGATGCCCCAACGCTTCAGTTCCCGGTCGGTGAGCCGCATGACCCGCACGATCCTGTCCTTCTCGACCAGCCGGATGGCCTCGGACAGCGGCACGTGCGTCGAGATGAGCACGATTCTCAGGTTGTCCGCGACGAAGGCCATCGCGCAGTCCTCCGCGCCCGTCAGACGCGCGAGGAACTCCGTGTGGCCGGGGAAGCTGTAGCCGCCGAGGAACAGGGCGCGCTTGTTGATCGGCGCGGTCGAGATGGCGTCGAGCTCGCCCGCCGCGCACAGCTCGACCGCCGCCTCGATATATTCGCCCGACGCGCGGCCCGCGACGCCCGACTCGACGCCCGGCTCAATCGAGGCGTTGATGTTGTCGAGATGGTAGATCAGTGTCTCGTCCCACGCCTCGGGCAAGTGTTCGCCGCGGCGCACGATCTCATAGCCGCACTGGAGGTCGAGCGTGCGCGCCGTGTGCGCGAGGAGCTGCGCGTCACCGATGATGATGGGCGCGCAGGCTTCGAGCACCTCGCGCTCGGCGACGGCCTTGAGGACGACCTCGGGGCCTATCCCTGCCGGGTCGCCCATCGTGATGCCGATGCGCGGTCGCCGGCCCGCGCCGTCCTCGCGCGCGAGCCCCGCTGGCTGTGTTGAAGCGTCGGTCATTACTCGGTGCCGGAACTCTTCGATGAGGGATGAGGAAACTTTGCCGGTCTGGCTCGCCGCCGCCGCCGCCGGGCCTCTAGTCGCCCGACTCTTTCCCGTCGCGGTCTTCGGCCTTGAACATGTATTTGATGTTGTGCTTGAGGAGCATGATGTTGGGCGCGTCCTTGCGGTTAATCTTGAGCGCGCTGCGGTCGTACCACTCGATGGTTCCGATGACCTCTTCGCCGTCGAGGAGCACGATGACCATCTGCGTGTGCGCGTCCATCTGCTTCTTGTAGTAGAAGATTTCCGCGTTGGTCTCCGCCGAGGGAATCTTCTTGCGTCCCTGAGTCATCGCCGACGACGAAGACGAGGACGACTCTCTGTCCCGGGATGGCGAAGGGCTGCCGCCGCCGACGCGGTGCGTCCCGCCGCCGCCGCCACTGCGCGCCGGCGGCTCCGGGCGCTCACGGTGCTGCGGCGTCGCGGGCTGCGACTCGCGCCCCTTGACCTCTGCTAGTGTAGTGCGAATGAGTTTGCGATTCACTTTGGTTTCCTTAACCTCCAACGGGTGCTGTGCTGGCAAAAAGCTTGCATGGATTACCGCGCCTGCGGGCGCGAATTTGACAGGATTGCCGGAGAGACTGAAAGACAGTCCAAACCTTAGTCACACGCCTGTCGGACGGTCTGCGATTTTAGGTAGTCGGACGAGAAACGGTCTTTACCCGTAGATGAATTTCAATCCTGTTCAGGTTTGCGCGACATGCTACATGACCGGAGTTCAAAGTTCAAGGCCGGGGGAGAAAAGTAAGCCGCAAAGCGGTAAGCAGTAAGCAGTCAAAACGCTCGACGGGTTTTGACTGCTTACTGCTTACCGCTTTGCGGCTGACCGCTTTTTAGTCCGCCTTCTTGCGGATGAAAGTCGGGACGTCTAGATCGTCGGGGCGCGTCGGGGCCGTGGGGCGCGTCGGGTGGTCGCCCGCCGGCGGATTGTAGCGCGGCGTGGAGGGGAGCGACGTGCTGCCCGCGTGCGTTGAGGTCCCGATGTCCGCGATCTCCTTATCGAAGCCGGTGGCGATGACAGTGATCTTCATCTCGTCGCGGAGCGTCTCGTCGATCACCGCGCCGAAGATGATGTTGGCGTCGTCGTCCGCCGCCTCGCGGATGATCGAGCTGGCCTCATTGACCTCGTAGAGCGTGAGGTCGCTGCCGCCCGTGATGTTGATGAGCACGCCCTTCGCGCCTTCGATGGTGGCCTCTTCGAGGAGCGGGCTGGAGATGGCCTGCTGCGTCGCTTCCATCGCGCGATTCTCGCCGCTCGCGCGCCCCGCGCCCATCAGTGCGAGGCCCATCCCCGCCATGATCGCCTTCACGTCCGCGAAGTCGAGGTTGATGAGGCCGGGCACGGTAATCAAGTCGCTGATGCCCTGCACGGCCTGGCGCAGCACGTCGTCGGCCAGCCTGAACGCGCCCTGCAACGACATGTTGCGGTCAACTGTGTGCAGCAGCCGCTCGTTTGGAATCGTAATCACCGTGTCCACGCACTCGCGCAGTTCGCGCAGGCCCTGATCCGCGAGCGCCATCCGGCGCTTGCCCTCGAAGTGGAAGGGCTTGGTGACGACGGCGACCGTCAGCGCGTTGAGTTCGGTGGCGAGCGAGGCGATGATCGGCGCGGCTCCCGTGCCCGTGCCGCCGCCGAGGCCCGTGGTGACGAAGACCATATCCGCGCCTTCGAGCGCCTCGATGATCTTCTCGGTGTCTTCGAGCGCGGCGTTGCGCCCGATATCAGGGCTCGCGCCCGCGCCCAGTCCTTTGGTGAGCTTGCCGCCGAGCTGAATCTTGATTGGCGCGCGCGAACGCTTCAGCGCCTGAAGGTCGGTGTTGGCGACGAGGAACTCGATGCCCTCGATGCCCGCCTCGATCATGCGGTTGACGGCGTTGCCTCCGCCCCCGCCCACGCCGATGACCTTGATGCGCGCGCCCGTGATCGGCGGATCGTCATCAATAAAGATATTAATTCCGCTGCCCGGCTGACGGCCTTCCGGTGTCATAATAAGTCCGTTCCTCTCTGTTGAAGCATCACCGCCTCGAAAGCGCTGGTGCGGTTATCTTGGGGCTGCGCGCGCCGACCGCTCAATATATTGAGGACTACATCTTGTGCCGGCTGGCGCGGCAGCATACAACATCTTCTCAGAAAATGCCACCAAAACGATTGCGGAATTTCGACACCAGCGCGCCCAGTCCGCCTGTTGTTCCGCGCTGCGACGCGGACGCTCTCAATTCCGCCGATTTGGCCCTCTGCGCCATCAGACACAACCCGGCAGCGGCGGCCCACGCCGGACTCTGGATGTCTTCGACGAGGCCGCCGAAGCGGTCGCGCTCGGGGTAGCCGAGGCGGACGGGCGCGTCGAAGACCTGCTCGGCAATCTCGACCATGCCGTTCATCAGTGAGCCGCCGCCCGTCAAGACCACGCCGCTCGAAAGCTGCCCCTCCCAGCCGGCCTCGCGAATCTCGTCGGCGACGTGAGTCAGAACTTCCTCGGCGCGCGGCTGGAGGATATCGCACAGTATCTGGCGCGAGAGTTGTCGGGGGGGCCGCCCACCCACCGAAGGCACCTCGACCAGTTCGCCGCGCTCCATCTCGGTCAGATTCAGAGAGGACGCGCAGCCGACGTTGCGCTTGATCTTCTCGGCCTCGGGGATCGGCGTGCGCAACCCGAAGGCGATGTCGTTGGTGAAGTGCGAGCCGCCGAGGGCGAAGACCGCCGTGTGCTGCACCGCGCCGCGCTGGTAGATGATGAGACCGGTGGTTTCAGCGCCGATGTCCACGAGCGCCGCGCCGAACTCCTTGTCGTCGTCCGTCAACGTCGCCTCGGCGGCGGCCAGTTGTTCGAGCACCATCTCGCCGACAACTAACCCGGCGCGGTTGACCGCGTTAATGACGTTCTGGCGCGCCGTGACGGGGCTCGTCACGATGTGGACTTTGACGGCGAGCCGCGCGCCGATCATACCGACGGGGTCGTTGATGCCGTCCTGGTCGTCCACGATGAACTCCTGCGGCAGACGGTCAACGATCTCGCGTCCGGCGGGGAGCTGAATGGCGCTCGCCGACTCGATGGCGCGCCGCACGTCGTCGGGAGTGATCTCGCGGTCGCGGCCCGCGACGGTGAGGGGCGCGGAGTTGCCGTAGTGACTGCGCCGCCCGTGGCCGTTGTGGCCGTTGCCCTCATACTGGATTTCGCGCTCGCGGCCCGAGACGGCGACGACCGCCTGCCCGTTGAAGCTCATGATGTGCGAACCCGAAAGGTTGATGGCGACCTCTTCGGCCTCGACCCCGCCCATCCGCTCGGCCTCCTCGACGGCCTGCGTGATGGACTCGACCGCCGCCACCGGATCGACGACGACGCCCTTGCGCAGGCCGCGCGCCTCCGCCTCGCCGAGACCGATGATGGAGACGTGCCCGCCGTCGCCCGGCTCGCCGATAATGCAGGTCACGCGGCTGGTGCCGATGTCGAGCCCGGCGGTGTGCGACATGTTTTTAGACATTCAGGTTTCGCTCCTCCACAAACTTTGAATCACTTCAGCCGACGCGACGCGGGCGCACGGCCTCGCCCACAGGTCGCGCGGCGGTGTTCCTCTTCCCCTGCTCGCTCGACGTGCGGGAAGCTTTCTTCTCCGGCTTCCTGACCCTCTTCGCCGGCGAAATCTCTTTCTTCGCGGCGGCCTTCACGACGGGCGGCTGGCCCTGCCCCGCCGCCGCCGCCGCGCCTTCGGCGGCCTCCGCGCCCGCCCCTTCTGCGCCCGCCTGCGGCGCGCCGTCGGCCTCGACGCCCGCGGAACTTTCCAGTGGCGTGTGCGCGGTCGCGCCCGTGCCGACGACGGCGCGCTTGCCCTGCGAGACATCAACGTAGGTGACGAACGGGCCGCGTGGTGTGTTGCGCTGCGCGTCGAGGACTTCGAGGGCCTGCCGGAAGCGTTTGGCGAACTCCTCTCGGCCCAGACGCACTTCGACATGCGCGTCGTCGCCCGCGAGCTGCACGCGCACGTCGCGCAGGTCGTCGAGGTTGACTTCGCTGACGCGCCCCGCGACGCCCTTCTGCGCCCACTCGCGCGAGAGTTCGAGCGCCGCCGCGACGCGCTCTCGGTTCTGCTGCCGCGACTCGGGGGAGCGGCCATCGTCTAAGCCCCGGATGAAGAAGTCCTGCTCGCCCGGCGAGGCCGCGCCGAGGACGACGCCCTCTTCGTCAACCCACACGAGGTGCCCGTCCCCCGTGCGCGCGATGACGGCGGGCGTGCGCTCCGTGACCCGCACGCGGAGGCCCGAGGGCAGCACGCGCGAAACAACCGCCGTGCGGACCCACGGGAGCGCGCGCAACCTCTCGCTGATGCGTTCGAGGTCGGCCTGCCACACGCCCTTCGACGAAGAGCGCAGCACCGCCGCCTTGATCTCGTCGCGCGAGGCGCGAGCCGCGCCCTGCACGTCTACGGTTCTGACCTGGAAGAAGGAGGCCGAGGCCGCAGTGCGGTAGCCGACGAAGGCCAGCATGCCGAGTGTGATCGCCAGCAGGAGCTTGATGGCCGAAGGGAGGTAGACGAGCGCCGCCTTCCACCCGCCGCCCTTGGCGCGCGTGAGCATCTGCTGCTGCGGGCGCGTGCGACGCGCCCGCGTGGGGTGCTGTTGCGGCTGTGCCCCCTGACCGCTGCTCGCCGCGGCGCGACCCTTCGAGGGCGTCCGCGCCGTCTGCCGGCCCGCGCGTGGGGTGATGACCTGTTCTCTCACTGCTCTTCCCCCCTCGAAAGATGAGATAAAGGCGGAGGAATGAGCGTTGAAAGCAAGGCCTTCAACCGCCCGCTCTGCTTCTTAGTCTTCATCTTTTCTTTCATCGCTCAACCCTCCGCCTTCCGTCTTGCTTTCCATCCCTCCGACTTCATCCTTGCCTTCAGCGCCCCAGAATTCCACTTCGTATTCGAGCTCGATGCCGTGCTCGCGCCTGAACCGCTCGCGAATCTCTTCGGCCAGCGCGAGCGCGTCCCCGGCGCGCGCGCCCTCGCCCTCGGTGACGATAAAGTTGGCGTGGACGGGCGAGACGACGGCGCTGCCGCGGCGCTCGCCCTTCATCCCCATCTCGTCAATCATCCGGCCCGTGCTGAGGCCCGAGCCCGGCGGGTTCTTGAAGAAGCACCCGGCGCTGCGCGCGCCGTGCGGCTGCGTGCTGAAGCGCTGCTGCTTGGCCTCTTCCATCCGCGCCTTGATCTGCTCGGGGTCGTCCGCACGCAGGCGGAGCGTCGCGCCGAGCAGCAGCTCGCCTTCGCGGAAAGAGGTGTGACGGTAATCCCAACTGACCTCCGAGCCCGGCACTTCCACGACTCGGCCCTCGCGCGCCACCCTCACCGACTCGACGACCTGCCCGATCTCCTGTCCGTATGCGCCCGCGTTCATCCACAGCGCGCCGCCGACCGTCCCCGGAATCCCGCCCAATCCCTCGATCCCCGCGAGCCCGCGCCGCGCCGCCTCGACGCACAGACGCGGCAGCGAAAAGCCCGCGCTCACCGCGACGCGCTCGCCGTCGAAGCGCGCCTCGCCTTTGACCTCGCGCGTGCTCAGCACGACGTAGCGGTGCTCTTCGTCGTCGGCGAGCACGTTGCTCCCCGCCCCCGCGCAGACTCGTCAGCTCCGCGAAGCGCCGCCCGCGCTCGGCGCGCACGCCGAGCCGCGACGCGATCTCTGCGACCAGCGCGTCGCGCTCTTTCGTCTCCGGAATGGCCTCTGCTTCGCTCACGATAATCGCCATCACTCCGCGGCCCCGCCGCTCGCCGTCTGTAAAGGTTCAGCCCTCTCCTTTAACAACTCCGAAAGCCTTTCGCCCACGCGGCTGACGTTGCCCGCGCCGAGCGTGAGCACGATGTCGCCGGGGCGGACTTCTTCGAGCAGCGCCTGTGTCGCCTCTTCGACCGAGCCGACGTAACGCGCATCCTTGTGGCCGAAGCGCTGCACGGCCTCGACGAGCGACTCCGAGCTGACGCCGGGTATCGGGTCTTCGCTCGCGGCGTAGATGTCGGTGAGCATCAGCACGTCGGCGTTATTGAACGAGCGCGCGAACTCGTCCATCAAGTCCTGCGTCCGCGTGTAGCGGTGCGGCTGGAAGAGCACGACCATGCGCCTGCCCGTCGAGCCGAGCTTGGCGGCGACGAGCGTGGCGCGAATCTCGGTCGGATGGTGGCCGTAGTCGTCCACGACGAGCACGCCGCCCGCGTCGCCCCTGAACTGGAACCGCCGGTTGACGCCCGTGAAGCTCGCGAGCGCGCCCGCGATGGTCTCGAACGGGACTTCGAGTTCGAGGCCGATGGAGATGGCCGCGAGCGCGTTGTAGATGTTGTGCAGGCCCGGCACGTGCAACGTCACTTCACCGATGGGCTCGCCCATCCGGCGCACCTGAAAGACCGAGCCGAACGACTGGTCGTAGCGCACCTCGCGCGCCGCGATGTCGGCCTGCGCCGAGAGGCCGTAGGTGATGCGGCGGCGGACGATCTCAGGAATCACGGCCTGCACGTGCGGGTCGTCGAGGCAGAGCACCGCCGCGCCGTAGAAGGGCACCTTGTTGACGAAGTCGGCGAAGCACTTACGCACGTCCGTCATGTCCGTGTAGTGATCCATGTGCTCGCGGTCAATGTTCGTCACGACGGCGAAGGTCGGCGAGAGCATGAGGAACGAGCGGTCGCTCTCGTCGGCCTCGACCACCATCAGTTCGCTCTTCCCCAAACGCGCGTTCGAGCCCATCGCGCCGACGACGCCGCCGACCACGACCGTCGGGTCGAGCCCGGCGTGCGCGAGCACGGTCGCGATCATCGAAGTCGTCGTCGTCTTGCCGTGCGAGCCGGCGACGGCCACCGTGTCACGCTTGAGGCGCATCAGCTCCGCCAGCATCTCGGCGCGCGCGATGACGGGAATCGAGCGGCGACGCGCCTCAACGATCTCCGGGTTGTCGTCGCGGATGGCCGTCGAGCGCACGACGACGTGCGAGCCGTTGACGTTCTCAGCCGCATGCCCTTCGTAAATCTTCGCGCCCGCCCCTTCCAGACGCGCCGTCACGTCCGAGCGCCGGAGGTCGGAGCCCGAGACGTTGAAGCCCATGTTCGCCAGCACCTCGGCGATGCCGGACATGCCGCTGCCGCCGATGCCGACGAAATGGACGTGTTGGATGCGTCGAAACATAAATTCAAGCTGCTAGCTGTTAGCTGTTAGCTGTTGGTCTTCAGCTTTGAAATCTCAAATCTGAAATTTCTGAAAACTGAAAACTAAAAACTGAAAACTAATTTTTCCATCAAATCAACGGTCGCCGCCGCCGCGTCGCCGCGCGCGAGTTTGCGGCTCGCCTCCGCCATCCGCGTGACGCGCTCCGGGTCTGCGATGAGCGCGCCGATCTCTTTCGCCAACCGCTCGCCAGTCAACTCCTGCTGCGGGATCATCCGCGCCGCCCCTGCCTCCTCCATCACCTCGGCGTTCCGGCGCTGCTCCAACTGACCGGGCAGCGGCACCATCAGCGCGGGCCTGCCGGCGGCCATCAGCTCGAAGGCGGTCGTCGCGCCCGCGCGCGAGACGATCAGGTCAGCCGACGCGAAGGCCGCCACCATATCGTCAATGTACTCGCGCACGTCCGAGCGTCCTTCCCACCCCGCCGCGCTGTATCCTTCGCGCACCTTCTCGAAATCGAGTTTGCCCGACTGGTGCGTGACGCGAAGCACCCCGCTCTGCTCCGAGAGGTGCGGGAGCGCCGCGACCATCGCCTCGTTGACGGCGCGCGCGCCCTGCGAGCCGCCGAAGACGAGCAGCGAGAAGGTCCCGGCGTCGCGCGGCTTCGGGGGGATTTCAAAGAACTCGCGCCGGACGGGGTTCCCCGTCACGACGCCCTTGCCGTGGAAGTAGGGCAGCGCCGCCTCGAACGAGACCGCCGCCGCCGCGACGTACCGCGCGAGCCTCCGGTTGGTGAAGCCCGGCACGGCGTTCGACTCCATGACGAGCGTCCGCTTGCGCAAAAGCGCCGCCGTCAAAAGCACCGGCCCCGAAACGTAGCCGCCCGCGCCGACCACCACGTCGGGACTGAACTCCCGAATCAGCCGCCGCGACGCGACCAAACTTTTCGGCAGCACGCTCAGGCCCCGCAGACGGTCGCGCAGACCCATGTTGACGAGCCCCGCCGATTCAATGAGCGAAAGTTCAAACCCGGCCTGCGGCACGAGCCGCGTCTCCAACCCCCGCGCCGTGCCCACGAACCTGACCACCGATTCCGGGTCGCGGCGCATGACTTCCTTCGCCACCGCGATGCCCGGATAGATGTGCCCGCCCGTCCCGCCGGCGGCGATCAGCACGCGCATCCTCTTCAAACCCCGCCGCCGCCGAGCCGCTGCCCGCCCAACACACGCCCCGAAAAATTGCCCGCGCGGCGCAATCCGCCCTGCCCCGTGGCGAAGAGTGTCGGCACGAGCGACGACCCGCCGTAGGAGATGAACGGCAGTGGGATGCCCTTCGTCGGCACGAGAGCGAGCACGACGCTCATATTAAAGAGCGCCTGCGCGACGATGCCCGTCACGATCCCCGTGCCGAGCAGCATCCCGAACCTGTCGGGCGCGCGCAGCGCGGCGCGCATCCCGCGCCACAGAAACAGTCCGAAGAGCGCGACGACTCCCAAGCCCCCTAAGAGCCCCAACTCCTCGCCCACCACGGCGAAGATGAAGTCGGAATGTGCGAACGGCAGGAAGAACATCTTCTGCCGCCCCTCCGTAAAGCCGAGCCCGTTGACGCCGCCCGAGCCGACGGCGAGCAGAGACTGCACGACCTGATAGCCCGCGCCCTGCGGGTCGGCCCACGGGTCGAGAAAAGTCACCATGCGCTTCAGACGCCACGGGACGAACACCAAAAGCCCGGCGAGGCCGACGAGCGCCGGGGCCGCCGCCAGCGCCATGTGCGACAAACGCGCGCCCGCCGTGAAGAGCATGATCGTGCAGATCATCGCGAGCATCATCGCCGTCCCCAGATCGGGCTCTAAGACGACCAGCACGGCGACCGCGCCCGTGACGCCCGCGCACGGCACGAAAGTCCCCCAGAAAGAGCCTTCGGTCCCCGCGCGCCGCTCCAGAAAACGCGCGAGGAAGACGGCCAGCGCGAGCTTGGAAATCTCCGAGGGCTGCAAGGAGAAGCCCGCGAACTTGATCCAGCGCCGCGCGCCGTTGACGGGCGAGAAGGCGAACACCGCGACGAGCAGTACGATGGCCAGCGCGAGCAGCCCGTAGCAGAGCGTTGCGCCGCGCAGACGCCCGTAATCGAAGCGCATCCCGGCGAGCATCGCCGCGAGCCCGAGCGCCGTGAAGATGCCCTGCCGGATGACGTAGTGATACTGCGTGTGATTGGTCTCGCTCGCCGCGACGACCGCCGACGCGCTGTAGACCATAATCACGCCGAACAGCGACAGTGCCACCACCGCCGCGAACAACCACTCGTCTGCCTGTAACTTTCGGGCCATAAAAAATTAGCTGTTAGCTGTTAGCGTTCAGCAAAACCGGCTTCGGCTGATCGCCGCCTGCTGGTTGCTCAATGCTTTTCACTGCTTCCTTGAAAACTCTCCCACGGTGCTCGTAGCTCTGGAACATGTCGAAGCTCGCGCAGGCCGGGGCGAGCAGGACGATATCGCCGGGCCGGGCCGCGGCGTGCGCGCGCCTGACGGCGTCCGGCATATTCTCGGCGCGGATGATCGGCGCGATGCCTTTCAGCTCCGACTCGATGCGGTCGGCGTCTTCGCCGACGAGGACGAGGGCGCGGCCCTTCGCTTGAAGGAGCGGCGCGAGCGGCGCGTACGGCGCATTCTTGCCGCGACCGCCGAGAATCATGACGATGTTTCCGGGCTCGTCCGCGAGCGCTTCGAGCGCCTTCAGCGCGGCGTCCACGTTCGTCGCCTTCGAGTCGTTGTAGAAGGTCACGCCTTTGACTTCGGCAACGCGCTCCAGACGGTGCTCGACGGGCGCGAAGCGACGGACGGTTTCGCGCATCGAGTCGGGCGTCGCGCCGCACGCGAGCCCGGCGGCCAGCCCCGCCAGAACGTTCTGCGCGTTGTGCAAACCCTTTAACTGCATCTCGTCTCTCGACATCAGCACGCGCTCGCTGCCCCTCGCGGCGCGCGCCACGAACTCGCGCCCCCCGCGCAGGAACAGTCCCTCTTCCAGCTCGCGCTCGACGCTGAAGAGCGTCACGTGCGCACGCAGTCCTTCCGCCCACGAAGCGACTACCGGGTCGTCGGCGTTGAGCACCGCGAGGTCGCCTTCCATCTGGTTCATAAAAATCCGGTGCTTCGCCGCGCCGTACTCCACGAGCGTCTCGTACCTGTCCATGTGGTCGGGCATCAGGTTCAGGACGACCGCCACCGTGGGCCTGAACTCGCGGATCGTTTCGAGCTGGTAGCTCGAAAGCTCGGCCACCGTCCACCCGTCGTCGCGCGACTCTTCGGCGAGCGAGATGAGCGGCGTGCCGATGTTGCCCCCGACCTGCACGGGGATGCCGGCGTCCTTCAAAAGCTCTCCGACGAGCGTCGTGGTCGTCGTTTTGCCGTTCGTCCCCGTGATGCCGACGACACGTCCGCGCATAAAACGCCACGCCAGCTCGACCTCGCCGATGACCTCCGCTCCCGCGCGTTCGAGGTAGCGGACGGGAATGCTCTTCGTCGGCACGCCCGGACTCAAGACCACCAGCTCGATCTGGTCGAGGAGCCACGAAGGCACCTCGCCCGCCAGCAAGCCCACCACGCCTTCGGACTTCAAGGCCAGCGCCTCGTTTGACCATTCGATGAGCGGCTTCCGGTCGTTAAGAGCGACGACCGCGCCCCGCGCCGCAAGGAACCGCGCCGCCGCCACGCCGCTCCGGCCCGCGCCGATGACCAGAACTTTTTTGCCGTCTATTTCCAACTCACCTCAGCTTCAGTGTCGTCAGGCTCAACAACGCGAACAGAATCGCGATGATGAGGAAGCGGAAAACTATCTTCGGCTCTTTCCAGCCGCGCTCGCCGACCTCGAAGTGGTGGTGGAGCGGGGCCATCTTGAAGACGCGGCGGCCCGTCATCTTGAAGGACGTGACCTGAATCATCACCGACAGCGCCTCGACGACGTAGACGCCGCCGACTAAGACGAGGATGAATTCCTGCTTCGTGAGCACGCCGATGGTCCCGATGGCCCCACCGATGGCGAGGCTCCCCACATCGCCCATGAAGACCTCGGCGGGCGGCGCGTTGAACCACAAAAACCCGAGGCTCGCTCCGACCATCGCGCCGCAGAGCTCAGCGTCCAGGAGTAGTCGGCCCAGCCGTAGTAGCTGCACGCGTAGAGCGCGCCCCACACGCCGAGCGCGATGAGCAACTGCCCCGCCAGCTTCTTCTTGCCCGTCAGGCCGAGGCTCTGTTTGCGCGCGACCTTCTGGTAGTCGTCTATAAACCCGATGACGGCGAAGAGCGTCATCGCGATCATGATGATCCAGACGTAGATGCTCGAGAGCCGCGCCCACAGCAGCGTCGAGATGAGCACCGAGCCGATGATGAGCACGCCGCCCATCGTCGGCGTCCCGCGCTTGGCCTGATGCGCCTGCGGCCCCTCGGCGCGAATCTCCTGCCCGATCTTGAGGCGGCGCAGCGCCTCGATGACGCGGGTGCCGAAGACGAGCGAGATGAGCAGCGCCGTGATCGCCGCGTAGGCCGTGCGGAACGTCACGTACTGAAAGACGTTCAGCGCCTTCACGAAATAAGACTCGCCGCCCCCACCCGCCGAGAGCGACTTGAAGAGCCATTCGTAAAAGATGTAGTAGATCATCGTATTCAAAATGATGAGTGATGAAATGATGAATAAAAGCAAAAGGCAACCGTACTTTTATTCATCATTCATCATTTAGCTCCCATCGCTCCTTCAAACGCTCGACCACCTTCTCCGTGTGGACGCCGCGCGAGCCCTTGACGAGGACGAGGTCGCCCGCCCTCACGAAGGGGGCGAGCGCGTCGGCGGCCTCTTCCGAAGTCTCGAAGAAGGCCGTGCTCGCTTCAGTCATCCCGGCCTCGCGCGCGCCCTCGATTAAATCGCGCGCGTGCCCCTCGATGCCCCACAAAACGTCAACTCCGAAAACCGCCACCTCGCGTCCTGTCTCGCGGTGAATCGCCGCCGAGTCCACGCCCAGCTCACGCATCTCGCCCGCCACCACGATCCGCCTTCTCACCCCCTCGCCTCCCTGCGCGATGGCCTCGGCCATCGCGCCCAGCGAGCGCGGGTTCGAGTTGTAAGAGTCGTCCACGACCGTGAAGCCTTCGCGGAAGCGGAGCACCTCGCCGCGCATCTGCGAGGGCGCGGCGGTCGCGAGCGCCTCGGCGATCTCTTCGGCGCCGATCTCGAAACAGCTGGCGACCGCTGAGGCCGCCAGCGCGTTGAGGAGGTTGTGCCGTCCCGGCATCGGCAGCTCGACCCTCGCCTCGCCCATCGGCGTTCGGAGGAGGAAGCGGCTCAGGCCGAGTCCGGCCCGCTCGATCTCCGTGGCCGTTACGTCCGCCGCACGTTCCAGCCCGAAGGTCAAGACTGGCCCCGTGTGCTTCGCGCGCATCGCGGCGACGCGCTCGTCATCGGCGTTGAGGATGGCCGTTCCCCCCGGCTTCAGGCCTTCGACGAGCTGCGCCTTACCGGCGGCGATGGCCTCGATTGAGCCCATGAATTCGAGATGCACGGGCGCGACGTTGACGACGACCGAGATGTCCGGCGGGGCGACCAGGCAATGCCGCGCGATCTCTCCCGGCATCGACATCCCCATCTCCAACACGGCCACGTCGAAGTCCGAGGGGCGCGCACCATTCGACTCCATCTGCAACACCGAGAGGGCCACGCCCAGCTCGTTGTTGAAGTTCTTGCGGCTCCGCAAGACCCTCCGGCCCGTGTGGCCGAGGACGTGCGCGGTCAAGTCCTTCGTCGTCGTCTTGCCCGCGCTCCCCGTGACGCCGACGACCCTTTGGCCCCACTCGTCGATGACGCCGCGCGCGAGAAGCTGTAAGGCCTCGATGACGTCGTCTACGAGGAGCAGCCGCCCGGCGTAAGCGGCGAGCGACTGGTCGCCCGCGACCCTCGGGCCGCGCGCCACGCACGCCACCGCGCCGCTCTCGAACGCCTGCGGGATGAAGTGGTGCGCGTCGGCGAAGGACGTGGCCGTGAAGCAATGCCTGCGATAGTCTTCGGGCGAGAGCGCGAAGAACAAGTCGCCCACTGCCACGGCGCGCGAGTCAATTGAGAATCCCTGTATTTCTTTGTCAAAGAGCGCTTCGCCCGCCCCCGTCGAGGCGCGCATCGAATTCGCTGCTGCTTTTATTTTCAAGCCCGTCCTCTTCCCCTTCAGCGCATAAATTTCCGTCCGACAAAACGGCCCGACGCGCGCCTCCGGTGGAGAGCGTGTGCGGCTCAGGTCTTCTCCCCTCGTCCCACTGAGGTAACGGAAGCGCCGGCCATTTCGGGCTCTTCCGCCGGAAAAATTTCGTCGCGAGACGTCGCGCGCGCGCTTATTTTGCGCGCCGCACGCTCACGGCGCAAACGCTCGCGACAGCCGGCAATCCTGCGTCTCATTTCACCTCCCTGAGAACCGTCGCGCGTCGAGAAATCGAACGGGGCCTTCTGATTTCGCATCTGTTCGTTCCGAGGTTGACTCTGGGGTTCGGAGTCCACCCGACTTCGACTAGGGGGCGTCGGATGAAAGCTTCCGCACTTCAAATCTCAAACAGCCGTCTCGTCTCAATCGCAAATCCAAAATCCGAAATCGTTTCAGTCGCTTCTCTCGAACTCGATGCGCACCGTCTGCCCGGCTTCGAGCCGCGCGCCGACCGCGGGACTCTGGCGGAAGGCGCGCCCCTCGCCGTAAGCTTCGAGTTCGAGCCCGAGCTGCGCGCAGACGCGCGCCACGTCGCGCACGCTCCGGCCCCGCAGGTCGGGCATCAACAGCGCGCGCCCGCCCGCCGAGGCGTAGACCACCTCGCGAATTTCGCCGCCCGCAGCGAGCCCCTCGCCCCGCGCGACGACCGGCAGGTTCACGGGCTGTGCAGCTTGGCCCTCAATCCCTTTCGCCGCGCTGCCGTCGCCCTGCGCGCGCGGGGCCGAGGCAACAAGACGGGTCGCGGGCGTCGAAGGCGTTTCAATTTCCTCATCGGGCATCACGTCGAGGTACGGCAGAATCTGATCGGCGATCTCGCGGAAGACGGGCGCGGCCACGTCGCCGCCGTGGTACGCGCCGACGGGTTCGTCCACCACGACGATGATGACGACCGAAGGATTCTCGACGGGCGCGAAGCCGACGAACGAAGCGACGTGCTTGGTCTTCGAATAGGCTCGCGTCCGCGGGTCGATCTTCTGCGCCGTGCCGGTCTTGCCCGCCGCCGTGTAGCCTTCGAGCTGCGCCCGCTTGGCCGTGCCCTTCAGAGTCACCATCTCAAGCATGTGCCTGAGCGACTGCGCCGTCTCCGCGCTGACGACGCGTCGCGACTCGGGCTGCGTGCGTTGCACGACCTCGCCGCCCTCGTCGCGCACCTCGCGCAAGAGGTGCGGCGTGACACGGACACCGTCGTTCGCCAGCGCGGCGAAGGCCGCCGCCATCTGCAAAGGCGTGACGCCGACCTCCTGACCGATGGCAATCGAGCCGATTGAACTCGGCTGCCACTTCTCCACTTTTCGCAGCAGGCCGGCGGTCTCGCCCGTCAACTCGATGCCGGTCTTCGCCCCGAAGCCGAAGCGGCGCATGTATTCGTACATCCGCTCGTTCCCGACGCGCATCCCGAGCTTGATGGCCGCGACGTTCGAGGATTTCGCGAGCGCCTCGGTCGTGGTCAGCGTGCCGTAGGGCGTGTGGTCGCGGACGTAGCGCCCGAAGACGTTGATGCCGCCGCCGAGGCAGTCAATCGGTTCGTCCGCGCGCGTCAATTTCTCTTCGAGCGCGGCGGAGTAGGCCACGATCTTGAAGGTCGAGCCCGGCTCGTAGATGTTTTGCAGCGCGTCGTTGCGGCGCGCCTCGGCGCTCGTCCCCGAAGCCGCGTTCGGGTCGAACGAGGGCGCGTTGGCGAGCGCCAGAATCTCTCCCGTCTTCGGGTCGAGCACGATGGCCGCGCCCGATTTGGCGTGCGCCCTCTCAACCGCCGCCGCGAGCACCTGCTCGGTTCGATACTGCACGGTCTGATCAATCGTCAGCACTAAGGTCTGGCCGGGCCGGGCCGGGCCGCCCGCGCTCTCGAAAGTATTGCGTAGCGCGTCGCGCCCCACGACCAGCCGGCCCGCCTCGCCCGAAAGCGTCGCGTTGTAAACCTGCTCGACCCCCGCCAAGCCCCGGTCGTCCAAGCCCACGAAGCCGAGCACGTGCGCCGCCAGCCCGCCGTTCGGGTAGCGACGTTGCGGCTCCTGCATCGAATAGATGCCCTTGAGTTTCAACTCGCGGACGGCGCGCCCCTGCTCTTCACTCACCTTGCGCGCGAGCCAGACGAAACTGCGCCGCGACTCCTTCGCCTGCCTGAGGCGCGTCGAGAGCGAGAGGGCGTCCGCCCCGAGCACGCGCGCGAGCGCCGAGGCCGCCTCGTCCGTGTTCTCTATCTCGCCCGGCGCGGCGAAGAAAGAATCCGTGTCCACGCTACGCGCGAGTTCGCGCCCCTGCCGGTCGAGGATGAGTCCGCGCGTCGGCGCCAACGGCTCGACGTTCAACTGCTGCGCGCGCGCGCGCCTCGTCAGCCAATCGTGCTGCGACGTTTGCAGGTAGGCGAGCCTCGCCCCGACGACCACCATCCAGGCGCAAAGAAAAACGGCGACTACTAAAGCACGCCGCCGTGAGACATCGGGACGTTGTGTGCGCTCTGAACCGTAACGTTCTGGCATAAGCGGGACGACCTTCTCAATCAGTCTTCCGAACCGCCGCGCGGTGCAAACCGTCTCGCGCGCGCTCGGAGATGCTGGTGCCCACGAAATTCGCGCCCGCCGCGTGTGGGAGAGAGGGCGGGCGCGCGGTCATTTGCCGCAACTCACTTTCCCGACTAGCGGCGCAGCACGCTGCCGGTCGTCGCCGCGCCGATTAACGCGGGACTTCGGGGCCGGGACACGCCGGCCTCGATCTGCATCGCGCGCGCCGCCTGCAAACCCATCCCGCGCGCGGCGGCCTCAAGCTGCGCGGGCGAAGAACGCTCTTCGAGAGCGAGCATCAAGCGCCGCTGCTCGTCCAGAAGATTCTCGCGCTCGCGCCTGAGCGCCTCGGTCTTGTAGCCGTACTCGACGGCGACGATCTGCTGCCTCACGGCCATGACGAACCCGACGGCCAGCACGAGGCAGCTCACGAGCAGACAGACTTGCCGCCGGAAGGCGCGCGGGTCGCGCTCGCGGCGGAGATGGGGGTTCGCGTACTGCTGGGGCATTCTTCTCATCTACTTGTCAGCCTCGGATAAAAGGTTTGGGGTTGAATGTCGAAAGACTAAGAGGGAGGTGGGAACACAGTCTCTGCATAGTCTCAGTCCCGTCGGCCTCGGCACTGTCAAATCAGAGTTTCGAGCAGGCGCGCAGCTTGGCGCTGCGCGCGCGCGGATTCTCTTCCGCTTCCTCGGGCGTTGGCACGACGGGACGCCGCGTCAAAATCTCCACCGCGCGTCGCGCTCCGCACGAGCAGACCGGCACTCTCGGCCCGCACTCGCACTGCCCCGCGAGTCGCCGCAAACCGCGCTTCACGACGCGGTCTTCGAGCGATTGAAAGCTGATGACCACGAGGCGTCCACCCGTTTGTAAAAGATCAATCGCCGTTTCGAGGAAAGCGTCCAGCCCTTCGAGTTCGCCGTTGACGGCGATGCGCAGCGCCTGGAATGTCCGCGTCGCCGGATGAATCCGGTCGCCGCGCTTGTGGCCGACGGCGCGCGCCACCAGTTCGGCCAACGCCCCCGTGGTTTCAATCGGCTCGCCCCGCTCGCGCCGCTCGACGATCCAGCGGGCGATGCGGCGCGAACGCCGCTCCTCCCCGAACTCGTAGATGACCCGCGCGATCTCCTCTTCCGGCAGTCGCGCGAGCAGTTCCGCCGCCGTCTCCTCGTCGCCCGACGCGTCCATCCTCATGTCGAGCGGCGCGTCCTGGCGAAAGCTGAAGCCGCGCTCCACCGTGTCGAACTGGAGCGAAGAGACGCCGAGGTCAGCCAGCACGCCGCTCGCCTCACCCTCGCCTGCCTCGCGCACCACCCGCGCGATCTCCCGGTGGTTCGCGTGCGCGGCGCGGAAGCGTGCGCCGAAACGCGAGAGTCGCTCCGCGGCCAACTTCAAGGCCTCGCGGTCGCGGTCAATCCCGAGCACCCGCGTATCCGGCGAAGCTTCCAGGACGGCCTCGCTATGGCCGCCCAGCCCGAGCGTCGCGTCCACGAACAGCCCGCCGCGTTCAGGCGCGAGCAGTCGAACCGTTTCAAATAGCAACACGGGGCGATGGGGCGCGCCCGGCCCCCCTCCGGGCTCCGCCATTACCACCGCCCCGTGGTCTCGTAGAAAGGTGAGAGGTGCGTGGCGACGGCTGACAGGATATTTAGTTCTGATTGCATCTTGTCACTCGTCACAACTAACTCGTCACTCTTCCTAGATTCCGAGTCGCGCGATGAGGACGCGCCCCTGTCCGTCCAACTCCGCCTGCTGTCCGTAATAGTTGGTTCTGTCAAGGAACTTGCGTCGCGCCGGGTCCATCGAAGGCAGGAGCGCCAGGCGCTGCTCAATGGATTCCCATTCCGGCAAAGGGAAGATGCGGACACATTCTCCGGTCAGGCTGGTGACGTAAACTGTCGGCCCGTACTTCTCTTCAAGAAAACGCCTGAAGGCCGTGGGTACTTTGAGCCGCCCCTTGCTGTCCATCCGCGCCGTGTAATTTCCTCTCAGCATAGGGGTTTACAGCGAAATGAAGGGCGCGGGGTTGCTTAAAACTTAAAGTGAAACTCTAACCATTGGCGGCAAGCTACTCTGAATAGCCCACTTTCAACCACTTTTGACCACCCGCCGCGCATAGTACGCCCCTCTGCTTAAGCATGTCAAGAGCAAAAACAATGTCAAATCATAAATTTTAAGCACGATATGGTGTAACCCCCTTAAGCCGCACGTAGCCAAGCGCGCTCTCATCCTGTTATAGTGGCACCCCAAGACATGCAAATAGTAGTAGACGAATTTCGGGGCGACTGAACTTCGGATGAATGTGGGCGAACTCCTTTTGTTCGGCAGCCTTGTGGCGCTGGCTAACGTCTGCGGCGGGGTATTACTCGCGCGTCCGGGCACTTTTCACCGGAGCAAGAGAGCCCTCCGCTATCTGGTGGCGCTCGGCGCAGGGTTCATGCTGTCCGCGATTTTCATTGAAATCATGCCGGAGGTGTTCGCACTCTGGGCGGGCAAGGCGACTTCTGATGTGGCAGCGAGTGAAGGCGTGCTCGGCGCGATGACGCTCCTCCTTGGCGGGTATCTCCTCATTCATTTTTTTGAACACACAATTGCGCCCCACTTCCATTTCGGCGAAGAGACGCACCCCGAGGCAGTCGTCCGCCCTTCGGCGGCTTACACGGCCATCGGCGGCCTCTCGATTCACACTTTTTTCGACGGTGTCTCGGTGGCCTCGGCTTTCGTCGTTGACCGCAAAGTGGGGCTTCTGGTGTTCGTCGCCGTCTTGCTGCACAAAGTGCCCGAAGGGTTCACGGCGGCTTCGATCATGCTCGCTTCGGGGCGGACGCCGGCGCGTGCGCTCGGCGCGACCTTAATCATCGGGGCGGCGACGCTGGCCGGGGTGCTGTGTGTGGCGCTGCTCCAGACCCGCGCGACTGAGGCGGTAGTCTACGCCCTGCCCTTTTCGGCGGGCGTCACGCTCTATGTCGCGGCGAGCGACCTGATTCCGGAGGTCAATCATCTGGAGCACAAGAACCCGTTCGTCTCGCTGGTGGTCTTCGTCGGCGTGGCATTGTTTTATGCCCTGCACGTTTTAATCGGGTAATGAGGCGGGAGCCGCCGAGAAAGACGCCTGCGATTTAAACAACATCCGGGGTTTTCCCGTACTAGGTTCCGACTGTTATCATCGGCACATTCATGCAAAGCAGACGTTCAGTTTTATTCATCGCCCTTTTGGCACTCCTCTGCCTGCATGCCCTCGCGGGCGCGGCGTCGGCGCAGGACGCGCGTGCCTATTCGGAGTCGCCGCTTGCGCCGCCGACCGGGTACGTCAACGACTATGCCAATGTCATTGATGCGACGACCGAACAGAACCTCCAGACCGTGCTCAACGCCCTCAAGGAGCGCGGCGACATCGAATTCGCCGTCGTGACTGTTCCGACGACAGGCGACAGAGACATTTTCGATTACTCGCTCTCGGTGGCGCGCGGCTGGGGCATCGGCTCGAAGGAGGGCGAGAAGAACGGGCTGCTGCTGCTCGTGGCGACGAACGACCGCAAGTACCAGACGCAGGTCAGTCGGCATCTCGAAGGCGACCTGCCGGACGGACTCGTCGGCGAGATCGCGCGGCAGCGTCTGGTCCCTCCATTCAGACAGGGCAACTACAGCCAGGGCATATTGGACTTCGTCCGAACAGTCGCGGCGACGCTGGCGAAGAAGCGTAACTTCAGTATCGAAGGCGCTGACGCCGGTCAGGCTTATACTCCGGTCGAGCGCCCGCGCAGGCAGACGCGTGTGCGAGGGAGGCAGAGCAGCTTGAGCCTCGGCGCGTGCTGTCTGATCG
>JAIVJM010000230.1 GCA_020199995.1 Acidobacteriota bacterium | reverse complement strand
GGGATGCGAAGCTCGACGGGCGGCTGGCGCGTGCCCTCATGTCCATCCCGGCGGTGAAGGCCGTGAGCATCGGGGCGGGCGTCGAGGCGGCATCTTTACCCGGCTCGCAGGTGCATGACGAAATCACTTACCGCAGCGAGACGCAGGAGTTCGCGCGGCTCTCGAACCGCGCCGGCGGGCTTGAAGGCGGCATCACGAACGGCGAGGAGCTGCGCGTGCGCGGCTTCCTCAAGCCCATCTCGACGCTGCGCCGCCCCTTGCGCTCGGTGGACATCGAAACCAAGCAGGAGTCGCCGGCGGCCTTCGAGCGCTCGGACGTGACGGCGGTGCCGGCGGCGGGCGTCATCGGCGAGGCGATGGTCGCGCTCGTCCTCGCACGCGCGATGCGCGAGAAGTTCGGCGGCGACAGTCTCGCGGAGATGCGACGCAACTACGAAGGCTACCGCGAACAGCTGCGCGGCTACTAGGTTAAAGTTTTGTGAACTGTCGCGCGACTGGTGCGCGCTACGCAACAAGGCTTTCAAGTGGGGCGTATGTGCGTATAGTTGTTTGAGAGGAGAAGATTATGGAATGGTTAGCACACAACCCGATTGCCGACATGCACGGCCCGGCTTTCCTTTTCTTCTACGCCGTTGTCATCGGGCTCACGCTGGGAGCCTGTTGGCTGGCGTCGCGCCGGCTCGACTGGACGGATTCGATGCCGCTGCCCGTGATCCCTTCGTCGCCCGACCCGCACGAGATCGCGTACCTGCGCGGCGGCGAGAACGAGGTCGCGCGCTCCGTCATCTTCGCGCTCCTGCAAAGAGGTCTGCTGCAAATCAGGCAGCAGGGGAATGACTTCCTCGTCGAGCGCGCCGCCGACACCGTGGGGCACAAAACGCTCAAGCCCATCGAGCGCCACGCCCTCGACTGGTTCGCGGGGCCGCAGACGACGACACAGATTTTCCGTCAGGGCGGCCTCTCCTCGCATCTCACCTCTTTCTGCGGCGCGTACGAACAACACCTCGGGCGGGAGCATCTTCTGAAGACGCCCGAAACCAGCCGGGGCGCGCGCCTGATTCTCCAGTGCGGCGCGCTTCTCATCTTCGGGCTGGGCGCTTACAAAACCCTCGTCGCCTTCTCGCGCGGGCGCTTCAACGTCCTCTTCCTCGTCATTCTGGGGGCCGTCGGTCTCTTCTTTCTGTTCAAAATCTGCCGCCTGCCGCGTCTCAGCCGACGTGGTCGCGCCTACCTCGAACGACTGCATCTCGCGTTCGACCGGCTGAAGTATGCGACGCTCACGCCGCCTTCACCGAGGCCGACTGTCGAGGGCGAGGCGGCGGCACAGAGCGCCTACGCCTTCGACCCGACGCTCCCTCTGATCGTCGGACTCTTCGGCGTCGGAGCTTTGGCGGGGACGCCTTACGATTTTTACCAGCAGCCGTTCCGACGCGCCGCGCTCAGTAACGGCGGCGACTCCGGGTCGTCGAGCAGTACGGGATGCGGTTCGTCATGTGGCTCGTCGTCGGATAGCGCTTCGAGCGGCAGCGACAGCAGCAGCGGCGGCAGCGATAGCAGCGGCAGCAGTTGCAGCAGCGGCAGCAGTTGCAGCGGCGGGAGTAGTTGCGGAGGTGGCTGCGGTGGCTGTGGGAGCTGAGGCCATCTTCTCGAACGTGCCCGTCCTCGGCGTCGGGCTCGGGTTCCGCGAGCCGTTTCGCGGCGACATTTTCCTTCACCGGGACGAGATCAGCTTCCTTGAGATTACGGCGGATCACTACCTCGACGCGCCGCCCGAGAAGGAGCGCGAGCTGGAGTTGCTGGCCGAGCACTTCACGCTCGTCCCTCACGCGCTCAATCTGTCGCTCGGGAGCGCCGACGGCGTTGACCGGAATTACCTGAAGAAACTGGCGCGGCTCGTCCGCCGCCTCGACCCGCCGTGGTGGAGCGAGCACGTCGCCTTCACGCGCGCGGGCGGAATAGATATCGGCCACCTCTCGCCGACGACGTTTAGCGCCGAGGCCGTCGAAGTCTTCGCGCGCAACGTCGCGACGGTGCGGGAGTTGATTGATGCGCCGCTCATTCTGGAGAACATCACATACGCGCTGAGCGTGCCGGGCGGCCACTGGGACGAAGCGGAGTTCCTCGACGAAGTGCTCGCGCGGACCGGGTGCGGCCTCCTGCTCGACATCACGAACCTGCACATCAATTCCATTAATCACAAATACGACTGGCACGCCTTCCTCCAAAAATTACCGTTGGAGCGCATCGTCCAGCTTCACTTCGTCGGCGGCCACAGGCATGATGGCTTCCTGATAGACAGCCATTCGCACCCAACTCCTCCAGAGGTGTGGCAAGTGATGGACGAAGTGCTGAGGCGCGCGCCCGTCAAAGGCGCGGTGCTGGAGCGCGACGAGAACCTGCCCCCCTTCGACGAAATACTGTTGGAACTCGCGCGCGCGCGCGCAATCGGGAGGCTTCACGGGCGTTGGGCTTAGCCGAGGTACAACAACTTCTGGCCCGCCTCTACACCGATGGGGAGTTGCGCGAGCGCTTCTTCGTTGACCCGCTCAAGGTGGGCCGTGATCTTGGGCTCACGGCTGAGGAGGCGCGGCACATGGCGCGGCTCCCGTCTTCGCAGCTCAATATGTTCGCTGACTCGCTGCTCAATAAACGGCTGCTCGGGGTCGGCAAGCTTCTGCCGCTGATACGCCGCGTGCTGTCGGATCGCTTCACCACACACTTCCGACGCTTCGCCGCGACGCGCGACTACGACGGTCACACGCAGTACCTCGGCGACGCGCTGGAGTTCGCCAGATACCTCGAAGAGCATCTGCGCGAGGAGCGGGTAGGGTCGGGCTGGATACTGGACTTGTTGCGCTTCGAGCGGGCTCGCCTGAAGGCCTCGGACCCTTCGCGCCGCTGGGTGGCGCGATACTTTCGCCACGACATCAGCCGTCTCGTCCGCAGCGTGGCGCGCAAAGAAAAGACGCCAATCGTCGCGCGCCGCTCGACCGTCGCCGTCTGGTGGCGGCCCGTCCGTCGCGGCACGGTGCGCTACGCCGTCTTCGCCGCGCCGTCAATCTTTAAGAAGGGCCAGAGCTGAGAACAGTTTTTCAGTTTTCAGATTTGAAATTCCAGATTTGAAATCTTAAATCTCCTACTTCCCGACGACAACGACATGAGCACTGATAAAAAACTTCTCGTCACGCTGGAGCGCGGCGTCAAGTGCATCACCTTCAACCGTCCCGAGCGGCGCAACGCCGTGGACTTCGAGATGTTCGCCGAGTTCGCCGAAGCCGTCAGGGAGTCCGCCGAAGACGAAAGCCGCGTCCTCGTCATCACGGGCGCGGGCGACTCCTTCTGCGCGGGGCTCGACCTCTCGGCCATCAACCCCGCCGACATCCACAGCCTCGACGTGGCCGCCTCGGTCCGCGAGCTGATCAACCCGCCGATTCTGATGATGCGCGCACTCGGCAAGCCCGTCATCGCGCGCGTCCACGGCGCGGCGGTCGGCATCGGCTTCAGCTACGTGCTCGCCTCCGACATCCGCGTCGCCTCCGACTCGGCCTCCTTCAGCCAGAGCTTCGTCCGCATCGGCCTCATGCCCGACGGCGGCAGTACCTACTTCCTCCCGCGCCTCGTCGGCTCCGCGCGCGCCTTTGAGCTGATGGCCTCGGGGGCGACCATCACGGCTGAGGAGGCGCACAGCCTCGGCCTCGTCAACCGCGTCGTGCCGCACACGGAGCTGGATGCGACCGTAGACGAGCTGGCCGCGCGCCTCGCCGCCTCGCCGCAGCCCGCCCTCGCGCGCATCAAAGGCGCACTCAGCCGCGGGGAGCAGTCGGAACTCGCCGCCGCCCTCGAATTCGAGGCCGAAGGGCAGAACGAGTGCTTCCACTCCCCCGACTTCCTCGAAGGCGTCGCGGCCTTCATGCAGAAGCGCGCGCCTGAGTTTGGCAAGGACAAGAAAGACTAAGCGTGCATCGCGTAAGCCACGGCGCGCGGGCGTCGCCGATGGGTTTTTCTAAGAAACTTGAAGGCCGAGTTTGCATGCTGCTATCCTTGCCCTGCCGGTTCATAAATTCCGACGGGTGAAATTAAGTGAGTTCCCAGTTGACGGGCATGTTGGACAAGCTTCATCACGGCGATTGTCTCGAAGTGCTGGCGACGCTGCCGGACGCCTGCGTTGATTTAATCGTTACGTCACCGCCTTACGCCGACAGCCGAAAGAATACCTACGGGGGCATCCATCCGGACAAATACGTCGAGTGGTTTTTACCTATCTCCACGGAACTGAAGCGAGTTCTGAAGGATGAAGGGACGTTCATTCTTAACATCAAAGAGAAAGCCGTTGATGGTGAGAGACATACTTATGTGCTCGAACTTATTCTCGCGCTGAAGCGCCAAGGGTGGCTGTGGACTGAGGAGTATATCTGGCACAAGAGAAACTGCTCCCCCGGCAAGTGGCCTAACCGCTTTCGCGATGCGTGGGAGCGCTGTCTGCAATTTAACAAGCAGAAGAAATTCAAGATGTATCAGGAAGCCGTCATGGTTCCCACGGGAGACTGGGCCAAAACGAGGCTCAAAAAACTGGGTGATAACGACAAGGTCAGATTCAACTCACAGGTTAAGAGCGGCTTTGGTAAGAACATCGCGAACTGGGTGGGGCGGGACATAGCTTCATTGTCATTCCGCTAAGGGTAAATAAAGAGCTATGTCTGGAAACCTTTCCCTGCAAGAACCTTTTTCACAGCGACTACTAGGGTTAGTTTCTGATCCGTCTTTCATTAAGTTTATTAACATTCAAACGGAGCCTAATATCTTTAGGATCGTTGGGCGGGTTCATTACGAGCGGTGGCACTCAGCCTTTTGGGGGTGGCTTTTAGATGCCCAAGGTTCTCATTTGCTCGGCAGCTATGTTTTAACGAGAATTCTATATTTACTCTTTGATGTTCGCTGTTTGAAGGGAAGTAATCTTAATGGTCGCTTCTTGTTGGACAATATGCCCACGATTGAGTTTTCAAACATTGAAGTTACACCAAATGAAAATGTGCCTACTGAAACAAGTATCAAAGGTATCGGCCGGTTCGACATCTTTCTTACGGCAGAATATCAAACCAAAGCTGGCATCCGGGGGCGGATAAACGTCCTTTTTGAACTGAAAGTCGATTCTCCAACCCATGCTCATCAATCATTTAGGTATGCCGACTGGATTAATCACAATCACCCTGATGACATTAATTTGGTGATTTATTTTGTCCCCAATCTACTCTCAGATTCAAAAGCCACGGTAGGTGATGATAGATGGTTTTGTATGGACTACCAGTTACTAAATGACAAGGTTCTTCTTCCATTGCTCGATCACCCGACGTTGAATGAGAAAGTAAAGCCTTTCATCATTCAATACATTAAGAATCTTAACTTCCGCTATAGAGGTGTCAAAATGGCTATTACTAACGAGGAGAAGAGACTGGCAGTTGATCTTTACGATAAATACTCAGATGTTTTTGACTCGATTTACGATGCGCTAATGTCTGTTGGCGTCATTGATTACACTACATCTGAAACTTCGAAAGGCAGAGCTTCTGGTAAATTAGCGGTAAAAGTTAATGGGGTAGTATTTGTTGGGGACACAGTGAGAGAACTTTTCAGGCATGTATTAGCTTTCCTTGTTGACAATAGCCATGTAGCGAAATTGCCGATGCCTTGGGGCAATACTAGCAAACGTTTCATTATCACTAACCAACAGCCGCCCACCCATCCTAATGGAAAACCTTTCTTTTATCCTGAGGAATATAAAGGTTATACACTTGAGGCTCATTACGCCAGAGATCGGGGGATGAGAGTCTTGGATGAATTGAGCAAAAAGCTGGAATTAAGCTTTGAGACTATTGAGGTGTGAAATGGCAGATAATGAGCGGATAGTTTACTCACTGAATGTTGAAGATATACAGAATGTTGCTTTGGAAGAACTAGGCCGTAGCTTGACAGAGAAAGAAGTAGAGATAGTCGAAGAACACCTTGGAGACTATATCAAATGGTACGACATACTTGAGTCGGTAATATCAAATTACATTGTCATGCGGTAAAGCCTGATTTCACCGCGGCACGCCATCACGCCGTTCTACGAGAACAGACTGAACAACCTCAGACAGTTGAAGCTGCACGGCGTACTCAAGCGTAAGAATCCCTATCTGTTCAAAGCTAAGAACCTCGAAGTCGCGGGTGAGTTGGTGAAGTCAGTCGTGGATGCTTTCCTCTCCTCGCAGGAAGAGACCATCTTCGGCAATCTGCTGGAGGGCTTCGCCATTCACGTCTCGAAGACTCTCTACGGTGGCGTCAAGTCCGAGCTGAAGAGCGTGGATTTGGAGTTCGAGCGCGAGGGCAACTGTTACATCGTCGGCATCAAGTCGGGCACTAGCTGGGGGAACAGCGATCAGGTGAATAAGATGCGGGATAACTTCAAGGTGGCGAGGAAGTTGTTGCGCGAGCGGGGCGTCACCGGCGAGATAATCGCCGTCAACGGCTGCATCTACGGCAGAGATAACGTGCCCTTCAAGAACCACAAGGACGCAGGAAAGCGGTATTTCAAGTACGCGGGGCAGGAGTTCTGGCGGTTCATCTCCGGCGACGACCAGTTGTATCAGGAGATTATCAGGCCGATTGACAAAGAGGCCCGGCGGAAAGACGAAGACTTTAAAAAGGCTTACGCGGCCAAAATCAACGAGATGACGATGAGTTTCAGCGAAGAGTTTATGACCGAAGATAAACAGATCGATTGGGTGAAGCTCGTTGATTACGTCTCCAAGCGCGAGCCGGAGTTCGGTAAATCCCGCGGGGAGTAGAAACATTCGCGGCGCGAGAAGGGAATTCACGGACGCATGGGCTTTCGCTTCAGTAAGAGCATCCAGCTCGGTAAATTCATCAGGCTCAACATCAGCCGCGCCGGCATCGGCGGGAGCATCGGCATCGGCCCGCTGCGACTGGGCACGGGGCCGCGCGGCACGCGTCTGACGGCTGACCTGCCCGGCGCGGGCACCAGTTACGTGAAGCAGTGGGGCGGCGGCGCATCCCCGCGCAAAAGCGGGCAGGCGGAAGCGTTTGAAACGCCCGCGCCGCCCGAACCTCGGCGGGAAATACCGGCACCCGGTTTCTTCGCCCCCGGCCACGAAAAGCAGTTCGTCAAAGCCCTTAACGCCTTCAACTCGGGCGACAACGTGAGCGCGCTCGAACACTTCTTCGCCGCCGCCTCTGAAGAGCCGGGCGCGGCCATCTGCGCCGCCTTTATGCTGTCGGAGCGGGAGGGCGAAAGCAATCGCGCCGTCGCCCTGCTCGAAGGCGTCGTCGGCACCGAAGAGCAATTCCCGACCGAGTTGATGCGCAAGTATCTCGACTCCGCGCGACTGCCCGTCCGCATCACGCCGAGCGTCGAGGCTTCCGTCCCCGCCGGCGCGCTGGCGGCCACGCTTCTACTCGTCGAGTTGTATCAGGAGCGCGGGAGAATTGATGATGCCATCGGCCTTCTGGAAGAACTGGAAGAGCTGGCGGGCGACCCTGTCCTGACTCTCTCGCTCTGCGAACTCTACGCGAGCCGCGGCGTCTGGGACGGCGTCATCGAACGCGCCAAAGCGGTCGAGCCGTCGGACGATGTGACGCTCGAAACGCGAATCTTCTACGCGCGCGCGATGCAGGCGAAGGGGCTGCACGAGGCGGCAGTCGAGGTCTTCACAAACGCCCTCCGTAAAAAGAAGAACCGCAGCCCCTCGCTGCTTCGCGAGGCCGCCTACTGGCGGGCCGTCTCCTACTCCGAACTCGGCAGGAAAACGCAGGCCGGCAGAGAGTTCCAGAAGCTGTACGCCGAAGCCCCCGACTTCCGCGACGTGGCGCGACGACTCATGTCATAACCTTTCGGTTCGACGACCTTTCTCCGGACTCTGAGAAGGCCGCGGGCGCTGGAACACGGGCAGTCATTTGCGCTACATTTACATCGAACCAACTCTCGACGAGAGGTATAATTTATGATGCGGTTGAGGGAAGATTGAACATGGCTTTGCTTGAGATCGTGAAGTATGGCGACCCGGTGCTGGATACGCCCGGCGAGGTCGTGACGGAGTTCGATGAGAGCTTGAAGAAGCTCGTCGGGGACATGTTCGAGACGATGTACGAGGCGCGCGGGGTGGGGCTGGCCGCGCCGCAGGTCGGCGTGTCGAAGCGTCTGTTCGTGATGGACTGCTCGGGCGGACATGACCCTTCGGCGCGCGTCGCGCTCGTCAACCCCGTCGTCTTAAACGTCGAGGGAGACCAGACGGGCGATGAGGGCTGCCTCTCTTTCCCCGGCATCTTCTTCGCCGTCAAGCGCAGTTTGCGCGCCGTCGTGCGCGCGCAGGACGTGCGTGGCGAGGAGTTCGAGTTCGACGGGCTCGAACTGGAAGCGCGCTGCATGCTGCACGAGACGGATCACTGCGACGGCATCGTCTTCCTCGACCGCACGACCGCGCTCAAACGCGAGATGGTGCGGCGCAAGATCAGGAGATTGGAGAAGCAGGGGCGCTGGGTCTAGCGTCGTCGAAAACAGTACCGCGGGCGTGCCTCTTAAACAGTGCCGCGAGCGGTAGCAAGCGGGTTGAGCCTGAGTTAACGTCAACCCGCTTGCTACCGCTCGCGGCACTGTTTTGTGATAGCATGCAGGCAAAACAAATATCGCGGCAATTTACCCCAAACACGCGCCGGTCGCGGTTCCCAAAGCCCCGCGCGCAGTTATCATAATTTTGACGCGAAGGAGCAGATATGCAGCAGATGCAGCAAGACGAATTTCGCAACGAGTCGTTTACGGACTTCGGCAGGGAAGAGAACGCGCGGGTCATGCGCGAGGCCGTCGAGCGTGTGAAGTCGGAGCTGGGGCGCGAGTATCCGCTGGTCATCGGCGGCGAGCGCGTCGAGACGGGCAATTTTCTCGAAAGCATCAATCCGGCGCAGAAGACAGAGGTCGTGGGGCGCTTCCACAAGGCGACGGAGGAGCTGGCGCGCGCGGCGGTCGAGCGCGCCGCCGAGACCTTCCTGACGTGGCGCAACACGCCGCCCGAGGAGCGCGCCGCATTCGTGTTCCGCGTCGCACAGTTGCCAACACGGTCGTCCTCAAGCCCTCATCGGACGCGCCGGCCATCGCCTATAAATTCTTCGAGCTGCTCGAAGAGGCCGGGATGCCGCCGGGAGTCGTCAACTTTATGGTGGGCGCGGGCGGCGAGGTCGGCGACGTCATCGTTGATCATCCGAAGACTCGTTACATCGCCTTCACGGGCTCGAAGGAGATCGGCCTGCGCATCAACGAGCGCGCGGCGAAAGTCGGCAAGGGTCAAATCTGGATCAAGCGCGTCGTCGCCGAGATGGGCGGCAAGGACGCCATCATCGTGGACGCCGACACAGACCTTGACGAGGCCGCGACCGGCATCGTGCAGTCGGCCTTCGGCTTTCAGGGACAAAAATGCTCGGCCTGCTCGCGCGTCATCATCCACCGGGATGTCTACGACTCCGTGCTCGAGCGCATCGTCGAGCGCACCGCGAAGCTCAAGGTCGGAGACCCGAATGACCCTTCGACGAACCTGAGCGCCGTCATCAACCAGAAGGCTTTCAAGACCATCAGCCAGTACATCGAGTGGGGACAGGCGGACGGCGGGCGCTTGCTCGCGGGCGGCGGCACGGACGGCGAGCAGGGCTTCTTTATCGAGCCGACCGTCATCGCCGATGTGAAGCCGGGCGCGCGCATCGAGCAGCAGGAAATCTTTGGCCCCGTCCTCGCTTGTATCCCCGCCAAGGACTTCGATGAGGCGCTTGAGATCGCCAACGACACGGAGTACGGGCTGACCGGCGCGGTCTACACAAACGATCCCGAAAAGCTCGAACGCGCGCGCCGCGAGTTCCACGCCGGGAATCTTTATCTCAACCGCAAGTGCACGGGCGCGCTCGTCGGCGCGCATCCCTTCGGCGGCTTCAACATGTCGGGCACGGACTCGAAGGCGGGCGGGCGCGACTACCTCGGCCTCTTCATGCAGGCCAAACTCGTCTCCGAAAAAATCCGCCCCGGTCACACCCGGCAGGAGAAGCGGGAAACCATCTGAATAAAATCGGCTGATCCGGAAGGCCGCGCCGTCAATCAAACCGAGGAGAAACATGATGCGAAGCAGAGCGAAGCGTTTCAGAGGATAGTTGTTCGGCTGTCTGGTCGCGGCGACGCTGGCAGCCACCGGAGTCGCGATCAAGGTGCAGGGGCAAGGGGCGAAAGAGGCGAAAGTCAGCCTCGCCGCCGAGCAGGTGATCGCAGCGGTCACGACCGCCGTCGCCGCCAAGCCCGGCAACGTGCTTGAGCTGGAGGCCGAGAAGGAAAAGGGCAGGATTCTCTGCGAAGTCGAGATTCTCGCGCAGGACGGCAAGACCTACGAGGTCTCGGTGGATGTCGCCACCAACACCGTGGTCAATGTCGAAGCGGACGACGATGATGACGACAAATGAAGTAATCGTCTCGTCGGCCCGCTCGTGTCTGATTCGTTGAGCCGACGAGATGTTAAGTCGTTCCTTTATCAACCCACATTCGGCGTCCGAGACTCTATGAAACTCGTCTTCATGGGCACGCCCGAGACGGCGGTGCCGAGTCTGAGGCGGTGCGTGGAAGACGGGCGCGAGGTCGTGGCCGTGTGGACGCAGCCCGACCGCCCGGCGGGGCGCGGGGAACGTCTCAAAGAGCCGCCGGTGAAGGAATTCGCGCTGGCGCACGGTCTTCGGGTCGAGCAGCCGCAGAAGATTAAAATCGAGCAGTCGCGCGACCTGTTCGAGTCTTACGACGCCGACGTGGCCGTCGTCGTCGCCTACGGGCGCATTCTCCCGCCCGCCTTCCTGCGCGCGCCGCGTCTCGGCTGCGTGAACGTTCATTTCTCTCTCCTCCCAAAATACCGTGGGGCCGCGCCTGTCAACTGGGCCGTCGTGCGCGGCGAGCGCGAGACGGGCGTGACGACCATGCAGATGGACGAAGGTCTGGACACCGGCCCCACTCTCCTGCAGCGCGCGTTGGCGATTGGCGAGCGCGAGACCGCCCCCGAACTGCTTGTGCGTCTCTCGTTGATGGGCGCTGAGCTTTTGAGCGAAACACTCGCGCGGCTGGAAGAAATCGAACCCCGCGCGCAGCGTGAAGAAGATGCCACCCACGCCCCGCTGCTGAGGCGCGAGGATGGACTGATTGATTGGACGCGGGACGCGCCTGAAGTCGAGCGCCGCGTGCGCGGGTTTCAGCCATGGCCGAACGCCTACACTTCGCACGGCGGGCGGCGTCTGATTTTGTGGCGGGCCGAGCCATTTGTGATTGGCGAAGCCCGTCACGGCGCGCTTGCGGAGGCGACGGATGCGGAGGCCGGAATGATCGTCGAAGCGCGCGGCGACGAGCTGGTCGTCGCCTGCGGGTCGGGAACCGCGCTCCGCGTCTTCGAGTTGCAGCCCGAAGGCAAACAGCGCATGAAGGCGCGCGACTTCATCAACGGGATGCGCGTCCGCGCGGGCGAGCGTGTGGGCGAATGATGGCTACGCGGGCGAGTATTCCGAAGAAGGATGGCGGTCGTGCGGGCAGCGCGCAAAGCGTGTCGCCCGCGCGCCGCGCCGCGTTCGAGATTCTGCGCCGCGTCGAGGAGGAGGGGGCGTTCGCCGCGCCGCTGCTGGCGAGTACGACGGGCGAGCTGGCGCCGGAAGACCGCGCGCTGTGTTACGAGCTGGTGCTCGGAGCGTTGCGCCGGCAGTTGTGGCTCGACCGCCTCGCGGAGCACTACGCCGGACGCCCGAGTGAAAAGCTGGATGGCGCTGTGCGGCGCGCTTTGCGGCTCGGGCTCTACCAGTTGCGCTTCCTCGCTCGTGTCCCGGCGCGCGCCGCCGTCAACGAGTCGGTCAACCTCGCGCACGCGGCGCGTCTGCGCTCCGCCGCACGCTTCATCAACGCCGTGCTGCGCCGCGCGGTGCGCGAGCCGGACTTCGATCCCGCCGCCGCCATCCGAGACCCGCTCCAGAAAATCGCCGTCGAGACCTCGCACCCGCACTGGCTGGTCGAGCGCTGGGCGAGACAATTCGGGATGGACGAAGCGGCGGCTTTCGCGCGCTCGAACAACACTTCGGCCCCCACGGCCTTCCGCCTCAACCCTCTGCGCGGGGCGATTGCGGAGGTCTTCGGGAGGCTGCGAGAGGCGGGCGTCGAAATCTCGGCGTCCCAAGTCGCGCCGGATGCGTGGCGCGTGGCGGAAGGGCAGGGGGGCGGCGCTGCGGCGGCTGCGCTGCGCGCGCTGGCGGGCGAGGGGCGCATCTACTTGCAGGACGAAGCTTCGCAACTGGTCGCGCACGTCGTCTCGGCGCGCGCGGGCGAGCGTGTGCTCGATGCGTGTGCCGCGCCCGGCAGCAAGGCGACGCACGTGGCCGCGCTCGCGCGCGATGCGGCGCTCGTCGTCGCGTGCGACAGGCATGAGCACCGCCTGCGCGTGGTAGTGGAAGCATCAGCGCGGCTGGGGCTGGAGAGTATCCGCGCGGTCGTCCTCGACGCGGAGGCGCAGTTGCCATTCGCCGACGAGACGTTCGAGCGCGTGCTGGTGGACGCGCCGTGTACGGGTACGGGCACGCTCAGACACAACCCGGAAATCCGCTGGCGCATGACACCCGGCGACATCTTGGAGCTGGCGGCGAAGCAGCGGCGGATACTGCGGCAGGCCGCGCGCGTCGTCCGCCCCGGCGGACGGCTCATCTACTCGACGTGCTCGGTCGAGAGGGAAGAGAACGAAGAGGTCGTCTCTGCCTTCCTCGGCGCGCACGGCGATTTCAGGCAGACTGTGGCGCGTCCCGCGCCCGACGTTTTGCTGACGGAGACGGGCGCGGCGCGCACCTGGCCACAGCGCGACGGCGCGGACGGATTCTTCGTCGCCGCGCTCGAAAAGCGAGGATGAGCGCGGAAAGCGCGGGGAAATCGTCCATAATGGGACACGTCACTGCTTTTCGGTTGCTTGCGACGTGTGCGCGGCGGATGTTAGACTGCGCCGCTTGATGTGGCATCGGCGCGCGAACGTCCCCGGCGCGGCGAAAACCTTCCTGAGACTAATCTGAGAGAGGCGGCGAAGACAGAGTGGCTTTGCGGAGAATCGTATCGGCTTTCGGCAAGCTTGGGGCAGCCGCCGTCATCGCCGCCGTCTTCGCCTTCGGCCTCGTCGCGACCGTCTATCTCTCCATCCGCAGCCCCGAGATACAGGTTCCCGAGGTGGTCAATCCCCCCGCCCGCCGAAGAGGTTCCGGGAGAGAAGGGCGACGGCTTGAAGGCTGCGGCGAAAGAGAACTCCGTGGCCGGCTCGAACAAGAACGAGAACCGCGAACGGCCCAAAAACACGAACCGGAATACGAACACGAACTCGAACGGTAACCGCAACCGCAACGCGGGCGGGGCGAACGCACGCAACTCGAACCTCAACGCCAACCGCGGCGCGAACGCCAACCGCCCGCGGACTGTCAACACGAACGCGCGGAACGCGAACGCCAACGGCGCGCGCAACACCAACTCCGCACGTCCCCCCGCGGCCAACGCCAACCGCCGACCGTAGGGCCGAACGCGCCCTTGCAGGCGCACGCTGGAGACTCAGGGTGAAAGCAAATATGGTCGAAATCGCCCCATCCATCCTGTCAGCCGACTTCACGCGCCTCCGCGAGGATATCGAGGCGGTCGAGCGCGGCGGGGCCACAATTGTCCACGTCGACGTGATGGACGGCCACTTCGTCCCCAACATTACTATCGGATTACCCGTCGTTCGTTCGCTCGCCCGCGCAACCCAACTACCCCTCGACACGCATCTCATGATCTCCGAGCCGGGGCGTTACGCGGAGCAGTTCGTCGAGGCGGGCGCGCGGATGGTTTCCGTGCACATCGAGGCGGACCCGCACATCCACAGGACTCTTTCGGGAATCAAAAAGGGTGGGGCGCAGGCCGGGATCGTCATCAACCCCGCGACCTCGCTCTCGGCGCTGGACGAGGCGCTGCAATTCGCCGATTATGTCCTCGTGATGTCGGTCAATCCGGGCTTCGGCGGCCAGCAGTTCATCCCGACCTCAATCGAAAAGGTTCGACGCCTGCGGCGGATGATTGACGAACGCGGTCTTAACGTCCGTATCGAGATTGACGGCGGAATTGACCGCAGCAACATCAAACAGGTGGCTTCCGCCGGGGCGGAAATCATGGTGGCCGGGACAGCCGTTTTCGGAGAGGGCGACCCCGCACGCGCCGTGCGTGAACTCTTGAGCGCCTCGGCGCAACTCGTTTGAAACGCAGAAGTCGGAACGCTGAACGCAGAACTTTAAAGACAAGTCGTTCTGATTCATCGTTCCGCGTTCTGACTTCATCGTTTGATTTAAGTGGAGGTTTTATAATGCGTTTTCGCAAAGCCGTGTTGATGATTCTGTGCGCGTCTGTGCTGGGGGCGGGGCTGCCTTCGTCGGCGCTCACCGCCCGGGGGCGGCAGCAGCCGCAGGGCGCGCAGACGGGGATGAGCCCGATGCAGCGCATTGATGTCATGCGCTCGCGCCTTGAGACGATGCGCCGCACGCTCAACAGCGCCATCGCCGGCCTCAACGCCAAGGACTCGGCCAAGGATGTGGCGGCGGACGACCCGCGGACGCGCCTCGGCGGACTGGAGAAAGAGGTCAGCTCGCTCCTCTCGGAGGTCAACGACGTGCGCTCCAAGCAGGAGCGCTCAGACCGCTACGACACGAGCATCCTCGACAAGCTCGAAACCGCCATCCCCGACCTCGACACGCGCGTCCAGGCGGCGATGCGCGAGACGGCGCGCGACCGCCGGACGAGCCCCGTCGCCGACAACGACCCGGACAAAAACAAGAAGAAGAAGGGCGGCTTCTTCAGCCGTATCCTCGGGCGCGGCGGCGACGACAAGTACGATGAGTTGGTCGGGACGGTCGCGCCGGGCCGTGACCGTGAGCTTTTTGAGGTGGCGACGAAAGAGGCGCGCGACGACAACTTCGAGACCGCGCGCTCACTCTTCGGCATCGTCATCAACACCTATCCCGATTCCGAGTACCTCCCGCTGGCGAAGCTCGCCATCGCCGACACCTTCTACCTCGAAGGCACGACGAGCGCGCTCATTCAGGCCGGACAGCAGTATCAGGACTGGGTGACGTTCTTCCCGACGCACCCTCTGGCCGACGACGTGATGCTCAAGATGGCCGAGGTTGAGATGCGCCGGATGGGACTGCCCGACCGCGAGGCGGGGCCGGCACGCAAGGCCGAGCAGCGCCTCAAGGCTTTCATGCAGCAGTTCCCGAAATCCTCGCTCCGTCCCGACGCCGAGATCAAGCTGCGCGAGGTGCAGGAGAACCTTGCGATGCATAACCTCACCGTCGGGAACCACTACTACGAGAAGTATTACCGCGGCGTGGCGACCAACCTCAAGGGCGCGCAGTCGCGTTACCGCGAGGTCGCCGACAAGTACCCGTTCTTCTCGCGGATGGACGCCGTGCTCTACCGCCTCGGCTCGACCTACGTGGCCGAGGAAGAGCCTGATGAGGCGGCCAAGTTTTTCCAGCGCCTCGTCCGCTTCCACCCGAACAGCGAGTTCGCCGAGAAGGCCAGAGAGCAACTGGCGGCCATCGGCGCGGCCATCCCCGAGCCCGACCCGAAGGCGCTGCAAGAGCCCGCGCCGACCGGCCCGTCCTTCCTCGGAGGCATCATGCGCGAGATCACGGGCGTCGTCCCGAAGACCGTGGACAAGAGCGGCGTCATCATCGGCACCAGCAGCAAGGGCGGCGACCTGATTCAGGCGGCCATCGAAAACGGCGGCACGCTGCCCGACAGCTACAACACGATGCCGACACACCGCACCGCGCCCGCGCGCCGCCTCGCGCCCGCGCCGCAGGGCAGCGCCACGCCGGAGCAGAAGCGTGCGTTTGTTTGCCCCGCAAGTCGAGCGGGTGCTAGAATTTCTGCGTCCCCTTCGCAGTCAAACATACTTTCGGGCGCTCCGGCGTAAACCGGCGAGGACTCTTCGTGACACAGACGGTCGAGGCCATTCAAGACGAACTGGCGCGCCGGCACCGCGCCGCCGTGCGAGTGGTGAGCGCCTTCGTCGCGCTCACGCTGCTGCTCCTGTTGCTCGCGCTGGCTGGCGTCTTCGACGACGCGCTGGAGCCCAATCCGCAACTCGGAGGCACGCTGCGCATCGTCGTGGCGATCTTCGCCGTCGGGGCGATTGTCTACCGGCGCACGAAGTTCTCGGCCATGCGCCTGCAAGACATCGCCGCTTTACGCGGCACCGCGGGGCTGTTCCGGACTTTGCAGATGACGACCATCCACGTCGCGCTCATCGGCGGGACTATTGCCGTGATGGGCTTCGTCGCAAGCCTCATGACCGGCGCGCCAAGCGACAAGTGGCTCGGCGTCATCGCCCTCGCCGTGCTGTTTTACGCCTACCCGCGCCGCTCCGCATGGCAGCGCGTCGTGGACGCGACCGAACAGCCCCGCGCCGACGACTCCACGGCTGCGAAAGGAACAACCGCGTGAAGCATTCTTCTCGACGCGCGCCGCTCGCGCGGGCGTTCTCCGGCGTCGCCTCGTGCGCGTTGTGCCTTGCCGCCTTCACGGCCCCGCGCGCCATCCTCGCTCAAAAAGGAGAGGCCGGAAAGCCAGCCGCCGCGCCCTCCGCGCGGCAGCCGACCGGAGCAAGCACTCAGGCCGCGGCTCAGGTTCCGCAGCCACAGAACGCGCGCGAGAGGCGGGCGCAGGCTTATGCGAAACTCCTCGAAGGGCAGCGCTATTACGTGCGCTCGCGAACGGGGGCGATGACCGTCGAGACGCTCAGACTCGCGCAAGCCGCCTTCCGTCAGGCCGCCGAGCTCGACCCGACGCTCGCCGAGGCGCACACGGCGCTCGGCGAGATGGCCTTCTTCTTCCTCGACGACCTCGCGCAGGCCGAACAGGAAGGACAGGCGGCGGTGCGTATCAACCCCGACAACCTCGGCGCGCGCCGTCTTCTCTCCCGCGTCTACTCGATCAAAAGCAATCTCGCCGAGGGTAATCTCGACCGCGCCTTCGCCGATAAGGCGGTCGCGGAACTACGTGAAGTGATCCGCGTCCGTCCCAACGACGCCGAGGCATGGGCGCTGCTCGCGGAGTTTCAACTGGCGCTGGGGCGTGAAAGTGAAGCCGTCGAATCACTCGGTAAGTGGGCGAGTTTGCCCGCGTCGGTCGAGGGGCGTTTTTATCAGGTGGTCTCAAAAGGCCGCGAGCTGTCGCCCGACGCGGCGAACGCCCGGCTCGGTGAAGTCCTCCTGCGCGCGGGCCGCGCCGCGGAAGCCCTCGCCCCCATCCGCCGCGCCCTCGGCATGGAGCCCGAGAATCCCCGCTACCTCGAACTGCTCGGCAGCGCGCTCGAAGCGGGCGGAGGGGCCGACCAGGGCGTCATCAACGAGCTGCGTACCATCGTCACGCAGAGCCCGCAGAACGCCGCCGCCGTCGGAATGTTGGCGCGCGCGCAGTTGCGCGCCAGTCGTGTGGACGACGCCGTGGCGACCGTGCGCGCAGGGATCGCCGCCGTCCGCCCCGGCAACGACCGCGACCAGCTCACGCTCCAACTCCAACTCGCGCAAATCTACTCCGACGCGTCGCGCTACGAAGACGCCATCGCGGTCCACGAGGAGTTGCTGAAAGCACGCAACATCGGAGACACGCGGCTTGCCACGGAGCGCGACAGGCGCTTCGCGACGCTCGTCCTGAGAGAGTTAGTCAACCTCCAACAACAGGCCGGGCAGCCGGAGAAGGCTCTGGCCGTCGTCGAGCGGATGCGCCGCGTGCTCGGCGAAACTGACCCCACCGTGGACATACAGGCCGTCAACCTCCTGCGTACGCAGGGGAAACGTAACGAAGCTCTGGAGGCCGTCCGCGCGGCCCGGCAGCGATTCCCCGACGAAATCCGCCTCCTGCGCCTCGAAGCCTTCACGCTCGCCGACCTCGGGCGCGTGGACGCGGCCCTCGAACTCATCCGCCCGCGCCTCAAAGGCACTCCGGGCGATCACGACGAGTACGTCATCATCGCGAGCCTTCTGATGAACGCGGGGCGCGGCAAAGAGGCCATCGAGGCCGCGCGCAAGGCGCTGGAATTCGCCGCCCCCGACGAGCCCGATCAGACGACGAATGCGCTGCTCCTTCTCTCTTCGGCGCAGGAGCGCGCGGGCGACCCGAAGGGCTCTGAAGAGACGCTACGCCGGATTCTCTCGAAAGAGCCGAACAACCCGACGGCCCTCAACAATTTAGGCTATTTCCTCGCAGAGCGGAACGAACGCCTGCCCGAAGCCCTCGAACTGGTTCAACGCGCCGTGCGCGCCGAGCCGTCCAACTCGTCTTTCCTCGATAGTCTGGGCTGGATTTATTTCCGTCTGGGCAAACTACAGGAGGCCGAACGCTATCTAAGCGATGCGGCCCGCCGAAACCCGGCTTCAAACACGATTCAAGAGCATCTAGGCGACCTCTTTCAAAGGCTGGGCGACCCTCAGAAGGCCCGCTCCGCTTGGCAAAAGGCCCTCACGCTCTCCGTGGAAGCAGCCGACACGGATCGCATCAAAGCAAAACTGAATGGCGAAACCACCAAATAGCTATTGCTGTCTCCGTTTAAAGGCATCCTCTCCCGGATTCAGATTTTTAGAGGAAGGTTCCCCCGATGTACAAAGGTTCGTCCCCCCGGCGAGCATATTTCAAAAGAGCTTTTCAGGCTCTGAGCATCGCTTCCGCGGTCAGCCTGACGGGCGTCGTCGCTCTGGCTACCGGAGGCACAAAGGCCGCGGCGAAACCCGTCGCGCGCCTGCTCTCGACCTCGCGGCAGGAAATCCCCGTGCGGACGCGTGCGCGCGTCGCCACGCGCATCACGACTGCCGGCGAGACGCGTTATGTCTCGACTTCAGCGCCGGTCGCCGCCGCCGCCGTCTCGGCCTCTGGTGATGAACGTCGCGCCTTCGAACTCATCAACGCCGAGCGCATCGCCAAGGGGCGGCAGCCGCTCCAGTGGGACGGCTCGCTGACGCTCGTGGCCCGCTATCATTCCGAGAACATGTCGCGCGCAGGCTTCTTTAACCACGTCGACCGTGATGGGCTCGACCTGACGGGCCGTGCCGACGCACACGGCGTCCGAGGTTGGAAAGCGCTTGGTGAGAACATCGCGTATAATCAGGGCTACAATGACCCGGCGGCTTTCGCCGTCGAACGCTGGATGACTTCGAGCAAGCACCGCGAGAACATCCTCAACGGTGAGTTCACGCACGCCGGGCTGGGGGTCGCGAGGTCGGCGGACGGTCGGGTCTTCTTTACGCAGGTTTTCATGAAGCGCTGACGCACACTGACATCCGGGGCAACGAACCGGGCGGCTGGCGCTTTCACATTAAAGAGGCGTCAGCCGCTCTTAACGTGTCGGACGAAACATTCACGCTCCCGGCCTTCGCCAAGATCAACCTCTCCCTGCGCGTGCTCGGACGCCGCGCCGACGGCTACCACGAACTCCGAACCATCTTCCAAACCATCTCGCTCCGTGACGAGCTGACCTTCGAGTCGAGCACCGGAGAGCGCATCGAAGTCTTGTGTTCCGCGCCCGACATTCCAGCCGACGAAGGCAATCTCGTGCATCGCGCCGCGACCGCGTTGCGCGAGCGTTTCGGCGTGCGGCGGGGGGCGCGCATCCGTCTGGAGAAGAAGATTCCGGCGGGCGGGGGGTTGGGCGGCGGGTCTTCGGACGCGGCGGCGGCGCTGGTCGGACTGACGCGTCTGTGGGGCGTCGAAACGGAAGTCAGCGAACTGGCTGAGATTGGGGCGCGGCTGGGGGCCGACGTGCCTTTCTTCCTGACCGGCGGGATGGCGCTCGGGACTGGGACAGGGGCGGACATTACGCCGCTGAAAGACGCGGCACGAAGACACCTGGTGTTGGTCACGCCGCGCGCGAGGGTCTCCACCGCGGAGGCTTACGGAGCCATCGGTGTCACTGCCTTGACAAAGGCTGAAAGCGCCGTTATTCTGCCTATTTCGCACATGGAGGCCGAATCTCACGATTCGCTCCGTGAGGTGTGGTCGAACGATTTCGAGCTGGTCGTCTTCAGATTGTTCCCCGAAATCGAGCGGGCGCGGGACGCACTCATCGAAGCGGGCGCGCGCCGCGCGATGCTTTCGGGCAGCGGCTCAAGCGTCTTCGGAGTCTTTGACAGAGAGAGCGAGGCGGGTCGGGCGCAAGGAGCATTGGTGGCGGAGGATGGCTGGCAGGTTTTTTCGTGCGCCACACTCTCTCGCCGAGAATATCGGCAGGCTTTCGGACAGGGCGCGGCGATTCTTTAGATGGCTCGCGGGACAGCAAAAGAGATTGGGGCGTCGCCAAGTGGTAAGGCACCGGTCTTTGGAACCGGCATTCGTAGGTTCGAATCCTTCCGCCCCAGCCAACTTTCTAAAGTTCTAGGTTCAAAGGTTTCGAGTCCGAAACGGGAGATGGAATTTAAGACTTTGAACTTTGAACCTTGAGCTTTGAACTCTCTATGAGTACTACCGGCGGCATCAAAGTTTTCTCGGGCAACGCGAACCGCGATTTGACTCAGGAGATTTGCAACTACCTCAGTTGCGATCCCGGCAGTGCGACGACGGAACGTTTCTCTGACGGTGAGTTTAACTTTCAGATCACCGAGAACGTGCGCGGCGGCGACATCTTTATCGTGCAGCCGACCTGCCCGCCGACCGACGCGCACCTGATGGAGCTGCTCATCATGCTCGACGCTTTCCGCCGCTCATCGGCGGAGCGTGTGACGGCAGTGATTCCGTATTACGGCTACGCGCGCTCGGACAAGAAAGACCGCCCGCGCGTGCCGATCTCGGCGAGGCTCACGGCGAACCTGATTACGACCGCGGGCGCCAACCGTATCCTGACCATGGACTTGCACGCGGCGCAGATTCAAGGCTTCTTTGATATCCCCGTAGACCACCTCTTCGCCGCGCCGGCCTTCATCGGCTACTACGAGGAGCACCTGCTGCCGAACCTGACCGTGGTCGCGCCGGACACGGGCGGCGCTGAGCGCGCGCGCGCCTACGCCAAGCGGCTCAAGTCTTCGGACGGGAGCCCCGCGCAACTCGCGCTGTGCGACAAGCGGCGCGAGAAGGCGAACGTCGCGGAGGTGATGAACGTCGTCGGCGACGTGCGCGGGCGGAGTTGTCTGATCGTTGATGACATGTGCGACACGGGCGGGTCGCTTGTGAAGGTGGCGGCGGCGCTGCGTACAGCCGGGGCCGACCGCATCCACGCGTGCTTCACGCACCCCGTGCTGTCGGGCATCGCCTGCGACAAGTTGGAGAAGTCGGCCATCGAGCAGGTGGTCACGACCAACACGATCCCACTGCGGGACGAGGCGTGCGTGATGGAGAACGTGAAGATTTTGAGTATCGCGCCGCTCCTGGCGAAAGCGATCAAGTCGATCCACGAGGAGACGAGCGTCTCTTCGCTCTTCGTCTAAAGCGGAGGGCAAAAATTTGAAAAGCGGTCAGCAAGAAAGACCGTCAATCGTCAATCGTCAATCGTCAATGGATTAAGAGTTGATTTTTCTATTCACGATTGACGATTGATGATTCACGGCTTTTATTTTGACTGCTGATAGCTGAATGCTCTCGGGAGGAAGTATGGCAGAAAGAGAAGAGATTACGGTGCGGGCGCAGTTGCGCAGCGCACGCGGCAAAAACGACGCGCGCCGGCTGCGCAGTCAGGGACTCGTGCCTCTGACGATTTACGGCGGGGAGGGCGGGGCCGTCTCAGCCGCCGCGCCGTTGGCCGAATTGGCCTCGATCCTGCGCTCCGAGTCGGGACACAACACCATCTTCACGCTCGACGTGGAGGGCGCGGGCGCGAGCGAGGTGATGTTCCACGACCGCCAGCTCGACCCCGTGCGCGGGCGCCTTGTCCACGCGGACCTTCGACGCCTTGTGCTCGGGCAGCAGATCGAAGTGACCGTGCATATCGTGCTCGACGGCGAGCCCGTGGGCGTGACAGAGGGCGAGGAGGGCGGCATCCTCGAACAGCTCCTGCGCGAAGTCCAGATTCGTTGCAGCCCACGCGACATCCCCGACGCGATCCACGCCGATGTGTCCAACCTCGGCGTCCACGAAGTGCTGCACGTCTCAGACCTTCAGGTCGGAGACGACATCGAGATCATGACCGACCCCGAGACGGCAATCGCGACCGTCGCCGTCGTGCGCGAGGAGCCGGTCGAAGAGCCCGTCGTCGAAGAGCCAACCTCCGAGCCCGAAGTCATCGGCAAGGGCAAGAAGGAAGACGAAGGCGGGGAATCGAAGTAAAAGGGCGCAAGGAAAAGGGCGAACGTACGGAACGCCGTGTTGCCATTTTACCTTTGACCTTTTTGCTTTTGCCTTATGCTGATCGTCGGGCTCGGCAATCCGGGCGCGCAGTACGAGTGGACGCGCCACAACCTCGGCTTCATGCTCGTCGACCGGCTGGCGCGCGAGTCGGGGCGTGAGGTCAAACGCGCCGAGTGCCGCGCGCTCGTCGGGCGCGCCGAGGTCGAGGGCCGGGGCGTCGAGCTGGTCAAGCCGCAGACCTATATGAACCTGAGCGGCGAGTCGGTGGCGTGTTTGCTACGCAAGCGCACGACGCTCAAGCCGGCTCAAGACCTGCTCGTCATCAGCGACGACATCGCGCTGCCGTTCGGGACGATGCGGCTGCGCGCGCGCGGTTCGAGCGGTGGGCAAAAAGGTCTGAAGAACATCATCGCGGCGCTCGGGACGGACGAGTTCATGCGCCTGCGGATCGGCATCAGGCCGGAGCACCCGGTCTCCGACACGGCGAGCTTCGTGCTGGAGAATTTCCCGAAGGCGCAGCGCGCCGGTCTGGAAGAGATTTTGGGGCGGGGCGCGGACGCGCTCCGCGCCGTCCTCCGCGACGGCATTGAAAAAGCGATGGCGCAATATAACTAAGCTGTTAGCTGTTAGCAGTCAGCCAGAAAAAGCTAAGCGCTAAAAGCTGAAAGCTAATAGCTTCTCATTTCCTTCTTGCTTCAGCCGACAAGGCTCGAGGCTAGACATCCAAAAGGAGGATGATTTTGGCAGAGAAGAGAGTTTACGAAGTCGTCTTCATCGTTGACCCGGCGGCGGGCGATGAGGACATCACACGCCTGACCGATAACCTTCAGCACATCATCACCGAGCAGGGCGGCGCGGTCACCAAAAACGAGAGCATGGGCCGGCGTCGCCTCGCCTACAGCATCGGACGCAACACGGAAGGCATCTTCCAGCTCTTCGAGATCGAGGGCTCGGGCCGTGAGATTGCCGAACTGGAGCGGCGCATGCGCGTCAACGACCAGGTGCTGCGCTACCTCACGGTGCGCGTCGACGAAGACCGTCGCCGCGCCGAGAAGTTCGCGGCGAAGCGTGCGCGCAGGGCGTCGAAGCGTCCGGTGAAACCCGGCTCCGTGGCGGCGGCGGCGGCGACCACTGCCACCGGCGAAGCGGGCGGGGACGAGGCGTGAAGGGCTCGGCCCGCGCCGTCTCCTTCTTGAGTTGAGGGTTTCGGCGACCTCCGGGCGCGGGCGAGGCCTACACGGGCACGCGCCGCGGGACGTCGCCTTCGAGAAGATTAGGAAAAGGATTATGTCGAGAAATTTCAATACCGACGACCGAGACTTTGACGGGGATGACGACAGGGCGCCACAGGGACGGCCCTCGGGCGGACGCGGCGGCCCGCGCGGACGATTCCGCCGCCGCAAAGTCTGCCGCTTCTGCCTGGACAAAGTTGACATCATTGATTTCAAGGACGTGAAGCTGCTGCAAAACTTTATCCCCGAGCGCGGCAAGGTGCTGCCGCGGCGCATCTCAGGCATGTGCGCGTCGCACCAGCGAATGCTGGCCGAGGCCATCAAACGCGCGCGCAACATCGCGCTGCTCCCGTACGCCGCAGACTAACAGGAGGGATGAAAGACTCATGGCAACGACAAACGTTCTCTTACGCGAAGACATAGACAATCTGGGCGCGCGCGGCGAAATCGTGAAGGTCAAGGCGGGCTACGCGCGTAACTATCTTCTGCCCCGCAAACTCGCCGTCGAGGCGAGCGCGGGCAACGTCAGGCAGATCGAGGCCGAGCGCGCCGCGCTCCTCAAGAAGGAGAGTAAAGAGCGCGCGACCGCCGAGGCGCAGGCGGCACTGATGAAGTCCCTGAGCCTCAATTTTGAGCGCAAGGTCGGCGAGCACGGCATGCTCTACGGCTCCGTGACCTCGATGCACGTGGCCGAGGCGCTCAAGGAGAAGGGCTACGAGATTGACCGCCGCCGCATCAACCTCCCCGAGGCCATCAAGGAGACGGGCGACTTCACCGTGGCGGTGCGCCTGCACCGCGAGGTGACTATTGACATCCCCGTCACCGTCACGGGCGAGGGCGGCGCGAAGACCGCGGGCGATGCCGCGGCGCCGGTAGGCGAAGGGGCGGCTGAAAGCACCGCGCCCGGCGTCGCGGCAGCCGAGCCCGCCCCGGCGGACGAAGCGGCCACGCCGGAGGCTTAAAAAACTTCGGAGTTGCGGGGCGCGGCAAGGTCTCTATTGTCGCGCCCCGAACCTTGTAGTATAAGAATTGCGGCGCGACCTTTACGCGCTCCTCCGCGCGCCTTCCGCAGGCCGCACGGAGGCGACACGTGGGGACGCGCCGTTTTCTTTATCCACGCCGGTAAAATCATAACTAACTCCCGAGGCTTCCGTTGGCACAGTTTGTTGACTCTTCGCGCGAACAGATGCTCGAACGCCCGCTGCCGCACAGCGCCGAAGCGGAGCGGGCCATTCTCGGCGCTGTCATCCTCGATAACAGTCTGGTCAATCAGGCCATCGAGCTCCTGCGGCCCGAAGACTTCTACGTCCGCGCGCACCAGTTCGTCTTCCGCGCGATGATCGGCCTCTCGGAGCGCGGCTCCGAGATCAACCCGATCCTCCTCGGCGAAGAGCTGCGGCGCGAGGGTGCGCTGGAGCAGACCGGGGGCATCGCGTTTATCTCGGAGCTGACCTACGGGCTGCCGCACTTCACGAACGTCGCGGCCTACGCCAAGGTCGTCGGCGGGAAGTCTACGATGCGCCAGCTCGTCAAGGTCGCCAACAAGGTGACGAGCGAGGCGCTCGAAGAAGAGGATGAGCCCGAGATCATCCTCGACCACGCCGAGCAGATGATCTTCGCGCTCGCCGACGCGCGCACCCGGCAGGGCTTCTCTCACGTCAAGCCGGTCGCCGACCAGTTGCTCGAAAAAGTCCAGGAGATGGGCGGGCGCTCCGCCATGCTGACGGGGCTCACGACCGGCTTCAGCGAGCTCGACACGATGACCTCCGGCCTCCAACCCTCCGACCTCATCATCGTCGCCGCCAGACCGTCAATGGGAAAAACTTCCTTGTGCCTGACGCTCGCGCAGAACGCGGCGATACAGACGGGAGCGGTGGTCGGCGTCTTCTCTCTGGAGATGTCGAAAGAGTCTCTGGTGATGCGCATGCTCTGCTCGGAGGGGCGTGTGGACGCGCACCGCTTCCGCAGCGGGTATCTGTCGCGCGACGAGTGGGCGCGGCTCGCAGGGGCGCTCGGCACGCTGGCCGACACGAAGATTTTCATTGACGACACGCCGGGTATCTCCGTGCTGGAGATGCGCGCGAAGGCGCGGCGGCTGGCGTCTGAGCAGAAGCGTCTCGACCTCATCGTCGTGGACTACATGCAGTTGATGTCCGGCTCGTCGCGCCGCGTGGAGTCGCGCCAGCAGGAGGTCTCGCAAATCTCGCGCGAGCTCAAAGGTCTCGCCAAAGAGCTGAACGTCCCGCTCGTCGCCCTCTCGCAGCTCAGCCGCGCCCCCGAGGCGCGCAGCGACCACCGCCCGCAGCTCTCGGAGTCGTGAGCCGCGCTTTCTCGACGGGCCTCAAGCAAGTCTACAGGCTGCGGACGCGACTCGGGCGGACGATTGACGCGACAGCCAACCATCAGTTCCGGTCCTTCGACGGGTGGAAGCGGCTCGACGCGCTGGAGGTCGGCGAGTATCTGGCCTTGCCGCGCGCCCTCCCCTGCGCGACGACGCAGGCGATGTCCGGCGCGGAACTCGCCCTCTTGGGACATCTCATCGGAGACGGGTGTATGCTGCCGCGCCATGTAATCCAGTACACCACTAGGGAGCGCGACCTCGCCGACATGGTCTCCTCGCTGGCCGTCGAAGTGTTCGGCGGTGAGGTCAGCCCACGCGTCAGCCCAGAGCGACAGTGGTTCCAAGTCTACCTTTCCTCGGCACGTCACCATACGCACAACGTGCGCAGCGCCATCGCCGAGTGGCTCGACGGGCTTGGCATCTGGGGGCTGAGGTCGCACGAAAAATTCGTTCCGGGTAAAGTTTTCGAGCAGCCACGCGAGGCCGTCGGGCTCTTCCTCCGACACCTGTGGGCCACAGACGGGTGTGTCCGCACCGTTAGGAATAAGGAGGGGGTAAGGCCGGCCATATACTACGCGAGCAGTAGTGAGAGACTGGCGCACGATGTCCAATCACTACTCCTGAGACTCGACATCAACGCACGCCTCTCCTCAGTTTCTCAAGAGGGGAAAGGGCGGGATCAGTTTCACGTGGTCGTCAGTGGTAAAACGGACCAGCTAAAATTCATCGCCGGCGTCGGGGCCGTAGGCGACTACAAGACTCAATCGCTCGGAGAGATAGCGCGACTCCTTTCCCTAGCCCCGGCCAACACCAATCGCGACGTCATCCCCAGCGTGATTTGGAGGCGATTCGTGGTGCCCTCGATGCAGGGCTTGGGGATGACGACGCGCCAGATGATGGCGGGGATTGAGACCGCTTACTGCGGCACCCAGATTTACAAACAGAACGTCAGCCGAGAGAGGGCTTTGAGGGTCGCCGGGGTCGTCAGTTCGATGGAACTCGGGCACCTTGCCGGAAGTGACGTCTACTGGGATCAAGTCGCATCCATCGAGGCGTGTGGCGAGGAAGAAGTTTTCGACCTGACGGTGGAGGGGCATCACAACTTCGTCGCGAATGACATCGTCGTCCATAACAGCATTGAGCAGGACGCAGATTTAGTCGCCTTCATCTACCGCGAGGAGCAGTACGCGCGGACTGAGGAGAACGCGGGGATCGCGGAGCTGATTATCGCCAAGCAGCGCAACGGCCCGACGGGGACGGTCAATCTCGCCTTCCTCAAGGAGTTCACACGCTTTGAAAATATGTGGCGCGAGTAGGCCGCGAAAGTGAGAGTGCGCCCCCTTTGTTTTTCGGTTTCGTGAAGAGATGACAGACGATGGCCGCCGGACTTTCTGGCGGCCATTGATGTGTGCGAGACTTTGGCCGGCGGGCGCTTTGAGACTGCGCGTGTGCGAGTCTGAAGACGGTCTGGCGAGCGGACGAGTGAGAGATGGGGGTGAGCGGATGAGCGAATTCGAGTCCGGGGGCGGGCGACCGACGTGGGCGGAGATTGACTTGGACGCGCTGGCGGCGAACTTCCGGGAGGTGCGGAGGGTCGTGGGCGGCGGCGTGCGCGTGATGGGAGTGCTGAAAGCCGATGCCTACGGGCACGGCGCCGTCGCGTGCGCGCGCAGGCTCGACGCGGAGGGCGCGGAGTGGTTCGGCGTGGCGACGCCGGAAGAGGGGTTGGAGCTGCGGCGCGCGGGGCTCGGTCAGCGGGTCTTGAGCTTCGGGGGGTTCTGGGAAGGGCAGGCGGAACTCTGCGTGCGCGAGCGCATCGTGCCGGTGGTCTACCGGCTGGACATGGCGGAGGCGCTCGACGCGGCGGCGCGCACCGCAGGAGTCTCGGCCCCCGTCCACGTCAAGGTTGACACGGGGATGGGGCGGCTCGGCGTCCGTCACGACGAGGCGGCGGAGTTCGCGTCGAGGCTGCGCGCTTTAAGTCACGTCCGCGTCGAGGGTTTGATGACGCACTTCGCGGCGGCTGACGAGCCGGGGCGCGACTGCTTCACTGAGGATCAGCTGAAGCGCTTCCGAGAAGCGGCAGCGGCCTTCCGCGAGCATGGGCATGCGCTCGTCTATGAGCACATGGCGAACTCCGCGGCCGCCTTCGCGCACCCTGAGGCGCGCGGCAACATGGTTCGACCGGGCGGCGTCCTGTACGGGCTCTGGCGCGACGTGCTGCCCACGCTCGCCGAGAAGCCGAGCCTGCTCCCGGTGATGGCGGTGCGCTCGCGCGTGACGCTGCTCAAGCGCGTGCACAGGGGCGAGACGCTCGGCTACGGGTGCTCGTTCGAGGCGTCGCGGGAGATGTTGGTGGCGACGATTCCCGCCGGGTATCACGACGGCTACGCGCGCGCACTCTCGAACCGCGGGCGCGCCATCCTGCGCGGCACGTACGCGCCGGTGGTCGGACGCGTCTCGATGGACTTGACGCTGGTGGACGTGACGGGCGTGCGGGGCGTGGAGTTGGGCGACCGCGTGACGCTGCTCGGGACGGACGGAGAGCTTTCGATACCGGCGGAGGATGTCGCGAAGACCGCGGGCACCATCTCTTACGAGATCACCTGCGGCATCAGCGCGCGCGTGCCGCGCCTTCAGCGGTCGAAGGGCTAATTCGAAAAAGCGTCAGGGCAGGGTCGGAAAAGATTTGAGAGCTTAGTGGAGGCGAGGCACGCGGCGTGAGAGCTTCCGCGTGCCTCTTCGTCGGTTGGATTGAAGGTCGGCTTGTGTTCGTCGAGGCGTCGTGTTTGAGGAACTCGTTCTCCCTACAGTCCCGCGCGCGGCTCTTAGTTGAGCACGAAGTTGTAGGTGATGACGCCCGTGACTTTGACGGGCTGGCCACTCAGGAACGTGGGCGTGAAGCGCGCCTGAAACGCCGCCTGCTCCGCGGCGCCCCGCAGGAGTGGGTGACCGCCGGTCGCCTTCGAGGCGATGACGCGCCCATGTTCGTCAACGACGATCTGCACGGTGACCGGCCCCTGCGCGCGCGCCATTTTGGCTATGTTCGGGTAAGGCGGCGCGGGCTTGGCCGTCGCTTTTGCGGTGATGACGCCCTGCGATAGCTGTAGGACTTTTTTAACTTCCTGCTTCGGTGTCGGCGCGGGGGTCGGCTCCGTCTTCACGATACGCGGGGCGTCGTCGCCGGGGCCGGAGTCAACGACGGGGCCTGTATCCCGGCCCGCATCGCCCGGCTTGTCGCCTTTACCGTCGCCGAATCCGGCGGGCGGGATGAAGTTATGGTCGCCGAGCTTATAGTCCATGTTGGGGGGCAGATCGCGAGAGGTTTCGCTTGCGACCGACCTGTCGGACAGGTGCGGCGAGTTTTTGGCGATCTCCGTAACGATGGCGGGCTGCGCCTTCATGCCGCCGCCCTGTGGTGCGACCCTCGTCGCGGCGCTACGTCTGACGGGCTCGGCTCTCTCCTCGCGCGGCGTGCGCGCGAAACTCATCAACGTCACGATCTCGCCGTCGTCGCGGTCGGCGAGCCGCGCGTTGTAGGCGTAGATGCTGCCCACGCCCGCCGCCAACAGCAGCACGCCGTAGAACGCGAGCGTCCCGAGAAAAAAAGAACCCTTCCGCTTGAGGTCTCCCATGTGCGACGCCTGAGGAACTTAACCCTTTCATTATCGCGACGCAGCAGTTCGACGCCGCCGCCGATCACCTGAACCTCGAAGAGTCCATGCGGCAGGTATTAAAGAACACCAAGCGTCAACTGGTCGTCTCGATTCCGGTGAAGATGGACGGGGGCGAGGTAAAGGTCTTCGAGGGCTACCGCGTGCAGCACAACATCGCGCGCGGCCCCGCCAAGGGCGGCATTCGCTTCCACCCGCGCGTGACGCTCGACGAGGTCAAGGCGCTCGCTTCATGGATGACTTGGAAGTGCGCGACCGTCGGTATTCCTTACGGCGGCGGCAAGGGCGGCGTCGTGTGCGACCCGAAATCAATGTCGCGCGGCGAGCTGGAGCGTCTGACGCGCCGCTACGCCTTTGAAATCGCGCCGATCATCGGCCCCGACCGCGACATTCCGGCTCCGGACGTCTACACCGACGAGCAGACGATGGCGTGGATCATGGACACCATCTCGATGGTGCGCGGGCACACGGAGCTGGCCGTCGTGACGGGCAAGCCGCTGGCGCTCGGCGGCTCGCAGGGACGCGCCGAGGCGACGGCGCGGGGCTGTCTCTACGTCGTGCGCGAAGCCTGCCGCGTGCGCGGGATGCAGTTGAGGGACGCGCGCGTCGCCATCCACGGCTTCGGAAATGCGGGTGCGAACTTCGCGCGGATGGTCGCCGCCGAGGACGGCGCGCGAGTCGTCGCCATCGCCGACTCGCGGGGCGGCGTCTTAAACGCGGAAGGCATTGACGTGCAGGCCGCGCTGCGCCACAAGGCCGAGACGGGCGTGGTCGAGCGGACGCCGAACACCGAACCGGTTGCGCGCGATGAGGTGCTCGAAGTGGACTGCGACATCCTGCTCCCGGCGGCGCTGGAGAACAGCATCACGCTCGCGAACGTCGGGCGAGTGCGCGCGCCGTTGATCGCCGAGCTGGCGAACGGCCCCGTCACGCCGGGGGCCGACCGCGTGCTCTTCGACCGCGGCGTCCTGTTGCTGCCCGACATCCTCGCCAACGCGGGCGGCGTCACGGTCAGTTATTACGAGTGGGTGCAGAATCAATATTCCTACTTCTGGACGGAGGAGCGGGTCAAAGAGACTCTGGAGCAGACGATGCAGACGGCCTTCGCCGGCGTCCATGCGGCTGCCGAGAGGCACAAGACGGACATGCGCACGGGCGCTTACATCCTCGCCGTCGGGCGCGTGGCCGAGGCGACAGACTTGCGCGGCATCTTTCCCTGAGAAGGAATCGAGAACATGAAAGATAAAATCACGGTCTACGAAAAGCCGACTTGAACGAAGTGCCGCGAGGCCGCGAGGCTGCTCCGTGAGAGCGGCATCGAGTATGAGAAAATCAACTACTTCTTCGAGCCGATAGGCGAAGAGAAGCTCCGAGAGCTGGTCAGGAAGATGGGCATCTCGCCGCGCGAACTCCTGCGCACGGGCGAAGCCGTCTACCGCGAGCTGGGGCTGGCACAGCGCGAACTCTCGGACGAAGAGATCATCAAGCTCATGGCCGAGCACCCCGAACTCCTCCAGCGCCCCATCGTCGAACGGGGAGGGCGCGCGGTGCTCGGACGCCCGACGGAGAACATCAAGGCGCTATTGGACGACGCTTAAAAGGCCGCGGCTGTATCACTCAAACAAGGGTTATTGATGCAAGCTCAGCGGGCGTTTTTGTCAAGTAAAGAGGGCTTAAACGAGCATCTTGAGTGAGGGCGGCAAGCCCGCCGGTGCGATAAAATAGGGTCGTCATTAAAGCTTAAAAATAGCGCTCAATCGCGCGCGTCCGGTCGGCGGGGCGGGGCAGTCGAGCGAGGAGGAAGGAAGTAAGTGGCGAAAGCAACGGCGACCGTATGGGTCTGTCAGAAATGCGGCGGCCAGTCGCAGAGAGAGCTTGGCAAATGTCCCCATTGCAAAGAGTGGAACTCGCTCGTCGAAGAGCGCGCACCATCGGCGGCTGGCGCGGCGAAGGGCATGGCGGCGCGCGGCGGTTTTCGGTTGCGCGAGGTCAAGCCGGTGGCCTACGGCGAGGTCGAGTCGCAGGACGACGCGCGCGTCTCTTCCGGCATTGACGAGTTCGACCGCGTGCTCGGCGGCGGCATCGTACCCGGCAGCCTCGTCCTCATCGGCGGCGAGCCGGGGATAGGCAAAAGCACGCTCATCATTCAGGTCGCCGACAAGCTGAGCGCCCGAGGGCAGCGCGTGCTCTACGTCTCGGGCGAGGAGTCAGAGCGGCAGATCAAGATGCGCGGCGAGCGTCTGGGATTGAAGGCCGAAAACCTTTTACTGTTGCCGGAGACGAACCTCGAAAACATCTTCGACGAGATCGAGCGGAGCGGTCCCGGCGCGGTCATCGTGGACTCGATTCAGACCGTCTTCTCCTCCAAGATCGAGTCCGCGCCCGGCTCAGTCTCGCAGGTGCGGGAGGTCGCGGGCCAGTTCCTCATGCTCGCCAAGAACAGCTCGATCCCCGTCTTCCTCATCGGCCACGTCACGAAGGATGGGTCTATCGCGGGGCCGAAGACGCTCGAACACATCGTGGACACGGTGCTCTACTTCGAGGGCGAGCGACACCACAACCACCGCATCATCCGCGCGACAAAAAACCGCTTCGGTGCGGCCAACGAACTCGGCGTCTTCGAGATGACGGGCGCGGGACTCGTCCCCGTCGCGAACCCCTCGGAGATGTTTTTGCAGGAGCGTCCCGTGGGCGTCGCGGGGTCGGTCGTGACGGCCTGCATGGAAGGCACGCGGCCTGTCCTCGTCGAGATTCAGGCGCTCGTCTCCGGGTCGAAGTACGGCACGGGCCGACGCATGGCGCAGGGGTTCGACGCCAACCGCATCGCGCTCCTCATTGCGATGCTGGAGAAGAGAATCGGGCTCCACCTGCTCGGCGACGACGTGTTCGTCAACGTCGCGGGCGGTTTGGAGATTGACGAGCCCGCGGCTGACATCGGCGTCGTTGCCGCCATCGCGTCGAGCTTCAAGAACCTGCCGCTCGACGCGCACACGGCGGTCTTCGGCGAGGTAGGTCTGACGGGCGAGGTGCGCGGCGCGATGCAGGCGCAGGTGCGCGCGCGCGAGGCGCAGGCGCTCGGCTTCAAGAAAATCGTCATGCCCGCATCGAACACCGCCGGGCTCGAACGCCTCATCGGCCTCCGCGTCGTCGGCGTCCGCTCGGTCGAAGAGGCGCTGAACGAACTGTTCTAAACTCAGAAGTCTGCAACGCTGAACGATGAACTGAAAGACAGACTGCCTTCTGCTTTTCTTAGTTCATCGTTCAGCGTTGCGGACTTCATCATTTCATCTATGCCCGGACAAAGTTTCAGAGGTTTCGCGGAGCGCGTGGCGCTGGTGACGTGTGGAGCGCACGGGGTGGGCCGCGCCGTCGCGCTGCAACTGGCGCTGGAGGGGGCGTTCGTCGTCGTGAGCCACTACGCAGAGGACGCCGAGGGCGCGCGCGTGCTGAACGAGCTGCGCGAGATGGGGACGCTGGCGTTGGCGGTCGGGGGTGACCTCACGCGCGGGGAGGACGTGGCCCGCGTCTTTCGGACAATCGAAGAGAGTTTCGGGCGACTCGACCTGCTGGTCAATGTCGGGGGGGCGGTAGGCGACGTGACGCTCGGCGACTTGACGGAGGCGGCGTGGGACGCATCGCTCGACGCGACGCTCAAGAGCGCCTTCCTCTGTTCGCGCGAGGCTCTGCGCCTGATGAGCAAGCGGCCCGCGCCGGCCATCGTCAACGTCGCTTCGGAGGCGGGGCTGACGGGGGCTTTTGGCGGCGCGGACGCGTCGGCGGCACACGCCGGGCTCGTCGGTCTGACGAAGGCTCTGGCACGCGAACTCGCGCCGCGCGTCCGCGTCAACTGTGTGGCTTCCGGTGCGTCCGGCGACGGCTCGCCCGCGCCGGACGAAGTGGCGCGCGCCGTGATCTATCTTCTTTCGCCCGAAGCAGTGTCCGTCACGGGACAGACGCTCGTCGTGGGCCTTCGTTGACGCGCGTCAACGCCGCGCGATCCGCCTCGACGCCGCCGCGCGAGTGGTCAGAAGCCCGCCGCGCCGACCGCCCCTCACTACTCCGCGCGCGCCCCGTAAGCTTTTCGTGACGCGCGCGTTAAGAGCGTGTTAATATCTGTCCGCCATGCGCACGAATACTGCTCTCATTCGCATCGTATTCACGGGAATCCTCGTCGGGGCAGGATACGTCCTGCATCCTGTGCCGGCGTATTTCGGCCTCAACACCAGACTCATCTCGGCCATCGTCGCGGCGCTCATCGCCATCGCCATCATCCTCTTCGAGATGCGCATCCAGCGGGCCTCGCTCAAGACGCTGCTCGGCGCCGCCGTCGGCTCGATTCTGGGGATCATCGGGGCGTATCTCATGGGCGCGCTCATCAGCCATCAGGAGTCTTTGGCCGTCGCGCCCGAAACCAAGACTTTCCTGACGCTCGTGCTCGCCTTCCTGATGGCCTACGTCGGTTTGATGGTCGGCGCGTCGAAGGGGGATTATCTCGACCTCTCGGCGCTGGGCGGCATCTTCAGCGACAAGGCGCTGCGGCGCGACATGAAGATTCTGGACACGTCGGTCATCATCGACGGGCGCATCGCCGACGTCGCCGAGACCGGATTCCTCTCCGGCACGATCATTATCCCGCAGTTCATCCTGCGCGAGCTGCAACAGGTGGCCGACTCGCCGGACGGCAATAAGCGGCAGCGCGGGCGTCGCGGCCTCGACATGCTCAACCGCCTGCAAGGGAACTCGACGCTCGACATTCAGGTCGTGGACACCGACTTTCCCGCCGTCAAAGAAGTTGACCTCAAGCTCCTCGAACTCTCGAAGCAGCTCGACGCCGTCGTCGTCACCAACGACTTCAATCTCAACAAGGTCGCGCAGCTCCACGGCATTCAGGTCCTGAACATCAACGAGCTGGCGAACGCCCTCAAGCCCGTCGTGCTGCCGGGCGAGGCGATGCGCGTCTTCATCCTCAAGGAAGGCAAGGAGTACAACCAGGGCGTCGCGTACCTCGACGACGGGACGATGGTGGTGGTGGACAACGCACGCCGGATGATCGGCAAGAATGCCGACATCTCCGTGACGAGCGTCCTGCAGACGACCGCCGGGAAGATGATCTTCGGTCGGCTGTGGGAAGAGAGCAGCGAGAATGGCTCGCAGGAGGCGCGCGTCATCAACGGCGCCAACTCGCGGCGCCCGTTTCAGCGCGAGTCGCGCCAGCAGCCCGCGCACGCGCGCCACGTCGCCGCCGAAGGGACAGTGGCCGGTGAAGAATAAAACCGTGAATCGTCAATCGTGAATCGTCAATAGAAAGAGCGGGTTTTATCTATTCACGATTGACGATTCACGATTCACGGCTTTTATGAACATCGCGATCATCGCCGCCGCCGGGCAAGGGACGCGGATGGGCGGCGGGCGGGCCAAGCAATTCCGGGAAATCTCCGGCACCCCCATCATTATTCATACGCTCAGACGTTTCGAGCAGTGCACGACCATCGGCGAAGTGCTCGTCGTCGTGCCCGCGGGCGAGCAGGCGGAACTCCTCGCGGCGGCGGCGAAGTACGGACTGCGCAAGCTCGCGCGCGTCGTGGCGGGCGGCGCGACGCGCACCGAATCAATCCGGCGCGGGCTCCAGACCGTCCGCGCCGCCACCGCCGGAATAGTCGCCGTCCATGACGGCGTGCGCCCCTTCGTGACGCCGGAAGAGATTGACCGCACGGTGGCAGAGGCCGCGCGCAGCGGGGCCGCCATTCTGGCCGCGCCCGTGGTGGACACGATCAAAGAGGTCGAGGGCGGGCGCATCCGACGCACACCCGAACGCGGCAGGCTCTGGCGGGCGCTGACGCCGCAATGCTTCCGCTACGAGCTGCTCCGGCGCGCCTACGAACAGGCGCTCGCCGAAGGGTCGGAGGCGACGGACGACAGCACGCTCGTCGAGCGGTTGGGCGTTGAGGTCACAATCGTCGAAGGCGACGCGCGCAACGTCAAGATCACCACCACGCAGGACATCGCGCTCGCGGAAATGATGCTGAAAGGAAAGTCCGGAGTCTGGAGTCTGGAGTCTGGAGCATAAAGTCAGAAGCCAGAACGTCGGCAGAAGCATTTATTCCGACTCCAGACTTCAAGACTCCGCACTCCAGCTTTTATGTTTCGCATCGGCATCGGCCACGACACGCACCGGCTGACGGAGGGCAGGCCGCTCGTTCTGGGCGGCGTGGCGGTGGAGTCGGATCGCGGCGGCGAGGGGCACTCGGACGCCGACGCCCTCTCGCACGCAGTCACCGACGCCGTGCTCGGCGCGATGTGCGAGGGCGACATTGGCGTTCATTTCCCTGACAGCGACCCGCGTTGGAAGAACGCCGATAGCCTGCAACTGCTTGCGCGCGTGATGTGGCTGGCGCGAGAGCGCGGCTTCCGCGTCGTCAACGTCGACGCGACCGTCCATCTGGAGCGCCCGCGCCTCCGGCCCTACATCGAGGAGATGAGGGCGAAGCTGGCCGACGTGCTCTCGGTCGGACTCGACTGCGTGAGCGTGAAAGCGAAAACCGGTGAAGGGCTCGATGCCGTCGGCGAGGGCTTGGCGGTCACGGCGCAGGCCATCGTCTTACTGGAAAGAATCTGAACCGAGAGGTCAGAGCTGAGAGGTTAAAGGTTTGAAGTCAGTTTCAGATTTGAGATTTGGAATTTCAAATCTCAGATGCGGAATCCACACGACCGCTGACTCTTTGACCAACCTCTAGCCTCTAACCACTAGTCTCTGCTCTCTGCTTCTATGCGACCACAGGGCGTAATTCGTCGAAAACGTGACGGCGGGGAACTCTCGCCGCGGGAGATCGCATTCTTCGTGCACGGGGTGGTGAGCGGCGCATGGGCCGATTACCAGTCGTCGGCGCTGCTGATGGCGATTTTCCTGAACGGCATGACGGAGTCGGAGCAGCAATGCCTGACTGAAGAGATGCTCCGTTCGGGCGAGGTGCTCGACTTCTCAGGCGTCCCGCTCGCAAAGGTGGACAAGCATTCGACGGGCGGCGTCGGCGACAAGACTTCGCTCGTGCTCGCGCCGCTCGTCGCCGCCTGCGGCGCGTGCGTGCCGATGATCTCGGGGCGGGGACTCGGCCACACCGGCGGCACGCTCGACAAGTTGGAGGCGATAAAAGGCTACCGCGTCCAACTCGACCTCAAGGAGTTCCGGGAGATTCTCGGGCGCGTCGGCTTCGCGATGATGGGGCAGACCGAATCAATCGCGCCCGCCGACAAAAAGCTCTACGCGCTGCGTGACGCGACCGAGACGGTCGAAGTCATCCCGCTCATCGTCGCCTCGATCATGTCGAAGAAGCTGGCCGCGGGACTCGACGCGCTGGCGCTCGACGTGAAGACCGGGACGGGAGCCTTTATGCACGACGAGGACAAGGCGAGGGAACTGGCGCGCGGTCTCGTCGCGACGGGCAAACGCTTCGGCGTGAAGACCGAGGCGCTGTTGACGGACATGAACCAGCCGCTCGGGCGAGCGGTCGGGAACGCGCTCGAAGTCAAAGAGTGCATCGACATCCTGCGCGGCGACTGCCAAGATGCGGCCCGGCCCGTGCGCGACCTCTCGGTCGAACTGGCGGCGCGGATGGTGGCGCTCTGCGGCGCTGAAGGGTCGCTCGATGCGGCGCGCGTGAAGGTCGAGCGGGCGCTCGAGACGGGCGAGGCGCTCGAACGCTTGAGGCGGAATGTCGAGGCGCAGGGCGGCGACCCGCGTGTCTGCGACGACCCCGCGCGGCTTCTGGATTTGACGCTGCACGAGGTCAGAGTAGAATCTGTGCGCGCAGGTTTCGTGACGGCGATTGACGCGGCTGAGGTGGGCCGCGCGGTGGCCTCAATCGGCGGCGGGCGCATCCGCATGGACGACTCGATAGACCCCTCGGTCGGGTTCCTCGCGGACGCGAAGATCGGCACGGAAGTCGAGGCGGGCGGCGCGCTCGGACTGCTCTACTGCCGCAACCCCGCGGACGCGGAGGAAGCCTCGGCGCGCATCGTCGCGGCCTATACGGTCGGCGACGAGCCGCCCCGCACTCTCCCCGAACTCATCAAGGAAGTAATCACGTGATGAAGCTCAGACTTTTAATCCCTACGCTTTTGGTGTGCGCGCTCGCATCCGCGGGAACGGCGTGCGTTAACGAGGGCCGCTCCGCCGGCGACAAGGATAAGATTCACGTCGGCATCGTCTTCGACATCGGCGGCAAGGACGACCGCTCGTTCAACGCGGCGGCGTGGGAGGGCGTCAAGCGCGCCGCGAAAGACTTCCCCGTCGTGCTGCGCGACGTGGAGCCGGGCAACCCCACCTCAATCGAGCCGGCGATGCGCGCCTTCGCCGAGCGCCACTATGACCTCATCATCGGCGTCGGCTTCGCGCAGGCCCCGATCATGGAACAGGTCGCGAAGGACTACCCCGAAATCAACTTCGCCATCGTGGATGGCGGGAGCCAACTGCCGAATGTCGCCTCGCTCGTCTTCAAGGAGCACGAGGGCTCGTACCTCGTCGGCATGATCGCCGCGCGGGCGTCGAAGACGGGCGTGCTCGGCTTCCTCGGCGGGATGGACATCGGCCTCATCCACCGCTTCAAGACGGGTTATGAGGAGGGCGCGAAGTCCGTGCGCCCCGACGTGCGCGTGATAGACAACTACGTCGGCGTGACCGACGGGGCGTGGAACAATCCGGGCA
>JAIVJM010000229.1 GCA_020199995.1 Acidobacteriota bacterium | reverse complement strand
CATCAAGGGCACGCGCACGCCGGTTCGCGCGATTGTCGAAATCTACCGGGAAGGGGCCGCGCCCGAAGAGATACTCAAGCACCTGCCGCATCTGACGCTGGCGCAAGTCTTCGACGCCCTGAGCTATTACAGCGATCACACGGACGAAATCAACGCGCACATCGAGCGGAACCGGGTTCCCAAAGAGCTGCTAGGGTCGTATCAACACGGAAGTTGAGGAGTGAGGATGGACATCAAAGACAAAAACGGTAGGGAAATCAGTGAGGGCGATACCGTGAGGTATTGTGACGAGTTTGACGATTGGCAGGAAGGGCAAGTAATAAACGTGGGCGCTGCGCTCGCCATTGATGATATAAACGCCCCAATCCTACTTTACACATTCGCCCAAAACGGTCACTTGGATAACTGGAAAGTCTACGACGGCACGCCCATCCCTGAACTAGAGGTTATTAGGTGAGGATGCGGTAGGTTGATACGCCGGAGATAGGTGTCAGATAAAGGGCTTGTTAAGTACATCAGTCCCATAACTTTTGCCATTCTTGGCAACGGAATAATCATCAGTTAGTCTCGAAATTATGTCGCACCTGCTAGAAGTCAAAAATCTTCAGACGCATTTCCCGACGCGCGCCGGGCTGGTGAAGGCCGTGGATGGGGTGAGTTTCAGCGTGGGCGAGGGCGAGCTGTTGGGGCTCGTGGGGGAGTCGGGGTGCGGGAAGTCAATCACGGCGCTGTCGGTGATGCGTTTGATTGGAGCGCCGGGGCGGATTGTGGGCGGGGAGGTGTGGTTCGGGGGCCAGAATTTGCTGAAGGCTTCGGAAGCGCGGATGCGGGAGATTCGGGGCGACGACATCGCGATGATTTTTCAGGACCCGATGACTTCACTAAACCCCGTCTTCAAGGTCGGCGAGCAGATCGCGGAGGCTTTGAGGCTGCACCGGGGGATGTCGCGGGGGCAGGCGAGGGAGGCGGCCATCGCGGCGATGCAGGAGGTTTCGATACCCGACCCGGCGCGGCGCGCGGACGATTACCCGCACCAGTTGTCGGGCGGGATGCGGCAGCGCGTGATGATCGCGATGGCGCTCGCGTGCGACCCGAAGCTTCTCATCGCCGACGAGCCGACCACGGCGCTCGACGTGACGATTCAGGCGCAGATTCTCGAACTCATTGACGAGCTGCGGAGGACGCGCAATTTAGCGGTGCTTTTGATTACGCACGACCTCGGCGTGGTGGCGGAGGTGGCCGACCGCGTGGCGGTGATGTACACGGGGCGGATCGTGGAGGAGTCGCCCGTCGAGGAGCTGTTCGCGCGACCGAAGCACCCGTACACCGAAGGGCTGCTGCGCTCGGTGCCGAAGCTGACAGAGGCCGAGGTCAAGAAGGCCGTGAGGCTCTCGACCATCGAGGGCTTTGTCCCGAAGCCGACGAACCTGCCGCCCGGCTGCCACTTCGCGCCGCGCTGCCCGCACCGCATGCCGCGCTGCACGGAGGGCGACATCCCGCTCTACGCTTTGGAGCACGGCGTGCAGGTGCGCTGCGTGCTCTACGACCTCGCGGCGGCGGTGACGGCTGACCATCAGATCGAACAACACGGAGAAGGGCGCGCCAACGAGTGAGCACCAACGAGCGAATGCAGACTGTCCCCGCCGCCGAGGCGCGGGCCGCGGAAGCGGGCGGCGGCGTCGCGGCGGCGGCGGAAGAACTCGTGCGCGTGCGCGGGCTCTTCAAGCACTTCCCCGTCGCCAACAGCGACGACGTGGTGCGCGCCGTGGACGGCGTGACTTTTGAAATCGTGCGCGGCGAGACACTGGGGCTCGTCGGCGAGTCGGGCTGCGGCAAGTCAACGGTGGGGCGCTGTCTGCTCAGGCTCATCGAGCCGACGCGCGGCGAGATTTATTTCGGCGGCGAGGATGTGCGCGCGCTCGGGGGCGGCGACCTCAGGCGTCTGCGCCGCGAGATGCAGATCATCTTTCAGGACCCTTACGCTTCTTTGAACCCGCGCCTCAAGGTGCGCGACATCGTCGGCGAGCCGTTTCGTATCCACCGTATCGGGGCGAAGGGCGAGCGGGGCGAGCGCGTCGCCGAACTCATGCGCAAGGTCGGGCTCGACCCCGACTACATGCACCGCTACCCGCACGAATTCTCGGGCGGGCAGCGCCAGCGCATCGGCATCGCGCGCGCTTTGGCCCTCAATCCGAAGCTCATCGTGGCAGACGAGCCCGTCTCCGCGCTCGACGTCTCGGTGCAGGCGCAGGTCATCAACCTGCTGGAGGACTTGCAGGCGGAGTTCGACCTCACGTACCTCTTCATCTCGCACGGCCTCGCCGTGGTCGAGCACATCTCCGACCGTGTGGCCGTGATGTACCTCGGGCGCATCGTCGAGGTGGCGAGCGCCGAAGAACTCTATGCGAACCCTCTGCACCCGTACACGCGTGCGCTGCTCTCGGCCATCCCCATCCCCGACCCGACGCGCAAGCGCGAGCGCATCGTCCTCAAGGGCGACGTGCCGACGCCGATCAACCCGCCCTCGGGCTGCCGTTTCCACACGCGCTGCCCCGAAGCTATCCCTGAGTGCTCGCGGATTGACCCCGACCTGCGCGAGGTCTCGTCCGGCCACACCGTCGCCTGCATCCGCGTCCCCGGCTGGGGCGAAGCGCCGACCTCGGCCTGAAGAAGACAGGATGAATGCGGAATGATGAGTGATGAATGATCGAATAAGAACCAAGCCGTCTTGTATTCATCATTCACCATTTGTATTTCGTCCTGTGAATCCGCTTGACATGGGAAGCGCTGCGTTGAAACCGGCGGCCCGCGCCTTCCGTATCAAGCGGATGAATAAGGTTCACGCTTCTGATAGAGTAAAGCCTCTGCGTAGTTACTCCCAACTTCCCTGAAGGAAAAAAATATGAGCGATGCGAGCTTGACGACTCCCCCGCAACCCTCGTCCGTGGACGCCACGTCGGGCGCGGCCACAATGTCCACGCCCGAGACGCTGGCGAACATCTTCTTCGAGCCGGGGCCGACCTTCGAGGCGTTGCGCGCGCGGCCCCGTTTCCTCGTCGCCGCGCTCATCATCGTCGCCCTCACGGTGCTGGTCACGGTGCTGCTCTTCCAGAAGGTCAGCTTCGAGCAGGTGGTGCGCGAGGCCATTGATAAAAGCCCGCGCACGCAGGAGATGTCGGCGGAGCAGAAAGAGCAGATCATCGCCATGCAGACCGGCCCCGGCGGCAAGGCCATCGGCTACGGCGCGCCCCTCATCGGGACGGTGGTCATTCTGGCCGCCGGGGCCGCGCTCTACCTGCTCGGCGCGATGATGATGGGCGGCAAGCTCAGCTACAAGCAGGCGCTCTCGGTGTGGACTTATTCGAGTTTCCCGCCCGCCGTGCTGGGGACTGTGCTGGCGCTCGTGATGCTCTTCATCAAGTCGCCCGAAGACCTCGACTTCAACAGGCCGGGAGCAGGACTCATCGTCACCAACCTCGGAGTCCTGATCGGCCCAGAGGGCTCCAAACTTCTGCGCGCCGCGCTCGGCTGGTTCGATCTCTTCACCTTCTACGGCATGTTCCTCGCCGCGCTCGGGCTGCGCAAAGTGGGCAAGCTCTCCTCCGGCGGCGCGTGGACTATCGTCATCACGCTCTGGCTCATCGGCATGATCCTCAGCGTCGCGCGGACGGCGCTCTTCGGGGGATAGGGAAAAGCCGTCAACCGTGAATCGTGACAAGAAGAAGGCGGGTCTTCTTGTCACGATTCACGATTCACGGTTGACGGCCCTTTTACTCATAGCGGAGCGATTCGATGGGGTCGAGCCGGGCGGCCTTCCATGCGGGCCAGAGGCCGAAGACGAGGCCGATGCCGACGCTTGCGACGAAGCCCATGACGGGAGCCCAGAGGGGGACGTAAGAGGGGAGCAGCATCCGCACCAGCAGCGTGAGCAGCCACCCGATAATGAGCCCGACGAGCCCGCCGAGCCCCGTCAGAGTCGCGGCCTCGATCAGAAACTGCCAGAGGATGTCGCGGCGGCGCGCGCCGACGGCCTTGCGCACCCCGATCTCGCGCGTCCGCTCCGTCACCGAGACGAGCATGATGTTCATCACGCCGATGCCGCCGACCATGAGGCCGACCGAAGAGATGGCGACCATCGCGATGGCGACGCCGCCCGTGATCGAGCGGAACTGGTCAATAATCGAGTCGGCGGTCGCCATCCCGAAGTTGTTCGGCGAGCCGTAGGGGACTTGCCGGCGCACGCGCAAAAGGTCTGTCACCTGATCGCGCGCCTCGGCGATCATGCCGGGCCGCGCGACGGCCATAATCATGATGTCGTCGGCGTTCGGCTTGAGCTTGTGCGCGACGTTGTAGGGGACGAAGATCGAGTTGTTGATGTCGTTGCTGCCGTTGCCTCCGAAGAGCTGCTCGCGCTTCTCGATGACGCCGATGACGCGGAACTCCTGCCCGCCGATGTCAATCGCCTTGCCGACCGGCGACTCGCCGCCGAAGAAATCCTCCACGATGCGGCTCCGCACCACGCAGACCTTCTGGTTCTGGTCGTTCTCGTACTGCGTGAAGAAGCGCCCCTCGGAGATGACCTCCGTCCCGGCCCGCATGTAGTCGGGGAGCGTCCCTTCGAGCCGCACCGCCTCGCTGGTCTTGCCGCTCGTCGAGACCTTTAGCTTCTGCCCGAAAAAATTGTTGGTGATGTCGAGGAAGGGGACGGCCAGCTCGACCGCGGGGAGCCCGGCGAGCGCCTCGGCGTCCTCGTAGGTCAGCTCCTTGCGCATCCGCTCCTCGCGCGAGCGCCGCCCGACGTGGATGCCGGGGTCGAACTTGGCGATGAAGATCGAGCGCGTGCCGAAGGACTCGATTTCCTTCTTCACCTGCTCGTCAATGCCGCTGATGATCGAGGCGATGAGCATCACCGTGATGACGCCGATCATCACGCCGATGACCGTCAGAAACGAGCGCAGCTTGTTGGCGCGCAAGGTCTGAATGCCCATCTTGAAGTTTTCGTAAATGTCGCTGCGGATGATGCTCATAAAAAAGCTGTTAGCCGTTAGCCGTTAGCTATTAGCCTAAGAAAGAACAGAAGCCGAAAGACAAAGGACGCTCCGCTTGACTCGGCGCAACGCCGTCGTCGGTTCGACGGGTAGCGGCAGCGGTCTGGCTGAAAGCTAACAGCTAATAGCTAATAGCTAGTCTGCCCTCAGCGCCTCAATCGGGTCGAGGCGTGCGGCCTTCCATGCGGGGAAGATGCCGGCGAGGACGCCAATGCCGCCCGAGACGGTGACGGCGACGATGACCGCGGTCAGCGAGAGATAGGTCGGAATCAGGAACGCCGAGACGGCCTTGCCGAGGCCCCACGCGATGAAGACTCCCGTGGCCCCGCCGATGGCCGAGAGCGTGATGGCCTCGACGAGGAATTGCTTGAGGATGTCGGTGCGGCGCGCGCCAAGCGCCTTGCGGATGCCGATCTCCTTCGTCCGCTCGGTGACCGAGACGAGCATGATGTTCATGATGACGATGCCGCCGACGAGGAGCGCGATGCCGGGGACGGTGGCGGCGACGATGAAGATGGTTCCGAAGAGACGGTCGCGCAGGCCCGTGATGGCGTCGGGCGTCATGAGGCCGAAGTTGTCTTTCTCGCCCTTCTTCAGCTCGCGGCGGATGCGCATCCAGTGCTTCGCCTCCTCCACCGCTTCGTCGAACATTTTGTCGTCTCTGGCCGTGCCGACCATGTAGAACGAGCGCCAGTTCTTGAGAGCGCCGTAGTTGCGCCGGAATGTCCGAAGCGGGAGCGTGACGAAGGTGTCCTGCGGGATGCCGAAGACCGTGCCCTTCGCGGTGGCGACGCCGACGACGCGGTAGGGCAGGCCGTTGATGACGACCTCTTCGCCGACGGGCGACATGCGCGGGAAGAGTTTTTCCGCCACGTCCGCGCCGATGTAGGCGACGCGCGCCGTGGTCTCGTCTTCGGCCTCGATGAAGTAACGACCCTCGGCGGGCTCGACCTTCTCGATCTCGCCGACGATGGGCATCTTGCCGTCCACGGGGACGTCTTCTAAGACCTCGGAGCCGCGCTTGACCTGCGAGCGCTGCGGGCGAGCCCCCGCGCCGAACTTGTCAGTCAGAGTCAGGCGCGGCTTCATGAATTCGTAGTCCTCCATCGTCAGGTCTTTGTTGCGCCGCTGCGCCGCCGCGATGGAGTCGGTGTCCTTCCAGTCCTCGAAGCCGAAGCGCCCGATGGTGTAGGACTTCGCGCCGATGCCGGCGATCTTCTCGTCAATGTAGGTGTTGAAGCCCTGAATGAGTGAGACGACCACGACCACCGCCGCGACGCCGATGATCATGCCCAAGAGCGTCAGCACCGAGCGCAGCTTGTGCGCCCAGATGGCCGCGAGCGCGAGTTTCAATGTCTCGATGAGTTTCACAGCGTTTGTTTACTACGCGCCCAGGACGGTTTTGTTGCGTCCGCCGCCGCGCCGGAATGTTATGGGAAGTAAAAGGTTAAAGCCGGGGTAGGGAAAACGCAAGCGAGTGGTCGGGCTTCCGCCTTACTCATATCGCAGGGCTTCGATGGGGTCGAGTCTCGCCGCCTTCCACGCGGGCCAGAGGCCGAAGATGATGCCGACGCTCGCCGAGATGCCGATGCCGACGAGGATCGCCCACAGAGGGACGAAGGCCGGGAGCGGCGAGTAGCGGTTCATCAAGAGGCTCGCCAGCTCGCCGACGGCGAGACCCGTCAGTCCGCCGATGCTTGTCAGCACCACGGCCTCGATGAGGAACTGCCAGAGGATGTTGGCGCGCGAAGCGCCGACGGCCTTGCGGATGCCGATCTCGCGCGTCCGCTCCGTCACCGAGACGAGCATGATGTTCATCACGCCGATGCCGCCGATCATCAGCGCGACGAAGGAGATGGCCGTCAGCACGAGCCACGTCGCGCCCGTCAACTGGTTGTAGAAGTCGAGCAGAGAGTCCTGCGAGGAGATGCCGAAGTTGTTCGGCTCTCCGGCGGGAACCTGTCGCCGGCGTCGGAGGATGTCGGTCATTTCGTCAATCGCCGACTGCACGAAGGCGCGCGAGCGCGGGCGCGCGATGATGAAGAAAATGACCTCGGGCGGCTCGATGTCGCGCCAATATTTGTCGAAGGAGGTGAGGGGAATGAAGAGCGAGTTGTCGCGCGACTGGCCGAAGAAGTTGCCGAGCGTCTCCATCACGCCGACGACGCGGTAGGGCCGCCCGTCTATCTTGACCTCCTCGCCGAGCGGGTCTTCCGTGGGGAAGAGCGCGCGCACCACGTCCTGCGCCAGCACGCAGACGTTCTCGCGGCCCGTGAGGTCGGCGTCGGTGATGAAGCGCCCGCGCCCGACGTACTGCGAGAGCGCGTACTCATACTCAGGGGTGACGCCGAAGAGGATGGGCGTCTCGGTCTCGCGGTCGAGGCGGCGCACATTGGCGGCGATCTTGCGGCGGATGGGCGCGACCATTTCGACCGAAGGGGCCTCGCGGCGCATCGCCTCGGCGTCCTCGGCGTCAATATCCTTGCGGTGCAGCTCTTCCGAGGTCGGCTGCGCGCGCCCAAAGCTCGGGTCGAACTTCGAGACGAAGATCGTGTTCGACCCCAGAGATTCGATCTGGTCGGCGAACGCCTTGTTGAGTCCCTGAATGATTGAGACCATGAAGGTGAGCGTGACGACGCCAATCGCCACGCCCAAGATAGTCAGCGCCGAGCGCAGCTTGTTCGCCCGAACGGTCGAGACCGCCATCGCCGCCGATTCTTTGATGTCGTCGAAAGACATGGGAAAGCTGTTAGCTGTTAGCTGTTAGCATTCAGCCAAATCGAAAATAAACGTGCGCAATTTTTCAAACATACGCGGCTCCGCTCGGTCACGCGCGGCTCAACCGTGCCGGCGCGGCACTTCCGGCTGAAAGCTAATAGCTAATAGCTATTCCGCCCTCAGAGCCTCAATCGGGTCCAAACTCGCCGCCTTCCACGCGGGCCACAAGCCGCTGGCGATGCCGACGGCTGAGGAGACGCCGACGCCGAGCACCGCCGAGCCGACGCTGAAGAGGAGCGGGAAACCCATCGCCAGCGCGAGCGCGAAGGCGAGCGCGAAGCCGAAGCCCACGCCCAGCGCGCCGCCCGTGGCGGTCAAGACCACCGACTCGATGAGGAACTGCGTGAGGATCGCGCGACGCGGCGCGCCGACGGCCTTGCGCACGCCGATCTCCTTCGTCCGCTCGGTCACCGAGACGAGCATGATGTTCATCACGACGATGCCCCCGACGACGAGCGAGATGGCGGCCACGCCGACGGTCACGATGTAGATGTTCGAGGTCGCGCTCTTGTAGAGGTCAATGAAGACATCCTGCGTCTCGAGCGCGAAGCCGTCATCCTCGTCGTTATAGGTCTTACCGCGGCGGTTACGCATGATGTTGCGCACGGCGTCCTGCGCCGCCGGGAGCGCGGCGTCTTCAGGAACCTGTACGAAGACGACGAGCGAGGCGCGCGAGCTGAAGGCCTTCTTGAAGGTCGGGTGGGGAATCATTACGAAGTTGTCGCGCGAGAAGCCGAAGATTTTACCCAGCCGCTCGGCGACGCCGATGATCATGTAAGTCCGCCCCTCGATGCGCAGCTCGCGCCCGACGGCCTCCTCGGGCGGCGCGCCGCCGAAGAGATTGTCGAGGATGTCGGCCCCGACCACGGCCACGTCCCGGCCCGCCGCCTCCTCGACGTCCGTCCAGGGCCGGCCCGCTATCGTCTCCGTGTCCTCGATGGAGAACATCTGGAGCGTGAGGCCGCGCACCCTGACATTCTCCGAAGACTGTTCGCCGCGCTTGATGGTGGCCGAAGCATTGGCGGCGATCCCTGTGCGCCAGCACTCGCGGCAGAGCCGCGCGACCGCCGCGGCATCCTCCTCCGTCACGTCGCGGCGGCGGTTGAAGCGGACGAAGTCCTCGCGCGAGGTGATGATCTGCGGGCGCTTCGAGAGGGTGAAGACGGTCGAGCCCTGCGAAGAGAAGGTCGAGGCGACCGTCTTGTCCAGCCCGTTGATGATGGTCACGACCGCGATCACCGCCGCCACGCCGACGACGATGCCGACGAGCGTCAGCGCCGTGCGCAGCTTGTTTGCGCGCAAGGACGCGACGGCGATGCGGAACGACTCCCACGTGGTGCCGAGCGAGGGCGGCAGAGAGCGCGCGCGGCGGCGCGGCGGCTCGCGCCGCTTTTCTCCCTCCGTCTCTGTCAGCAGTTTAGACGCCATCGTTCAACTATGATGCGAGTGCAAGTAGTTTGATTATTGTCCGTCATCTGGGAGGGTTAAAACCCTCGCCTTTAGGCGACGGCTTTAGCATGTGTGCAGTGCCGCGCCGGTCGTGTAAGATGCGCCGCCATGAAAGATTACCGGCGCGGCGCGCAC
>JAIVJM010000055.1 GCA_020199995.1 Acidobacteriota bacterium | reverse complement strand
CCAGCGCAGGGCGGTGGCGTGGGGGGTGAGGCGGGCTTGAGACTCGAAGAGGTGATGGAGGCAGGAGGAGGAGGGGAAAGGCTCTCCGGTATCGTTCCAGACCTTGACCATCTCCTCCCGCTCCGCTGCGGAGACGATTGGCAAGTCTGACAATCTCTGCTGAGGATTTCCTACGATGCCTTCAAGGAGTGTCTGGTAATTAGCGAGTGCCCGTCTGATTGTCGTGCTCTCAAAGAGGTCAATATTATATTGCATTGACAGCACGAGCCCTTCGCCAATTTCGGCAGCCAGCAGCGTCAGATCAAATTGAACCGTCTGTTGTTGCAGGGCTATCGTTTCAAGTTCAAGCTCGCCGAGCTTAACCCGCACGCCCGTCTCTCCTAATGCAAGTGCGGCCAATTCCTGCCGGTCGCGCAGGTGCGCTTTCTGTAAAACGAACATGACTTGAAACAGCGGGGAGCGCCCCGGATGGCGTGTGGGCTGCAAACGTTCGACCAGCAGCGCGAACGGGTATTCTTCATGTTGATAAGCGCCCAGCAGGGTTTTTCTGTTCAGTGCCAATAGCTCTCTAAAATCGCGGCTCTCTTTGAAATCTGATTTAATCGCAACGGGATTGACGAAGTAACCGGCGATGTTGGCAAGCTCGGCGCGACTACGACCGGATGTCGGAGAGCCGACGATAATCTGCTCCTGCCCTGTATAACGGTGCAGAAATAGCTGAAAGGCGGTCAGCAAAACCGCAAACAAGGTCGTCTCGCCCGTCCGCGCCAGCGCTTTCAGTGAGCGCAGCAAGCTTTCGTCTAAGACCAGAGATTCAGACGCGCCGCGAAAGCTCTGCACGGGCGGGCGCGGTTTATCCAGGGGCAGGTCGAGCGGCGGCAAATCCGCGCCTAACTGCTGCTGCCAGTAATTCCAGAGCCGCTCACCCTCCTCGCCGGCGAGCATCCCCGTCTGCCAGCGCACGTAGTCCGTATACCGCAGCGGAAGCGCGGGGAGCTGCACTGTGGCATTGTCTATTTCCGCAGAGTAGAGCAGGCTCAATTCATGTAACAGAACCTCCAGCGACCAGAAATCCGCAACCAAGTGATGCACGACGAGCAGCAAGACATGCTCCTGTGGCGACCTGGTAAACAGATACACGCGAAACAATGGGCCTTGCTCCAGATTGAAAGGCAAGGCGGCAAGTTCCGTCAGCCTCTCGTTAAGATGTGCTGTGCTCCATGACTCGGCATCGTCTTCCAGAAGATATACCTGCACATTTTGATGAATGAATTGAATGGGCTTCCCTTCTTGCACGTTGAAGGTCGCACGGAGCATTGGATGCCTGTCAATCAAGCTTTGCAGGGCACGCCGGATGGCATGCAAATCAATACCAGAGACGATACGCAATGCACAGGTGATGTTGTATGCGGGGGAAGTCGGCTCCAGTTGATGCAAAAACCAGAGCGCCTGCTGCCCGTAGGAGAGCGGGTGATATTCATTCGTGTCAGGTGTGGGAGCCAGAGTAGCCGAAGCGTGCGGCAAGGCTTCAGTTAGCTGAGCGATGGCCTGTGCGGCGATGTCTGCAATGGTTGGGCTTCCAAGAAAGCACGTCATCGGTATCACGATGCCCAGCGCCTTCTCAACTTCATGTGTCAGCTCGATGGACATCAGCGAGTCGAATCCATATCGAGTGATGGGGTCGCTCGTCCTGATGGTGTGCGGGTCAACCTTCAGTCTGGCCGCGATATGCGAGATGAGGAAAGACTCAACGTCCCGTGCGGTCGTGGCCGGACTTACGAGCTCAATTTTCTCCGGTGCAGTAGTAAGACCTTCAGCCTCTTTATCACAGGCAACCATCTTCAGCCCATCATTCAGGAACCCTTCACGACATGCGTAGCGCTGGATCTTTCCGCTCGTGGTTTTCGGGATGCTGTTCAGTCTGATGAGCGCCACCGCATAGATTTGTAGCTCGTGTGCCTCGGTCACGGCGCGGCGGATGGCATCAATCACCTCGTCGGCATCCAGCTTCGCGCGCACGTCCAGCTCCTGCACGACGACGAGTCGCTCCTGCCCTCCGGCCTCGACGGAGAAGGCGGCACCTGCGCCCTTTCGCAAAGCTACATGGCTCTGCTCGACTGTCAGCTCAATATCCTGTGGGTAATAATTAACGCCGCGAATAATTATCAGGTCCTTCAGGCGGCCGGTGACAAACAACTCTCCATTCTCAATAAATCCGAGATCGCCGGTGCGCAGAAAAGGTCCTTCGCCCGTATTCGAGATGTAAGCCTTGAAGGCATCAGTTTCTTCGCGAGCACGCCAGTAGCCTTTGGCGACGCTCTGGCCTGAGACCCAGATTTCTCCAACCTCGCCGGGAGCGCAGATAGTCGCCTCATGCGGGTCAGCTATCACGACCTTTTGTTGTGGAGGTAAGAGGCCGCTTCCGACGATGTCCCTCCTAGTGCCGGACGTCGTAGCACTCGCCGCCCGGTTCGCGACAAGCGCGTCGGCCGCGACGTTTTTAATTGTCGGAGCATTACCGGCGTGCCCGCCTGAGACAAGCAATGTTGCCTCGGCAAGCCCGTAGCACGGGTAAAAAGCTTCGTGCCGAAAGCCACACGGCTCGAAAGCTGCCATGAATCTCGACAGAGTCTCGGCGCGCACCGGCTCAGCCCCATTAAACGCGACGCTCCAGCTACTGAGATCAAGTGCGGCGCGCTCTTCAGTAGTAGTCTTATCTACACACAGGTCATAAGCGAAGTTAGGCCCGCCGCTCGTTGTCGCACGGTACGCAGAAATGGCTTCGAGCCACCGCAAGGGTCGCTGGAGAAAGGCAGTCGGCGACATGAGAATACATTTAGCGCCGAGAAATAGCGGTTGGAGCACGCCGCCTATCAAGCCCATATCATGGTAAAACGGCAGCCAGCTGAGAATCACCGATTGCGCGGATTGACCGAAGGCTTGCTGTATCAATCGCTGGTTATGTAGCAGATTTCGATGTGTGATGACGACGCCTTTCGGCGTCGTCGTCGAGCCGGAAGTGTATTGGAGAAAAGCAATCGTATCCGCGCCGATGGATGGCCTCCGCCACTGTGCAGCCAGCTCAGGCGAGAGACTCTCGGTGGTAAACCACTTTAAAGAGATCAGAAATGAGGACAGCTATCGCACCTGCATAAAGGCAGCCGAAGAAAGCGGCGATGTAATCAAGCCCCGGCGGATAGAGTAACAGGACACGCTCTCCGGCCGCGTCGAGCGTTTGCAGGAAGGCGGCGATGGCTCTGGCTTGGCGGTCGAGCTCCCCGTAAGTCAAACTGATTTCGGCAGTCTTATCGGCTGCCAGGAAAATATAGGCTTGACGGTCTGCACCCTCGCTCGCCCTGCTTTGCAGCAGCTCGACGAGGGTTAACGGAGAGAAGTCCGTTGAAGAAAGGCTATCGCGAATTGCGATTTTCTCGCTCTGCATTTGTCTCTCTGCCTGTAAATCTGTGACGCTCCGCCGCCGTCACGTCGGCTCAACGGCACGTTGTCGCTGAAGACTCAGCGGCTCACGCGAGATTTCATCTTGGAAACGGGATGGAGCTGGCGGATTACGAATGCTCGCCATCTAAACCGGAAGGAAAGCCGTCCCCGCTCGACACGCGTGCGAGAAGCTCAGGGCGTTAAGCGATGCGGGTGGACATCGGACAACCTCTAGGGTTGACGCAACGCAATTAGAGGGTCTACCAGTGCGGCTCGTCTCGCCGGAATGTAGCTGGCGACGAGGGCGACCAAGACCAGCAGGGTGATGACGATCACGAATACCAAAGGGTCTGTGGTGTTGACCTTAAACAGTAAGGTGGCGAGCAGACGCGTCAGAACAAAAGCAAGGAAGACCCCTATCACCGAGCCAATCAATACCAGCTTCAACGCATGATTCAGAATCAGCAGGACGAGGCTTCGAGGGCGCGCGCCGAGAGCCATGCGGATACCGATTTCGTGCGTGCGCTCTGTGACCGAGAAGGACAACAGGCTGTAGAGCCCGACGGAGCTCAAAATAAGTGCTATCACAGCGAAGAGGGTGAGCAGCAGCATATTAAAGTGCTGGCGAGCTATCGTCTTGCTGAGCACCTGTTCGAGAGGCCGGAAATTAGCCACAGGCTGCTGCGAATCTATCGCGAGCACTGCGCTGCGAACAGGCTTGACAAGGTCTGTCGGCCTGCCGCTCGTGCGAATCACCCACGTGAGCGGCACAACGCGGTTGACCAGCTGTGTGTAGGCGTCGGGTATCTGTCCCGTCGGAACGAAAATGGTGGGCGGCGGCTCAGCCTCCAAGCCAAGCTCCCGCACGTTGCCGACAATGCCGACGATTTTTCTTGGGGCATCAGCAAACTTTGGCCCCATCTCTCGGCCAATAACAATATTCTCTTCGAGCGGGTCACGATTCTTCCAGTAGCGTTTGGCGAGCGCCTCGTTGATGATAACGACGGGAGCACCGTTATTCATGTCGGCATCATTAAAGGCGCGTCCGCGAAGGACTGGAATCCGCATCACTGTCAAGTAGTCCGGCGTAATGGCACGCCACTGCGTGTCTCCCGCCGCATCACCTGCTCCATTCGGGTCGCCGACAACCTCAAAGGGCAAGCCCGGCCCCTTCTCGGTCGGCAGATTCGTGACGGTCGCGACCGCCTGCACGCCGGGCAGACTTCTCAAACTGGGCGCCACCTGCTGATATAAGCCGTTCACCTGAGAAGTGGTGTTGTAGCGCGAGCCGCTCAGAGACATCTGCATCGTGAGGACGTTGTGCGGATCAAAGCCCGGCTCAATCCGATTCAAAAGAATGTAGCTTTGTATCAGGAGCGCCGCGCCAGCCAAGAGAACGATGGTGAGCGAGACTTCGCCGACGACGAGCGTGCTCTGGAAAAGACGCTTACGCCGGCCTCCGATGGCCTGGCTGGCTTCCTTGAGTAGTGTATTCAGGTCAACTCGCGTGGCGACGAGAGCGGGCGCGAGACCGAATATCAGAGTGCTCAACAAAGCCAGTAAGAGCGCGAAGAGCAGAACATTAAAATCAATCCGCGCCCTTCCCAGCAGAGGCAGGTCGGAGGGACTGAGCGCGAGCAGTAACGGAAGCCCCCAGAAAGATAACAGCACGCCGAGAACGCATCCGACCATCGCCAGCAACAGGCTTTCAGTGAGTAGCTGGCGTATTATTCGTTGAGTGGTCGCCCCCAGCGCAACCCGCAGGGTTATCTCTTTACGGCGCGCAATGGAGCGCGACAGAAGAAGGTTTACGATGTTGAAACAAGCGATGAGGAGGACGAAGGCCACTACCCCGACGAGTATCAGCAGAGGGGTGCGCGCGTCGCCCACCAGACTGCTGTGATAACTCCTGACACGTATACCCTCGTTCTGATTCATCAAATCAGGGTACGTGTTGCGAAACTGGTTCCCGATGATCATCATATCGGCCTGCACCTGCGCCAGGCTGGCGCCAGGCTTCATCCGTCCCACTACTTTGAACAAATTCGCCTGGTCAGTCGGGTCAGGCACTGCCCGCAGAGGCGTCCAGAGATCTGACGCAGGCGAGAAGGTGAAGTCCGGCGGCGCCACCCCGATAACCGTATAGCTTTCGCCACTCAACGTGATGGGTTTGCCGATGATGCCGGGGTCGCTGCCGAATCTGCGTTGCCACAGACCATTGCTGAGAATGACGACCCGCGCGCCCGTCAGCCACTCGTCGTCCAACGTAAAATCGCGACCGAGCGCCGGGTTGACCTGTAACACCTTGAAGAAATCGGAGCTCACACGGATGGTGTTCACTCTTTCCGGCTCGCTGGTTCCGCTCAGATTCAAACCGGAGCCAATCAGGTCATAAGCCGCTATCTTCGACAGGGTTTGACTATTGCTGCGCCAGAAGAGGAACTGTGTGGCGGAGGTTGTCTCAGGCGACTTGTCAGGAAAGCTGCGCATCACCTGTACCAACTGCTCCGAAGCCGGATATGGCAATGGTCGCAGGAGCACAGCGTTGACCACTGTAAAGACGGCTGTATTTCCACCGATGCCAATAGCGAGAGTCAAAACAATGCCGGCGGTTAAAACTGGTGTCTTTCGGAAGGCACGGATGGCGTATCGCAGGTCCTGAAAGAAATTTCTCATCGCTTCTCTTCAAACCCCCTAAAATGATATCCAGACCTCACGTCCCCGACAGAAGTACGGCAGCCCTAGCAGGCCAGACAAATGATGGCAACCCACATCTACTGCGTCGTAGAGCTTTCACAGTTAGATTCGAGCCGCACGCGCCATCATCACTGCCCTCGACCGCAAACCCAGGCGGAAGCCGAAACTGTTGTTCTCATTTCCTTGCATGGAGCTACATTAATTGCAAAACCCGTTGCCGCAGGTGGATGGCGACCATGACAGGTTTCGGGCAGCGGCGTAAGCGCAGAGTGGTGAGCAGCGCCAGCTTTGTTCTCTCGCAGATTACCTTCTCGCACGACGAGACTAAAATATAAAGCCTCTGTACGGAGAAGGCTTTCATGCCTGCCCCTGATTCAATTACTTTTCGAGGCCGCGTTAGGGATACCGCAACCGCTACCGCAGTCCTCCTGAAGTTTAGTCCTGTAGTCCAGCTCATAATCTATCGCATTCTTCAGTTGTTCCCACGACGGATTCTCCAGACTGCGACCGTTAACGAACACTGTCGGCAGCGACATGATCCGCAAAGCGCGTCCCGCGGCAACAGAGAGGTCAACGTCCTTGCCAATTCTCTCATCCCGGACGCACTGCTCAATAGAAGCAGTCGGAATATTAAGACCATTCGCGAAGGCGAGGAATTTCGGCATCAAGTTCTCAGGCGTAAATTCTGCCTGCTGTCTGAATACCCAGTCGTGATATTCCCAAAACTTGCCCGGCTTCTGCTCGAACATGCATCTCCCGATGACGGCTGCCGGTTTTGACCAGGGATGCAGCTCGGCCAGCGGAAAGTCTGCGAACAGGACACGGACATTCTTCGGGTAGGTGGCCGGAATCTTTTCGCGCAGCGAGAGCGCTTCGCTCCGGCAAAACGTGCACTGGAAGTCAGAGAAGACGACAACTGACACCAGACCGTTCTGGTCGCCGAACGAGGGCAGTTTGCTCGTGTCCAGTTTGTCGAGGTTCAACTGGAAGAGGTCTTTTTGCACCTCGATCACATTGGCACGCAGCAGGATTTGACCATCCTGCGAAATGTACCATTTGTCGTCGAGCGTGATGCCGTGTCCGGCATCGGCGTGGATGCCAACCTCCAGAAGCCCCTGCACGTTGGAGGGCTGCGGGTCGCCGACGCTGATTTTAATCTGCGGGGGCCACATATTAAGCCGTCGCACATGAGACTCAATCTTGACCTTATCAATCCCCTGCTTTTGCTCTGCGCCCGGCTTTTCGGGCTGGCGGCTCTGCGCGTCATTCCCCGCTTTGGACGCGACCGGCTTTCCCTGCCACGCAAAGCATGCGCTGAGCATTGTTGTATTGACGGTGAAGCAAAAGCCTGCCGCAAGGAGGGCTGTTCGTGAAATGCGCATGGGTAATCCTTTCTATATGAACCCGGCTTCTGACAAAGCTGCCCGGGAGCATCGGGAACCGAGGTAGAGTTAGCACCGGCCCGTTATGACGCAGCTATGGCTTGGCTTAGACGCCGTGACGGGCTGTCATTATCCGTTGTAGTCCCTGCGAGATAATTTTAAGGAGCAGAGGTTGTGCCGTATGCAAGAAAAAATGATCGCCGGGCAGCATGCGGATTGAAAAAGAATCCGTCGTCTGCTCGCGCCAGCCCTCAAGACCTTCACTATCCACTTCTGCGTCACGCACCCCACCCAGAGCCATGATGGGACATTCCAGCGGCGCGCCCGGCGAATAAGTATAGGTATCTATGGCCTGCAAATCAGCACGAAGAATCGGCAGAATTAGCTGCATCAACTCTGGCGAGTCTAGGACTTCTCGCGGCGTCCCATTAAGGCGTCGCAGTTCCTGCAAAAGCTCCGGCTCGGGCAGGTTGTATGCGGGGGGGTACTTATCGGGCAGTTGCGGAGCTTGCCTGCCGGAAGCGAACAGGTAGGCGGGCAGCATGCCGTTCTCTCTCGACAGCCTGCGCGCCAACTCGAAGGCGATGATTGATCCCATGCTGTGCCCCCAAAAGGCGAACGGCTTATCGAGGTGGCGATGAATGCCTCCGAAAATCACCTCAGCCTGGGATTCAATCGAGGTGAGCGGGCGCTCCTGCAAGCGTGTGCCGCGTCCCGGCAGCTCTATCGCACAGACCTCGATATCTGCCGGAAGATAATTGACCCATGTATAGTAGGCCGCCGCCGCGCCGCCCGCATAAGGGAAACAGAACAGACGCAGGCTCGCCTGTGGGTTCGGTCTGGGATAGATGAACTCACGTTCCTTGACCATCTCGTTTTTCAATATCAACTGACCCCCGTAGAAAGCTCTGCTCGTCGTATGACATGCGCCCCGGCCGTCAACGTGGCCGTGTGCGGCAAGATAGCTATTGAGCCGGCGTGGCAGTTACCGGTCTCGACTACTTTTCAAATCGAGGGCGATGATTCTCAGTTCACTCGTGTAATGTCGCCCCGCCGCGTCCGGCAGCCAGAGCATGTCAATGCCGGGGAGCATCTCGCTGACTGTCACTTCGTCTCCGACGGAATCTCTAGCTTCCAGTGTGCGCCTCACCATTTTGGCAATGATGGCAACGTAGATGGGGCTGTCGAAATCAACATAAAACGGCTTCACCTCGACAGGCACTCTGACAAACGCGAATCTTGGTATCCCATGACTTTGCGCCCAGCGCCGTGCCTGCACGAAGCGCTCTACTTCGTCTTTGACGTGGGCAAAATCGCACTCCGATGCTGAGAAGCGCCAGGATTCGCGCGACACGACAAGGCGGTCGAAACTGATGCGAGGTGTATGCCGGCCGGCCGATTCAATCTTCAGACTGTTGATGACCATCACGGAGAGAGTTTCGCCGAGGAATTCGATGAGGTCGAATCTGAGCCGGCCGTCGCGCGTTCGCACCACCAATCCAGCATCGCTCTCTTCGACAACTAATTCTCCCATCCTCAAGGTCTGTGACTGCGGAGCAGAACTCGACGAATCGAGAGCCACCTCCAGCCAAAAATCTTTGGGCGACACCAGCGAGATGGTGGTGCGCGAAGTGCTCGTCCCGCCCCAGTGCTTTGGCAGCACGGGCAGCACACGCGGTTCTGAGAAATCGGCGGCGATGGACTGAAACAGTTCTTCGGGCACGGGATGCTGTGCGACAAAGAAGGAGTTTCTCAAAGTGTTTGTTCCGAGGTGAATCTCACCGAGAACTAACTGGTAATCATTACGCTGGATTGCTTCGACGCTGCGCGCCGCAATCATGACATCCGGGCTGTGATGGGCTGCGAACTTCCACCCGGCTCTGGGAACTGCGAAGGCTTCATCAACTTTCGCACGCAGATCCTCTGTCCGGTACTCGACGTGTCTTTGCTCGGCGTCAATTTCGAGCAGGTCGTCCCATTTCTTTCGCAGTGCGTCTATCAGTAGGTCAATTGGGCGTAGCTCTTTTTTAAGTATCTGTGGGCCTCCGGCGAGCGTCCAGAGGCTAATGAAATCCACCGTCCGCGTATTCATCGAGCGAACGAGATCGTCATATATCCTTTTAAATATTCCACGAAACAATTGCGCTACTTCCCATGTCAACCAGCGCGCACTGGTTAAGATGAGGGTTAGAGGCTCGCTCAGCTCGCGCAGGATTGGAGCACCTATCTTGACCTCTATGTCGCGCCGACAATCTTCGTAAACCAAGGTTCGCGCTGCGTATGTTTCCCCGGCCGCGCGCGTCGCAGCAGCTCCGGTTATCTGCGTGAACTTCTCTTCGAGCTGTCGCAGCCCCTTCTCTAAACGCTCGCTATCGGTGGCTGCGCGGGCGACCTCCGCTATCGCACCCTCTATTTCGTCGAGCTGCTTCAGCACTACGCGCTTAAGCTCTTCGTCCTCGATGGCTTCCAGCATCCCTCTCAGCTTCTGCTCTGCTCCGATGACACAAGGCACTGATAGAGTCCAGGAGGTCATCCCCCTCTTTTGCATCCAATCCAGTATTGCGTAGACTTCGCTTTCATCCCTCAGACTTGAGCCACCGTCGCCGATCAGGTCGCGTGCGATGTGCTTTGCCGTTCGCTGCCCGTCACACGCGTCGAGCACCGCCGCGTGCTTTGCGCTGAGACTTATTCTTGAACCTCCCGGCAAGATTAGCTCCTCGCCCTCCAGATACATCGAAGGGGCGGCGCGAGGTGCGAACCAGGGGCGTAGTCTTTTGTCCTGTGCGAACAATCCCGCCAGCGTATCCAGACACCAATCTTCCACATACAGCTTTGAGCTAGCGAGCAGTTGCTTCCCCGGCCGCACCTCAATTGGCGAGACCTCCGCCGTGAAGCGCGCCCACCCGACGGGACCAAAAAAACCGATGGTGTCGTTCTTCAAGTAATATCGCTGCATGTAGGTGGCAACGAACTCTTCTTTCTGTCTGTATTTCGAGTCACGCACAGGCGACGCCGGCGATTTACGTAAGAGCGGCCTGATGCCTGTATCGAACGCCGCGCGGTTCTGCCATATCACTGCTCGCTGAAAATCCTCCGAAGCACAAACTTCCTGAATCGCCCTCGATGTTTCCTGTGCCGCGACCTTGTAGGACTCGGATAGTTTTTGGCGGTTCTCTTCGACGCGGCTCAAGGCCGCCGTGAATCGCTTCAGGGCGTCAACGGTCTCTTGCGCCCCGTCATAAAACTCGACCGGCTTATGCTTTTGTAAACGCCGTGCCGCTTTATTGATCTTTGCAGACTGTTCGTCGTCAGTCGCTCGTGCTAGCTCCTGTAGGACTAATTCCACGGCCTCCCTGCGCCGCAGACGCGCCTGCTCCTCCGCCGTCAGCAATTCATCGGCGGCCGCGGCGCAATCCGCGCTCGATAGCTTCAGCATTTCCTCGGCAGGAAAACCCGCGCTGCGCAAGCAAGCCCAACGCCAGAGCGCCCACTCATCATCTTTTAGACTAACCAGATGCGGCGGCAGATCATCTCTGGACGTAGACTCTGCGACGTGAACTTCCGCGGTTGGCGTGCCCACTGTTCGACTCCTCATGATTTACGGTTAGGGTAGAAGAGTTTGACCGGAGCAGTCATCAAGCTGGATGGACGGCGGTTTCTTTATGAAGGCGGAACGGGACAGCGCCGCGTCGTGTCTCAGGCGTGGCGCGCGATGCGCGTCGCCTCCTCATCGGCCAGACACCAGCGAAAGACGGCCATCGCACTGTAGAGCTTGTGCTGCGCCTGCCGAAAGGCTCGGCTCTGCGCGCCATCGAGTACGTCGTCGTGCACATCCTGCCCGCGCACCGCCGGCAGGTCGTGGAGAAAAATGGTCGCTGAAGATTTCGAGACCTTCGCCATTAGTGCCGGGGTGACACTATAGGGGGCGAACTTCTCAAGCCAGTGCGGGTCGGTCTTCGACTCTCCCATCGTCTGCCAGCGTGTGGCGTAAACAGCGTCAACGTCTGTCGGCAAATGATCGATCCGATGATGGTGCTCAATGGCGCTGTCGTGTTTTGCGGCGAGCCTGTGAGCAGTTTCGAGAACGTCCTCGGCCAGCCCGTAGCCTTCCGGCGTCACCAATGTCAGGCGCATTCCGGGGGTTTGAGAAATAGCCAGCGCGAGCGCCGCAGCCGAATTATTGCCCTCGCCCAAATAGAGGACGTGCACATCATCCAGACGCCCGAAGGCCTCGCGGATGGTAGACAGATCAGCTATCGCTTGTGTCGGGTGTTCGTTCTCGCTCATCGCATTGATGATCGCCATCTCATTTTGTTTGGCCAACTCCTGCATCTCGGCGATGCTCTGGTTGGTGCGGATGACGAGCGCGTCCAGAAAACCGGACAACACGCGAGCGGTATCACGGATGGTTTCGCCGGTGGCAAGCTGTAGGTCGTGAGGCCCGTATGAGATTGTATTAGCGCCAAGCCGGATGGCCCCGACCGTGAAGGAGGTGCGGGTGCGCGTGGACGGCCCCCGGAAATAGATGCCGACTATTTTTCCGGCCAGCGGTTTCGCCGGCTCTTCGCGTGCGGCGGCATAAGCCAGAGATTGATTCACCAGATAGGATAAATTTTGCGGGCCGAGCTCTGCGAGGGAGAGCAGATGTCTGATCGCCATTTTGATTGTCCCTTCAGCCCGGCCAGGCGCTTTGAACTAGAAGGTATAGCTTCGGCTGACCTGTGTCGTATCGCCGCTGGTGAAAGGCGCGGGCACGAGGTATTCGGGTCGCGGCCTGATCGGAGAGCCCGGTATGTTGGGAAGCTCGTATGACTGGTTGATCATTCTCAGTTTAAGAGGCCGTCCCGCGCTTACTTCCAGCGTGAGCTCAAGTCCCCCCGGCGGGGGGGCATAGTAGTTCATGCTCCAGGAGGGGCCGGACGGCGCGCCGCGGGGCGTCTCGTTGACGAACCTCTTGCCGTTGAACGTCGTCGCCAACACCTCCGTGTTCGAGTCTGACGGCGCCATGAGATAGCCCGCCGGGTAAGGCGAGCTGATGCTCAGGCGTAGGGTGCGCACGC
>JAIVJM010000228.1 GCA_020199995.1 Acidobacteriota bacterium | reverse complement strand
AGCGCGCCCCAGTGCGGGGGAATCTCGACGGCGGCGTCAGGCTCGCCCGGAGGCTCCGGCACTTGTCCGTGCGCGAGGGCCTCGACGCGCGGCGAGTCGAGCGCCCACTCGGCGACGAGGCGGTCGCTGTCGAGGCCGAGCGGATTGCCGAACTCGCCCGTCGCCGTCGAGTAGTCCGTGCCATAGAAGTTGACGGCGTAGGAGCGCACCGAGACCCCGAGGCGGTTCAGGTTGAAGTGCGCGTTGCGCGCCTGCACCGGGTCCCAAGTCCACTTGACGAAGCGGCGGCCCTCTTCGAGAGCGCGCTCTCGCTGCGCCCACTTGAGACGCGCCCCCACCCCCCGGTTCTGGTAATCCTTCGCGACCGCCATCATGTGCGAGTAGCCGTAAGTCTCGCGCCCGCGCGCCGCGACCTGCGTGAGCACGAAGCCGACGAGTCGTGAGCCCGCGAAAGCGCCGAGCGTGAAGCCGCCCGCGCCGCGCGCGACAATGAGGTGACGGCGCGGCGAAAGCTCGAGGTCGGGCAGCCCGAATGCCTCGCGCTGCAAACGCACGCACTCGTCGAACTCCTCGACCGTCGTGCACTCGCGCACCTCGATCTCTTCGCTACCTTGCTGCTCTGGTCGCTCCATCAGACTCGACATTCCTAGACAACGGTCTTCGAGTACCACTCTTCGGGCACGCGCTCGATTCGACGGTCGGCGGCGCGCGCCTCGATGTCGGGAAAGAAGTTGAAGAGTAAGAGCCGCCCGCCTTCGCGGTAGCGCGGCTCGACCGCCTCGCGCAGTTCTTTGACGAGGGGCGCGACGCCGCAGTCTATCTTAAAGAGAGCGAGCCGCCCGACGCCGCCGTGCTTTAGGAGCCACGCCACCTTGCGCATTGAAACCATCCCGCACTCGCCCCAGAAGGGGAAGCGCGCCGCCGCGCCTTCGGCGTTGATGCCGCTCTCGCTCCGCGACACGAAGTCGGGCTTGTAACGCAGCCCGACGCGGAGCTCGATTTCGAGGCGCGTGTACTCTCCCACAAACATCGCGTAGCCGAGAGCCTTCAGCAGCACGTGCCCGTAACTCTCGCCCGTGCGCTGCCACAGGCGCACGCGCCGCCCCGCCAGCTCGAAGTCGTAATGCATTCAAAAGCAGTGACAAGAAAAATCCGTGAATCGTCAATCGTCAATCGTGAATAGAAAGAACAAAGATTTTCTATTCACGATTGACGATTCACGGATTTTATCCCGTCACCTATCACCTGTCACGGCATTTCGCCCGTCACTGCTTGCGCGTCCAGATTTCCTGCGGGCGGACGACGGGCGAGACGAGGTGGACATGGAGCCCTTCGATGTCGGGACGGTGGATGACGGCGACGCGGCGGTGCGTCAGGAAGACGCACAGGGCCTCTTCGGCGATGACGTGCTGGAGTCGTGTGTAGAGGCGCGCGCGCTCGGCGCGGTTGACGGTGGTGCGCGCCTCAGCCGAGACGCGGGCCCGGCCCGCTCGCTCGTGGACTGTTCGGAGAAAGAGCGCCAGAGGTCGAGCTTGATGCCCGAACGGTAGCCGGCCTCGTGGATGAGCCGGCGCGACATCTGCGGGTCATAAGAAAGGCCCTGATAGTCGGCGTCGTGGCCGATGAGTCCGGGCGGGATGGGCCCGGCCGCCGGGATCGCCATGTCGCCGTAGACTTCGTCAACGAGCCGGCGCTTGTCTATCGCGTGGGCGACGGCGCGGCGCACGCGCACGTCGTCGAAGGGCGGCTGCCCGGCATCGAGGACGAGCATCTGCGTGTGGAGTTGCTGCGCGAGGACGATGCAGGACTTCCACTCGGGGTCTTGCGCGAGGCTCGCGACGCGGCTCGCGGAGCCTTCGCGCAGGAAGGCCAGCTCGCCCGCGCGGAGGCGCTCGGAGAGCTTCCCGCCGTTCTCGCTGTACTCGATGGTCAGGCCGTCAACGTAGGGCTTGTCGGCGTCCCAGTAGTTTTCGGCGCGCGCCAGCTCGACCCGCCCGCCTGCGGCGTCGAACTCGACGAGCCGGAACGGCCCCGTGCCCACAGACCGACGGGAGACTCCGGCGACCCCCTCCTCGTGCTCGATTTCCTCGCGCGGCACGACCGAGGCGAAGGGCAGGCACAGCATCGGCAGGAAGAAGGCGAGCGGCTCCTTCAGCTCAAGCTCGATTGTCCGTTCATCGCGCACGCGTGCGCCCTGTAGCTCCTGCGAACTCCCGTTGGCATATTCCTCCGCGCCGGAGAGATTTTTGAAGACCCACGCGCCCGACTTTGACTGACGCAGCGCGCGCCGCACCGAGTAGACAACGTCGTCCGCGACAAGCCTCCGCCCGTTGTGGAAGCGCACGCCCTCGCGCAGGGTGAAGGTGTAGGTGCGCCCGTCCGAAGAAATCTCCCAGCTCTCGGCGAGCTGCGGCACGACCTCCGCCCCCTCGCCCGTGCTCACGAGGCACTCGAAGATCAGGCTCACCAGCTCGGCGCGCGCCACGGTCGTGGCTTCGAGCACATCGAGCGAGGGGAGCTTGGTCGGGACGCCGTAGTGGAGGTGACCGCCGCGGCTCGGCTCGGGCAGGCGGAAGGGGCTCACCGAGTCGCGCAGAGAGGTCGCTTCATGGTCTAAGAGTCCGGCGGCGAAATTGATCTGGATAATGGAAGCCTGATTGCGCGTGACGGCCTCGCGGATGACCTCGACGGCGCGCACGACCTCTTCGGCCCCGCGGTGCTGCTCGCCGACCGCGCCGCCGATCTGCCCGACGACCTCGGTCAACTGCTCCATCGCTGAAGCGATGTGCTTCGACACTTCGGTCTGCTCGCGCATCGCGCGGCGCACTTGGTCCGTCAGCTCGGCCATACGGACGGCACGCGTGCCGATCTCGGCGGCGGTGCGCGCCTGCTCAGAGGTGGCGCGCTCGATCTCCTGCGCGCGTCGCCTGACCTGCACGGTGCGCTCCGTGACCTGATGCGATTCGAGCGCCTGCATGGCGGCGGCCTCGGCGATCTGTCGGTTCGCGGTCGCGGAGAGGCCGGTCTTGCCGCTGATCTCGGCGAGCGACTGCGCGGCGCGCTCGGCCAGCTGCACGCCCTCGTCGGCCAGTTGCCGGTTGCTCGCCGACTGTCTGGTGGCCGCCGCCACGCCGTCGCGCACGCCGTTGATGAGTTCCTCGATTTCGTCGGTCGAGCGCGCCGTGCGTTCGGAAAGCTCTTTGATCTCTTCGGCGACGACGGCGAAGCCGCGCCCCTGCTGCCCGGCCTGCGCGGCAAGGATGCGGGCGTTTAAGGCGAGGAGGTTCGTGCGGTCGGCGATGCCGTCAATGACGCGCGTGATCGCGCCGATGCGCTCGGAACGCTCGCCCAAAGCGGCGATGGTTCCGCCCGCCTCTTCGAGCTGGCCGCGCAGCGCGCTCATCGAGGCGGCGGTGGCGCGCACGACCGCGGAGCCCTGCTCGGCGGAGCGCTGCACTTCGTCGGCGAGCGCCGCGGATTCGGAGGCCGCGATGCCGACGCGCTGCGTTGATTCATCAATGGCGCGCATCGAGCGTTCGGTCTCGTCCGTCGCCTTGGCGAGCGACTCGGTGGACTCGGCGACGCCCTTGACCGAACGGGCCATCTCCTCGATGGCGGTGGCCGTCTCCTCGACGAAGGCGGCGAGCGCGTCGGCGTTCGACGAGACTTCGTCAATCGAGGCGGCCATCTCCAGCGCCGATGTCGAGGTGGACTGCGAGAGGTAGGCGAGCGCAATGACTGAGGTCGAGACGGAGCGCGCCGAGGCGCTGATCTCCGAGATGGAGCTGAAAGTCGCGCCCACCGACTCGGCCTCGTCGCTCACGGCCAGCGCCAGCACGCGCCCGCCTTCGAGCACGCGTCCCGAGATGGTCTCAATGGAATCGGCGGCCCGCTGGAGCCGCCCCACGGCGCGACGCATGCTGCGCGCCAGCGCCGTCAACTCTTCGAGCGCGCGCCGCTCGCCACGGCTCGCCCCGGCTAAAAGCTCCGCCGGCAGCTCCGACGCCAAATCGCCGCCCGCCAAAAGCGCCGCCACGCGCTCGACCGGCCCGGGCTCGACGCCCGCCGCGCGCCTCTTCCGACGCGCAGGGGCCTCTGGGCGCGGCGTGTCCTCGGGAGTGATTTGCGGCGTTTGCACGTTGGGGTTGAAGACGAATTCGTTATTACCGATGTTCGAGGACATAGGGCTTTCTCAGGCTGAAAGAATTTTCAGGCGCGGGGCTCGGGATTTTCTTTTGGGGAAGCGGCCAGAAGGTCTCGCCGCTTGTGAGTGGGAGGGCGTGCAGCAGCTGGGAAAAGCGTGCTGCCCGACGCACTTTCATCATAGCACAAAACCAGAGGCTCGAGGCTAGAGACTTGAGGCTGGTAGCTGGGAACGTTAATCCGCTGCCCGGCAGCTCCGCCAATCTCGAGCCTCGAGCCTCTCGTCTCTAGCCTTCCGTCGGTCGCGCCGGGAGGTTGAGGTGGACGGCGAGGCCGCGAGGTTCGATGTCCTTGAGAGTGACGCTCCCGCCGAGGACGGCGAGCAGGCGGTGGGCGATGATGAGGCCGAGCTCGTTCATGTTCGTGCCGCGCTCGCTTGGGGCCTCTACGTCCACGGGGTCGAAGAGGTGCGCCGGGTCTGTGAGCGGCTCGCCCTCGTCGCTGATCTCGATGCGGAGGCGGTTGCCGCCGGCGGGCGCGGCGTGGACTTTGACACTGCCCCCGGCGGGGCTCCGACCGATGCCGAAAGCGAGAAAGTTGTAGAGCACCTGCCGGAGCTTGCCCTCGTCCGAGACGATGTAGGCGAGTTCGGGCGCGGAGCAACATTCGAGCTTGACGTCCTGCTTCTGCGCCAGACGCGCCACCGTCGCGCACGACTCCCGCAGCGTCTCGCGCAGAGAGAACTCGTGGAGGAAGAGCTCGGTCTGCCCGGCTTCGAGCCGCGAGAGATCAACGAGCTGATTGAGACTCGCGTGCAGTTGGAAGCCGGAGGATTGAATCTTCGTGCAGAAGCGGCGCTGCGTCTTGGTGAGGTCTTCCTGATCGAGGAGGATTTCGGCGAAGCCGAGAATCGAGGTCAGCGGCGTGCGCAGCTCGTGCGACATGCGAGCCAGAAAGAGCGAGCGGTAACGCCCGACGCGCAGCAGCTCGCGATTGGCGTCTTCGAGCGCGGCGGTACGCTGGCGCAGCTCCCCGACGAGGCTCTCGATGCGGTGCCGCTGCTCGCTCATCGCCGCGCCGCGCCGCGCGTTGCCGATGGCGATGACGATGGCCGGCCCCACGCAGCGGATGCCGCCGAGAGCGTTGCGCAGGCGCCCCGCGTCGGTCGAGACGACGACCACCGCTCCTGAGAGAGCGCCGTGCGCGAAGATCGGGACGGCGACCCCGGCCTTGAGGTTCGTCCGCGCGAAGGCCTCGCGGATTTCCTCGGCGCCGGGGCAAGCATCGGACTCGTCCGGCCAGAAGTGACACTCCGAGCCCACGCGCTCGACCTCGAACACCATCAGCTCGCCGATGCGCCGCGCGTTCTCCTCGTCAACGTGCGGGTGTCTCTGGCCCGCGCTCTGCCGCAGGCGCCCGTCGTCGCCGCGCAGGTAGGTCTCGATGCAGCACAAGTCCCAGTGCCGCAGAAGGATGTTGGAGAAGGATTCGCAGATTTCGCCTTCGGGGCGGCCAGCGCCGGGGGCGAACGCCTGCTCGTAGAGGAGGCTCACGACCTCCGCGCTGAGCGCGTGCTGCTCGCCGGGGGTGGTGCTGCCCGTGGCCACGGTCGGCGAGGGAGAGGTGGCGGTCTGCGCCCGCCCGGCCATGTCCTTGACCCCGCTTGCGTCCGACGTCTGTGCTGCCCGTTCAACCATTTTGCTGCCCGCTCACCACATAATGCTCGACGGCCCGGCCTCAGAAAATGAAGTGCCGGAAACATCCAGAGTATGATGCCTGACAATTGTGTGCTTTCTTAAACGGGAATATAAATTGCCGCCTCCGATAGTGTCAACCAGCAGGCTGGAGTCTGGAGACTAGAGGCTGGAGGCTGGAGGTTGGAGGGTAGTAAAGACAGCGTCTTCTTACCAGCCTCCAGCCTCCAGCCTCTAGCCTCTTCTTTTGTCTTTCGCTATGATGGACGTGGACGCGAAGGAGAGTCCTGAGGTTTTTCCCCTACATGAACGGCCAGCTACGCGACCATCCATTAGTCGAACTCATCCACGAAATCACAGGCGCGCGACTGTCGGGCGCGCTGCGTCTCGCGCACGAGCGCAGCAAGGGAGCGGTCTATTTCGACGGCGGCGAGATCGTCGCGGCGCTGTTGAACCTGCGCGCGCACAGGCTCGCGGAGCTGTTGCGCCGCGAGAGCTCGGTCGGCGCTGAGCGGCTCGACCAGTTAGCCGGCGAGGGCGTATCGGACGATCAGTTGGGCGCGGCGCTCGTCGCGGCGGGCGCTTTGAGCAGCGCGGAGCTGGACAGGCTCCGCGGGCAGCAGTCGTCCGAGGGCCTTCGCGAGCTGCTCAAATGGTCTGAGGGCGAGTGGGCCTTTAACCCGCGCGTGCGCCTCTCAGGAAACTGGCGCGCGCGGCTCGACACTCCGCAGTTGTTGCTCGAAGGCGTGCGGGAACTCCCCACCGAGTTCGTCTCGGGACGGATGGCGGACGACGAAGAGTTATTCTCGCCGGTCGCCGGGGCTGACGGAGGCGAGGCGGCTGGCGGTCTTCAGCTTCTCCCTCTGGAGGCCTTCATCCTCACGCGCGCCTCCGCGCCGATGAGCCTGTCGGAGCTGATCGCCGTCAGCGGTCTGCCGGAAGCCGAGACGCGACGCGCCCTCTACGCGCTCGCGCTCGGGGGCTTGCTGCGCCGCGAGCGTTGGCCTCCCGCCTTTTCTCCGGAGATGCTGGCGGGCGCACGTCGCGCGAGTTCCTCGCCGAAGAGCGAGTCGAAAGAGGAGACGCTGAAGCCGCCGCCAACGCCGACACACGCGCCTCCTTCTGCGCCGCCGCCGGTCGAGGAGGCCGCGCAGGAGGAGGCGGTGCGCCGCAGCCCGCGCGAAGAGATGGAGGAGCTGTTGGAACGCGCTCGCGCCGAGACGCATTACGCTGTGCTGGGCGTCACGCGCGCCGCGCCGACTCAGGAGGTCAAGCGCGTCTACTACGCGCTCGCGCGCCGCTTTCACCCCGACCACTTCCGGCGCGACTCGGACGAGAAGCTCCAGCAGCAGCTCGGCATCGCCTTCGCCAGAGTCGCGCAGGCCTACGAAGTCCTGAAGGATTCGAGCCTGCGCGCGGCCTACGACCTCAAGCTCGCCGCGTCGGCTGCATCGCGCCAGACCGAGGCGTCCGGGGATGCGAAAACGGAGGATGCGGGCGCGCAGAAAACCGCTGCCGCCGACCCGACTTCGCCCGCCGTCTCGCAGGAGTCCGCGCTGCTCTACCGTGCCGAAGAGAGGTTCCAGCAGGGCGTGGCGGCGCTCCAACAGAACAACACGGAGCTGGCGACGAGGCTCCTCGGCGAGGCGGCGCTGCTCGTGCCGAAGCAGGCGCGCTACCGCGCCCTCTACGGGCGCGCCCTCTCGCGCGAAAAGAATTCGCGCCGGCAGGCCGAGTCGGAGCTTCTGGCCGCCATCGGGCTCGACGACCAGAACCCCGCGTACCGCGTGATGCTGGCCGAGCTTTACATCGAGATCGGCTTGCGCCGCAGGGCCAAGGGCGAGCTCGAGCGCGCGCTCTCGCACGACCCCGCGCACGCCACCGCCCTCCGCCTGCTCAGCGAGCTGAGCGCCGCGAAATGAAAAGTCCGGAACTCAAAGCTCAAGGTTCGAGGTTCAAAGTCAGCCGGGGCTTTGCAACTTTGAAGGTTGAACCTTAAACTTCGGACTCTTATGACGACAATCGAGTTTGAGGAAACTGAACGCGCGGCGGGCGAGGGCTTCCTGAGGCTCTCGGGCACGGTGGATGAATTCGAGGGCTACGCGCAACCGCACGCCTCGCGCGTGGCTCGGCTCTCAGAGGCGCTGGCGGCGAGCTTCCGCCTCTCTCGCGCTGACCGTTCGACGCTCGTCTTCGCCGCGCTGCTGCACGACCTCGGCGAGATGGCGATGAATCGCGACTACATCAAGCGCGCGGGGCCGCTCAACGGGGCCGAGCGGCTCGACCTCGCGCGCCATCCCATCATCGGCGAACAGGAAGCGGCGCGCGCCGGGGCCGAACGCGGCGCGCAGCTCCTCGTCCGCTGGCACCACGAGTGGTGGAACGGCTGCGGGTACCCGGACGCCCTGCGCGGCGAGCAGATTCCGCTCGAAGCGCGCATCCTTCGCGTGGCCGACGCCTACGCCGCCCTCACCGACGCGCGCCCGTTCCGCGCCGCCGGGACCGAGGCCGAGGCGCGCAAGCACCTCACGCTCTGGGCCGGGCTTGAGTTCGACCCGCAGGTCGTGCGTGCCTTCCTCGCGCTCGAAGGGCTGGCAGAGCTTCGCTCATACGCGCGTGAAGCGCCCGCACAGCCCGCCGCGCCGAGCGAGCCGGCCACGGGCACGAGCGGGATGGAAGACGACAATCAACTGGCCGCAAGCGCGAACGAGAGTAAGCAGTAAGCAGTGAGCAGTAAGCAGTCAAGACTAAGCGGGCTTTTCTGCTTACTGCTTACTGCTTACTGCTTACTGCTCACTCTTTCACGGTCGGGCTTGCGGCCGCTGGCGATATGATTGGAGATTGATGACGCTGCGCCAACATTCAGACGAACTCCCTGACGGGTGGCTCGGTTTCGAGCTGAGCATCCTGCGCCGCTTGCAGTTCCGCTCGCTGGCGAACCCACTCGCGGGCGAACCCGACCTCGACGTTTATCTCAAGCGTTGGGGCGTGCGGGTGGCGACGAACGACGCGGCGCAGTGGGCCTGGACGCGTGCGCGCGCGCGCGTCGAAAATAACTCCGAGCGCCTCAGCGATGAGGATGTGGAGGTCTTGCTGGAGGACGCCTACGTGCCGCGTCACCGCCTCTACAATTCTTCATTGCGCCGCTGGTTCGGCGAAACCGACGCGTGGTGGTTCGACAACGTGCGGGCGAACGCGGAGAAGATTGACTCGCCGCACCGCCGCGCCGTGGCGCTCCACCTCGGGATGATGGTCGGCGATTACGTACTGTCGTTCGACGAAGAGACGCGAGAGCTGCGCCAGCCGCTCTCGCGCGTCTTCCGCCGCCTGTGGGACGGCGAAGGGTCGCCCGTCGACAATCAGCAGCGCAACACCTGCTCGAACAAGAACGCGCGCGACTTCATCGCGCGCGAGCAGGCGGACATGCTCTTCCTGCGACTGCCGCACCCCTCGCGCCGTGGCGCGAGCCGTGCGGTGTGGGCCTGGCGCGAGGTGTGGGTGCGCGGCGGCGAAGACTTCTGGGACGAGTTCGAGCGCGTGCGCGAGGGCGGCCTCGGCGCGCGCGCCGCCACGCGGCAGCAATACCTGCGGCACGTCGAATCCTTGCTCGACGCCGCCGCGCACATCCCCGCGTGGGCCGTCGCCCACGTCGAAGACGGCTTTGTCTCCACCGACGAGCTGGTCGAAACCGTCCGCCGCCAGCGCCGCGTCGGCACCATCTACACCAAGGACTTCTCCGAGCTGACGGGCGCGCGCGCCGCGATCATCACTACGGCATAAAGCCGTCAATCGTCAATCGTCAATCGTGAATAGAAAATCCTGTTCTTTCTATTGACGATTGACGATTGACGGCTTTTAGTATGACCAGCGTCTGGTCGTCGCCGCGCTCGATTGCGCCCGACCATCCGTCCACTTCGTCGAAGAGGGCCGTGCGGAGATTGTTGACAGTCTCGCGCCGGTGCTCGGCGGCAAAGCGCGTGAGCCGCTCTTCGCCGTACTCTTCGCCGGCGGCGTCCTGCGCTTCCGAAAGGCCGTCGGAGAAGATGACCAGCAGGTCGCCCTCTTCGAGCGTGACGCGCCCCTCGTCGAACTTCATCCAGTCGAACGCGCCGACCATTGTGCCGCCCGTCGTGAGCCGCTCGATTGAGCCGCCCGCGCGGACGAGGACGGGAGAGTTGTGCCCGGCGTTGGTGTAGCGCAAGGTGCGCGTGCGGTCGTCGTAGAGCGCGAGGAAGAGCGTCGCGAAGCGGTTCGATTCGGTGCTCCGGCACAACTGCTCGTTGATGCTCACGGTCATGTCGGCGACGGCGCAGTCTCCGTCCGGCCCCGCGAGGCCGCGCACCGCCTCGGCGGTGAGAGCGTCAGGCGGCGCCGCCTGAGTCGTTGTCATCAACGTCGTCGCCGCCGGCGCGGCCCCGCCCGCCGCCGCCGCGCCGGTTCCCGCCGCCGACTGCTGCGCGGCGAGCTTGAGGCGTTCGGCAATGATCCCGACCTGCGCGCGCAGCGTCGCCTGAAGGTTCGACATCACGAGCGATGCCGAGATGCCTTTGCCCGAAACGTCGCCGAGCGCGAAAGCTATCAGACCGGGCGCGGCCTCGACGTAGTCGTAGTAGTCGCCGGCCACGCCGCGCGCCGCGCGGCACTCGCCCGTCAGCTCGGCGGTCGAGAGCGCGGGCACGCTGCGCGGGAAGAGCTGCGCCTGCACCTCCGCCGCGATCTCGATCTCGCGTTCGAGCCGCTCGTGCTCGACACGTTCGGAGAGCAGGACCTCAATCTCGGACGACATCTCGTTGAAGGCGACGGCCAGCTCGCCCAGTTGGTCGCGCGAGCGTGTGCGGATGCGGTGCGAAAAGTCGCCGCGCTTGACGAACTGCGTCGCCTGATGGAGCTTGTGCACCGTGCCCGTCACGGCGCGCGTCATCCACGCCGCCGAGAGGAGCGCGAGCAGTTCGAGCACGAGGAAGATGATGCTCGCGCCGTAGAGCGCCTGCCACCAGAAAGGGCCGAGCACGGCGTCGCCCCAGAACTGCTTTCCGCCTTCGGCCCATGACCAGTCCACGATGAATGCCCAGCGCGATCTCTCCTCGGCGGTCAGCCAGTTCGTCGCCGAGAGG
>JAIVJM010000183.1 GCA_020199995.1 Acidobacteriota bacterium | reverse complement strand
AGGTGGGCTCTCATCTCGTACTGGCGGCGTCGCGCGCGCAGCGCCGCGCGTAGCGCGCTCATGAGCGTGATGACGTGCGTCGGGCGCTCGACGAGCGTGACATTCCCGTCTTCCCCGAGCGCCTTGAGGACGGCGGGGTTCACCGGGCCGCTTTCTCCCCCGCGCGTCAAAAGGACGATGGGAAAGTCCGACCACTGTGGCTGCCCGCGGAGCGCTTCCACAAGGTATTGCAAGGCGAAGGGTGTCAGCGCCTCCTCCGTAATAAAAGCCGCGCCCGCGCCGTCTGAGAGCTTGCGGCAGAACTCCTCGATGTCGCCGCAGGCCTCGGCGGAGACGCCTTCAGCACCGAGCACCCCGGAGATGAGCGTCGCGTCCCTGCCAGTCGGCGCGAGCAGGAGCACGCGCCCGTCGGCCCCTTCGGAATTAAGCGTCGGCATCCTCCTCCTTGAGCAAACTGCCGGAACGCTTGCTGTAGACGGGGACGCCGGTCAAGACGCCGTGGAAATCGGAGAGCGGTTCGCCCACCGTGATGCCGTCGGACGAGAGGCGCATCTCGCGGATGGTGTTCTCGTGAAAGCCGGTGCGCTTCTTGACGACCGAGACACGCGGTGCGCGAACTCGCCCGGCGACAACTCGGCCGGGTCAACCTGCTGGACGGAGAGACGGCCCGCCTCCACCTGCCCGCGGATGTCCTTGCCGAGCCCGGCGGTGCGGGTCAGATAGGTGTCGCGCCCTTCGTCGAAGAGGAAGGACGCGGCGTGCTCGCCCCGGTCGGCGGCGGCGGCGGCGAACTGCGCGGCAATCGAAGACTTGCCGGAGCCAGCCGGGCCGAGCATGAGCGTGCTGGTTCCACGGTCGAGCCCGCCGCCGAGCAGCGCGTCGAGCTCCTTGACGCCGCTCGTGACGGCCTCGCGCGCGAACTCCCGGTGATGTACCGCCGCGACGAGGCGCGGGTAGACGGCGACCCCGCCCGTCTCGATGTTGAAGTCGTGATAGCCGCCGCGGTAGCGGCTCCCGCGCAGCTTGACGACGCGGAGGCGGCGGCGCTCGGCCCCGTATTCCAGCGCCATGTGTTCGAGTTCGATCACGCCGTGCGCGATTGACTGAACCTGTAGATCGCCGACCGTCGAGGTGCGGTCGTCGAGCAGCAGCACCGTGCATTGCCGCCCCGCGAAATACTGCTTGAGCCCGAGTATCTGCCGCCGGTAGCGTAGCGGGTCGCGGGCCAGCAGGCGCATCTCCGAGAGCGAGTCGAAGACCACGCGGCTGGGCTGGATGCGCTCGACCTCTTCGAGCACGGCGCTCGTCGTCTCGCCGAGCTCGACCTCTGAGGGGTGAAAGATGGTGTTCTGCGTTTCGGTCTTGAGGCTCTCCTCGGAGGGGATCAGCTCGTAGATGTTGACGCCGTCGAGAGACCAGCCGTGAGAGTCGGCGACCGCGAGCAGCTCTTCTTTCGTCTCGGAGAGCGTCACGTAGAGAACCGGCTCGCCTGCGGCGACGCCTGCGAGCAGGAACTTCAAAGCGAGCGTGGTCTTCCCCGTGCCGGGGTCTCCTTCAACGAGGTAGAGGCGGTTGGCCGGGAATCCGCCTTCGAGGATGCTGTCGAGGCCGATGCTCCCCGTTGCGAGTCTGGCGGGGGCCGGGGACTTTACTCCGGGGCGGTCGGCGAGGTTCTTTTTTTTCACGAGGCGATCCTTGTTCCCTGAGTTGGACTTGCTAAAAGTGGCCGAACCAAGCCGCCCGGCGGGCCGCCCGGTCCGGGCCTTCAGACGCGCTCGACCAGCAGCGCGATTCCCAAACCGCCGCTCACGCAGAGCGTACTGATGCCGCGGCGCGCTTTGCGCTTGTGCATCTCGTGCAGCAGAGTCGTCGTGATGCGGACGCCGGTGCAGCCGATGGGGTGGCCGAGGGCGATGCTTCCGCCGTTGACGTTGAGGCGCGCGGCGTCGAACCCGAGCTCGCGGTCGCAGGCAATGACCTGCGCGGCGAAGGCTTCGTTAAGCTCGACGAGATCAATGCTCTCGAGAGTCAGCTTCTGGCGTTCGAGCAGGCGGCGCACCGCCGGGACGGGGCCGAGACCCATCACCTCGGGCGCGACGCCCGCGAACTCGTAATCCACGAGGCGCGCCTGCGGCTCGACGCCCGACTCCTTCAAAGCCTCTTCGCCGAGGACGACGAGGGCCGCCGCGCCGTCCGTGATGCCTGACGAGTTGCCCGCCGTGACCGTGCCTGCACGGTCGAAGACGGCCCCCCGCCTCGATGGCGGCGGCGGCGCGCTGCTGCGAGCGCAGCGCGAACTCGTCCTGCTCCTCGCGCGTGATTTCGTACTGGCGCGCGAGGTTCTCGGCGGTCGCGCCCATCAACAGCCCCGAGAGCGGGTCGAGGAAGCCGTCGCGATACATCCCGTCCACCAGCTCGGCGTTCCCCATGCGCATGCCGAAGCGCGCGCCCTCGGCGAAGTAGGGGACGCGCGACATGCTCTCGACGCCGCCCGCGAGCACCGCGCGCGCGCGCCCCAGCATGATCTCCTGCGCCGCGAGGATGATCGCCTTGAGGCCCGACCCGCACGCCTGATTAATCGTCGAGGCCGGGACCGTCTCGGGGACGCCCGCGCGGTACGCGATCTGCCGCCCGACGTTCGGCCCCGCGCCCGCCTGCCGCGCGCAGCCCCACACGACCTCCTCCACGCCTTTCGTCCCGACTCCGGCGCGGCGCAGGCTCTCGGCGGCGACGACTGTGCCCAGCTCAGCCGGCGTGAGCCCGGCCAGCGCGCCGCCGAAGCGACCGATGGGAGTGCGCACGGAACCGGCCAGATAGACGCTCTTCATCCTCTCACCCTTCGTTAATAGTTAGTGCTGATAATTCGTCCAAGCAAGATATTTTGATGTTGGCATTTTGATGTTAGCATAAGGGGAATCCGACGAGCGAATTCGGTCACCCTCCCGAAGCGTTCCGGCTGTCCCTTGCCGAAACGTCCATGAAACCGAGAACCACTCGCACCGACGCCTCTGAGACGACAGAAGACGCGCGCCGCAGCCTCGACGCGTTGCTCGCGGCGCGCGCCGTGTGGTTTCTGCGCGAGAGCCCGGACGGCTCTGCGGTCGAGCTGCGTCGCGGCGAGTGGGAGTTGCGCGCCGCGGCGGGCTCGCTCCTCTTTTCTTTCTGGGGCGCGGCGGGCGCGCGCACGTGGCGCGTCAGGGGATGGGCGCGCGAGGGCGAAAAGCTCATCCTCGAAGCGACACGGCGAGCGGGGGCCGAGCGGGCGCGGCTCGAACTCGTCGCGCGCGCTTCGCACGCCGAGGCGCGGCTCGGGGTGGCGGACGCGCGCCGCGCCGCCTGCGCGCGACTCACGGCGCTCGCTTGTGCCGAACGCGCGGGCTCGAAGGTAGAGCAGTCGCGCCTCAGTGTGGGCGCGCGGCGCGGCGAGCCGGGGCGCTATGCGCGCATCGTGCTCAAGCGAGGCCGCGCGCTCGTCGCCGTCACGGGGCCGGTCGTCGAACTCGGCGCGGAGGACGCGGACGCGCTTCTCGCATCGGCGCTGCTCTGGTTCGCGCGCCTCGGGGAGAGGGCCGCAGGGTCGCGGAGAGGCTGGCGCTGCTGCGCGAAGACCTGCGCTCCTCGATTCAGCTCTCCGAAGTTGACGAAGAGCAGCGTCACTTCACTCACGTGCAAACGCACGGCTTAAGCGAGCTTTTGGACGCGCCTGCTCCGCGACTCTCTCACCCGTTGAAGACTGTGGATGAGAGCAACGAACTCGCCTCGCGCCTCGTCGCGCTCGCGCCCAAAGCCGTGGATGTGGTGCGCGCCCGCCGCGGCGAGACGCTCCGCTATCACGGGCTGGCTTTCGCGCGCGTCCGTCGTGTCTTTGGCGTCGAGCGGCTCTGGTTCGGGGCGCGGCGCGGGGAGGGAAGGCGTCTACTGGACGAGACGAACTGGCCGGAGCTTTTGAAGCTGCTCGAAGAGCTCTCAGAGCACAGGCGCGCGGGGGCGCGAGACCGCCGCCACGCGCTCTACGCGGCGGCCCCTGAGACGTGGCTCGAATCGCTTCTGCGGCGCGACATCACACGGCTCGACCCCGGCCTCCGGCTCGCGCCGCTGCACGCGCAGTTCCGCGCCGCGCGCGATGCGGCGGGCGGCGCGCGCCCCATAGACCTCCTTGCTCTGCGCCGCGACGGGCGGCTCGTCGTCGTCGAACTGAAAGTCTCCGAGGACGCCGCGCTTCCCCTGCAGGGCGCGGACTACTGGCGGCGCATCTCTACTTACCATCGGGCGGGACACATCCGGCGGGCGCGGCTGTTCAGCGACACCGAGATTTCAGACGAGCTGCCGCTCGTTTATTTGGTCGCGCCGCTGCTGCGCTTCCACCGCTCGTTCCACACGCTCGCACACATGATTACACCGGAGATCGAGATGTACCGCTTCGACCTCAACGAAGACTGGCGCGCGGGCGTGCGCGTCGCGCGGCGCGTTCGGGTCGGTTGAGCAGCGTTAGAGCATCAAAGGGGGCGACCTCTGAGAAAACTTTGGCAGAGAACCTGAATAGAGAGAAGATGGTGACCCGGCGTTTTTGCTGTATGCTGAGACCTGCAAAATTTCATGGCCGTAAAAATATTCCGACGAAGCATGGGCAGAAGCCTATGCTCGCGGTTCGCCGCAACAAGCTTGGAGGGGAGACTGCAAATGGGTAAAAGCAAACGGAACGATGACGTGAAGGGCAGCGGCGGCAAGGTCGTCTCGGATGAGGGAGTCGTCACCGGCCAGGATGCGCAGGCGGGCAAAGCCGCGGCGGAGTTCATCAAAGCCATCGCCCAACATCGGCACTGGAGTCGGGAAGCGAAAGCGCAGGTGCCGGCTTAGAACAAAAGGCCGTCTAAATAATATGCATTGCTGATCCACGCACCGACGGGCTGCAATTCGGAAGAGCGCCGCGCCGCCCTCTGCTGACAGTTCCTCGAAGCCAACCCGGACATCGAAAGAGCGAAATGCGCACCACGAAGACGCTGACGATTTTCATCCTCATCCCGCTGCTGCTGGCGGCGCAGAGTCAGGGCGATTCCTGCCGGAGCCGCCCATCGTCGAACGCCGCGCAGACGAACGGCAAACGGGGGGCGCGGGCCGACGCCAACCGCGAGGCGAAGTCGAGCCCGAGTAAAAACGCGGCGCGGCCGGGCGCAAATCAAACGGCGGGCAACGAGATGAGTAATTCTTCAAACACGGGGACGGGCAATTCTTCAAATAAGCCGGAACACCCTACGACGGGCGCGTCAGGGCGGGTGGCGTCCGGCGTGTGGGGCGGTCAGCACATCCGCATGAATGTCCGCGCCGACGGCGCGAGCGTCGAATACGACTGTGCGCACGGCACGATAGACGAGACGCTTGAGCTGGACAATGAGGGCCGCTTCGACGCGAAGGGCACACACGTGAGAGAAGGCCCCGGCCCCATCCGCGTCGGCAAGTTGCCACGCAGTCGTCCGGCGCGCTACACGGGTCGGGTCGGCGGCGACGAGATGTCGCTGACCCTCACGCTCACCGATACCTCACAAGAGATCGGCACTTACACGCTCACGCGGGGGAGTGAAGGTTTCATCAGAAAGTGCCGCTGATGTTTGTCGGTTTGGCGAGCATCGCCGTCCCCGTTCTCGTGGCGGTCGCGGGGCTGTTTCGCCGAATACAAGTTGACTTTCAAGTGGCGCACGGATACGCTTCGCGGCAATCAAGGTCTTCAGGGATTATTCCGAATCGAAGGGACCGAAAATCTGATTTGAATGTAATTCCCTCGCCATGTTCTCGCCAAAGCCCTATGTCTGAGACTTGCGAGCTGAGGGTCGCCGTCCTCGCCTGATATAAATTAAAGCCATTCCAACGTACCACGGGGCTGTAGTCTTTCAATAAGTTTCGATCTTTATCTCAGTCTCCTGAGTGTTTGTGGGCTTTTCGCCTGCTTGAAAGCCGCCACCCTGAAGAGTACCCGCTAATCCTGCTGTGCATGAGCCGAGACCGAAGCACCGGAAATAAAGCCCTCGATTGCACCCGCCAGAGAGATCAGAGCGCCCCGCTTTGGAGGGCCCTGCTGCTCCGCTCTCAAGACTTCAAGTCAGTCCAGCGCCTGACCACAAAATGAAAGGAACGAACTTCCCCATGTCCCCTGCCAAGCGAGAACTCAGACCCGTCTTTAAAATCACGCCGGGTGCGCGCGCGCCGCGCAACTCCGTGCTCCGCCGGATTTTGGTTAACAGCCTGTGCCTCATCCTGCTGTGCTCGACGACACCACAGCTTTTCGCGCAGCGTCGCACTTCGATTCGTGTTCCGGTCGGCGAGGCGCGGCCCGCGCCTCCGGCGAGCGCGCGGAAGAGCGTGGGTGGGAAGGAAAAACAACGCGCCTCGAACGCCCGCGCAAGGGCCCGGAGACAGGACGGCGCCAGTCTTACCGGCGCGCCTATCGGGATGCAGGAGATAACCGTCGGAGTGCCCTCGACGGGCGAGGTCGGCGTGCAGAAGACGACCGACGAAATCATGGTCGAGCAGGCTCACGCCCCGGTCATCGCGCGCAGGCCGATGCTCGTATCCGAGCGCGAAATCCCGAATCGCAAGTCTCGCCCTCAAGACCCGGATGCGAGACCCTTAGCGAGCACGCCCTCTTCCCTGAGCATGTCGTCCGTCGGCGGGAATCTCGGCGTGACCTCCGCGCCGGAGGAGTCGTCGTCGCCGTCGTCTCCGCAGACCCTCAGCACGACCTTTAACGCCGTGACCGGCCCGACCGAAAACGGCGCGTTCCCGCCCGACACGATGGGTGCGGTCGGCCCCTCGCAGTTCGTCCTCTTCGTCAACGGGCGGCTCAGGACTTTCAACAAGACGACGGGCACGGCGGACGGCGTAATTAACGTTGACCCGGATGTCTTCTTCTCTTCTGTTACGACGCCGCCCCCGGCCCCCCTCGCCATCAACTTCACGACCGACCCGCAGATTCGCTACGACCGCCTGTCGGCGCGTTGGATCATGATCATCATTGACGTGCCGAGCGCCAACGACATCGGCGACACCCCGAACCGCCTCCTCATCGCCGTCTCTGACGCGGCGAGTGCGGGCGTCATTTCGGCGGGCACGGTCTGGACGTTCTTCTTCGTCCAGCAGAATACGGTCGGCGGCGGCGACTCGGGCGAGTTCCTCGATTACCCTTCGCTCGGCGTTGACGCTAACGCCTTGTACGTCGGCGGCGACATGTTCGACGCGGCGCTCGGCGGCTTCAACAACACTTCCGTCTGGGTGATTCGCAAGAGTTCTATCCTGAGCGGCGGGCCGGTGGTCACGACGGCGTTCCGCGACCTCATCGGCACGGACGGGCCGTTCGAGCCGCGCGGCGTGGACAACTACGACCCGGCGGCCACCGAAGGCTACTTCATCGGCGCGAGCGCCGCCGCCTTCGGCAGGCTCATCATGCGTCGCATCGGCACGCCGGGCACGACGCCCACTATCTCCGCCAACATCTCGATCACGGTTCCCTCGACATCCTTCCCCAGAAGCGTCGATCACCTCGGCGACTCCGGCGGCACGGGCGCCACCGGCAACCTCGACGCGCTCGACGACCGCCTCATGACCGCGCACATCCGCGCCGGCAGGCTGTGGACGGCCCACGCCATTTCGGTACTCGCGACGGGCGTTTCGTCCGGGACCAACGCCGAGCGGCGCGACGCCGTCCGCTGGTACGAGTTGGTCGTGCCGCCGACGACGGGGACGCCGACCGTCAACCAGTCGGGCACGGTTTTCGATACCGCCGCCACCCGCGCCACCTCGCGCGAATTCTTTATTCCGTCCGTGATGGTCTCTGGGCAGGGGCACGCCGCGCTCGGCTACAGCACCGCCGGCACCCCCTTCCGCGCCGACGCCGCGACCAACGGGCGACTCGCCGGCGACGCTCTCGGCACATTGGGCGCGGTCAACATCTACACCGCGAGCAGCACGGCTTATAACCCGCCGAGCGATCCGGGCAGCCCGCGCCGCTGGGGCGATTACTCCTTCACCAGCCTCGACCCGAAGGACGACATGACGATGTGGACGGTTCAGCAGTTCTGCAACAGCACGAACACATACGGCGCGCAGGTCGTCAAACTGCTCGCGCCGCCCCCACCCGCGGCGGCGGTCGCCGTCCCCCCGGCCGTCGCCGACGAAACGGCTTCGACCAGCGTGGTATTGACGGGAACCCCCGTCGCCGGCACGGCCTACTATGACCCGGGGACGGACCTCGCCGCGCCCGCGCTGCCCTTCAACCACATCAGCGCGACGGTCACGGGCGGAGTGACGGTCACCAGCATCACTTTCGACAGTCCGACGCAGGTGACCCTTAACCTCTCGACCGTGGGCGCGACGTCCGGCCCGCAGAACGTGACCATCACCAACCCTGACGGTCAACAGGCGATCTACACGGCTGCCGTCACGGTCACCTCTGCGCCCGCGCCCGCCGCGACCGCCGGGCAGGTGCTCATCAGCGAGTTCCGCTTCCGCGGCGCGGGCGGCGCTTCCGACGAGTTCGTCGAGTTGTACAACAACACGAACACTGATCTCGACATCAGCGGCTACACACTCCATGCGCTGACCGCCGCCGGTGCTCAGAACCTGAGGTTCACCGTGCCCGGCGCGCTCGCGAGCAGCACGACGGTCATCCCCGCGCGCGGCCACTTCCTGATTACGGGCTCGGCCTACTCTCTCGCCGCAGTCGCGGCCTCGAACGGGGCACTGAGCACGGGCATTGTGGACGGCTCCGGCATCGGCTTCTTCGCCGGGGCTACTCCGACGGTCCCGACGCGCATTGACGGACACGGGCAACAACGACGCCGATTTCTTCTTCACCTCCACGACCGCCGGCACTTTCAGCACGAGGGTCTCCGCCCTCGGCGCGCCGGGGCCGGAGAACCTCGCCTCGCCCGTCATCAAGACGCTCGCACTGATAGCGGGCGCGCGGCTCGACACGGGGGTCGGCAGTACGACCGCCCCCAACCGCGTGCGGACGCAGCGCCCGGCATGCCCGCCCGTCAGTTCGCCTGCCATCGTCTGCGACAACACGAAGTCCAACCTCGGCACGATGGAGATCAGGCTCAAGTTCACCAACAACACGGGCGCGCCCGTCTCACGCCTGCGCTTCCGCGTCGTCAACATCACGACGCTCAACAACCGCAATCCGGCTGCCGGGGAGGCCGACATCCGAGCACTCAATAATTCCGACAGCTTCAGCGCGACCATCAGCCCGGCGGGAGGAGGTGGAAGCCAGATCGTGCAGAACCTTACGCTCGAAGCGCCGTCCGACACCGTCACGCTCGGGGGCGGGCTCAACTCGACGCTCGGCGCAGGCACGATTACGGCGGGCACGCCCCTCGCGGCGGGGGCGACCATCAACGTCAACTTTATGCTCGGCGTTCAGCTCACGGGGAGCTTCCGCTTCTTCGTCAGCGTCGAGGCCCTGCCCTAAGGCAAGCATGGGCCGCCTGTGCACGCGCACAGGCGGCCCACCCGCATCAGAGAAATGCGGAAGGTGGAAGAAGGCGGAAGGCGGATTGGAAGAGAGTTTGTCTCTTCCAATCCGCCTTCCGCCTAAGGGGTTTCAGACTCTCTCAGCGAAGTCTGAGTGGTTTGCCTTCCGCGTCGCGCAGCGAGAGCGAGAGCGCGCGCGCGATGGTCGGGCCGATGTCGGTCATGCGAACCGTGCCGAGGTCGCCGCGGCGCGCGACGCTCGCGCCGGAAGCGATGAGTGATGCGCGGTAATCGGGAGTCATCGGAAGGTAGCCGTGCGCGCCGCGCTGCTTGTTGTCGGTCAGTGCCTCGCCCGTCAGATTGCCGCCGAAGCCATACCCTTCCGCCCCTTCGAGCATCAGGGCCGCGCCGGGGTCCGCGCCGCGCCGCCGCACTTCCTTCGCTTCGAGCACGCTGAAGACGGGGCCTTCACGCCTCAGAAAATCATTCAGCGCGGCCCGCACCTCGCGCAGCTTGGCGGGGCTGCGCCCGCCGCGCCGGAGCATGATCGAGCAAGACCCGTTGGTGAGGTAAGCCCACGCGTCCCATTCCTCGACGAAGGCGCGCGCGTTGCCCTTCGCGTCCTTGCCCTCGCTCACTTTGATGAGTCCCGCCCGCGCGAGAATCGCGCCGGGGTGAATCAGTTTGCGGACGGGGCGGAAGCCGTGGTCGCTGACGATGAAGACCGCCGTCTCCGGAAGCGTGCCCGCGCGCGCCGAGGCGTCGAGGATGCGCCCGACGTAGCCGTCCGTCTTCTCGAGCATCGCGAAGGCCTCTTTCGTCAGAGGGCCGTAGTCGTGCTGGAAGTGGTCGAGGTCGAAGAGGTGGACGAGCATCAGGCGCGGACGCTTCTCGCGGATGATGTGCTCGGCGAAGCGCGTCCGCATGTCGTCCTGCTCGTCGGCGTTGACGTGCGCGTACAACTCGCGGTCGCGCGTGGCGATCTCGGCGGCGAGCTCCGCGGGCCTCGCGTTCGTTCCCACAACGTCTCGGCGCGGATCGCGCGCGCGAACCAGAGGCCCCGGCGCGACTGCGGGTCGGCGGGGTCGAAGACCTCGTTGCCGAAGATGCCGTGGCGAAGGGGCCGCGCGCCCGTCACCAACGTCGTGTGCGCGGGGTACGTGAGCGACGGGTAGACCGAGACGACCCCGCCGCGCGCCGTCACGCCCGTCGCCATCAGTCGGCGCAGCGCCGGAATCCGCAGCCCGAACTCGTCGGCGCGGCTGAGATAGCGCGCGTCGAGCCCGTCGAGCGAGATGACGATGACGCGCCGAGCGCGAAGGGTTGAGGACTGAGGGCTGAGCGATGAAGAATTCTTCGCCTCGCCTTGCGAGGGAGCAAAGCCTGCGAGTGCCAGTGCGATGTAGAGAGCGAAAGCGACGATGACGGCGGCACGGCGCGTTGGCGTTCGTGTTTTCATGGGACGTGCGAAAGAGAGATGGAGAAGTGATTCGTCGGAGCGGGGGCCGGCCCCCGCAAAGTAATTGAAGAAGAGCGGCTCGAATGTTTCGCGCCGCTCTTCTTCAATCTCTATGTCCTTCACCTCACGACGATGTTGACGAGACGTCCGGGGATGACGATTGTCTTGACGACCTGCTTGCCCTCGACCCACGCGCGCACCTTCTCGTCGGCGAGCGCCGCCGCGCGCATCTGCTCCTCCGAGGCCGCGGCGCTCATCAACATCCGCCCGCGCAGCTTGCCGTTGACCTGCACGGGAATTTCCAACTCCTCTTTGCGGGCCAGTTGTTCGTCCGCGCGCGGCCACGACGCGCCGCTCAGAAGGATGCCGCCCTCGTGCCCCAAGCCCTCCCACAGCTCCTCGGCGGCGTGCGGCGTGTAGGGCGCGAGCATCAAGGTCAGCGCCTCCAGCGCCTCGCGCACGGCGAATAGTTCCGCGGGCCCGGCGCTCTCCGGCGCCGCGTCGAAGTCGCCGAGCGCGTTCGACAACTCCATCAGCGCCGCGACGCTGGTATTCAGGTGCAGGCGCTCGAAGTCGTCCGTGATGCGTGCAATCGCGCGGTGCGTCTCGTGGCGCAAGGCGCGCGCGCCTTCGGAAAATTCCGCGGCGGCGGGCGCGGCGGCGGGTGCGTCCTTGAGCGCCTCGCGCCAGCGATAGACGAAGTTGTAGACGCGGCGCAGGAAGCGCACCGCGCCGTCAATGCCGCTCTCGGACCAGCGCAGCTCGTTCTCGGGCGGCGCGGCGAAGAGGACGAAGAGACGCACGGCGTCGGCCCCGTAAGCCTCGATCATCTGGTCCGGGTCAACGCCGTTGCCTAAGGATTTCGACATCGCCTTCCACTCGCCCGTCGCCTCGACGACGTTCGTCACCATCCCCTGCGTCAACAGCTTCCTGACCGGCTCGTCGAACGTGACGAGACCGATGTCGCGCATCATCTTCGTCCAGAAGCGCGTGTAGAGCAGGTGCATGACGGCGTGCTCGATGCCGCCGATGTAGTGGTCAACCGGCGTCCAGTACGCGACCTTCGCGGGGTCGAACGGCATCTCTGTATTCTGCGGGTCGCAGTAGCGGAAGAAGTACCACGAAGAGTCCACGAACGTGTCCATCGTGTCGGTCTCGCGCCGCGCCGCCGCGCCGCACTTCGGGCACGCGGCGTTGACGAATTCGGGCACGCCCGCCAGCGGCGACTGCCCCGCGCCCGTCAGGTCGGCCTGCTCGGGCAGAACCACCGGCAGGTCTTTTTCAGGGACGGGCACGATGCCGCACGCGTCGCAGTAGATGACGGGGATGGGCGCGCCCCAGAAGCGCTGGCGCGAGATGCCCCAGTCGCGCAGACGGTAGGTCACGGCGGGCTCGCCGAAGCCACTCGCTTTGGCGAACGCGGCCATCTCGCGCTGCGCGTCAGCCGAGAGCTTGCCGCCCCACTCGCCCGAATTGACGACGATGCCATAGTCGGTGAAAGCGTGCGGCATCGCGACCGACTGGTCTTCGACATCGGGGTCGTGCGGGACGGACTCCTGCTCGTGCGAGATGCGCTCGACGACGCGCCGGATAGTCAAGCTATATTTCTGCGCGAACTCGAAGTCGCGCGCGTCGTGCGCGGGGACGCTCATCACCGCGCCCGTGCCGTACTCCGAGAGGACGTAGTTGGCCGCCCACACCGGAATCTGCTCGCCGCTGAAAGGGTTCAGGGCGAAGAGTCCCGTGTTGATGCCTTCTTTTTCTTCCTCCTCGCCCGGAGCCTTCGCGGCGCTCATGCGCGCGGCGCTCACGCGTTCGGCGAAGCGCTCGACATCCTCCTTGAGGGGCGAGTGGCGCAGCAGCGGATGATCGGGCGAGAGCACGACGGCGGTCGCGCCGTAGATCGTGTCAATGCGCGTCGTGAAGACGCGGACGCGCTCGTCCGTGTCCTTGACGGGGAACTCGACGTAGGCCCCCTCGCTCTTGCCGATCCAGTTGCGCTGCATCGTCAGCACGCGCTCGGGCCAGCCTCCTTCGATCTGCTTCATGTCTTCGAGTAATTGTTCGGCGTAATCGGTCGTGCGCGCGAACCACTGCTCCAGTTCGCGCTTCTCGACCGCAGCGCCGCAGCGCCAGCAGATGCCGCCCGACGACTGCTCGTTCGACAGAACGGTCTCTTCCTTCGGGCACCAGTTGACGGGCGAGCGCTTGCGGTAGATGAGCCCCCGTTCCAGCATCTTCAGGAAGAACCACTGATCCCACTTGTAGTATTCGGGCCGGTGCGCGGCGATCTCGCGCCGCCAGTCGTAGCTCACGCCCATGCGCTTTAATTGCCCGCGCATGTGCTCGATGTTCGCCTCAGTCCACTCGCGCGGCATGACGCCGCGCTTGATGGCGGCCTGCTCGGCGGGCTGTCCGAAGCTGTCCCAGCCGATGGGGTGCAGGACGTTGAAGCCCCGGAGGCGCTTGTACCACGCCAGCGCATCGCCGATGGAGTAGTTGCGGACGTGCCCCATGTGCAGGAAGCCGGAAGGGTAGGGCAACATCTCCAGACAGTAAAAATGCTTCTCGCGCGCCGCGTCCGGCTCGGCCTCGAAGGCGCGTGTCTGCTCCCAGTGGCGCTGCCACTTCTCCTCTATTTTCTCGGGAAAATATTTTTCGTCCATGATCTTGAAAAACCCTCTCCTTGACCTCGAAGGTCAACACTACCAGCCCGCGCAAAGCTTTCTCAAGCCCCGCCGCCGGTCACACGTAATTCAGATGTTTGATGGTTCTCGGTCGGAAGTGTCGCCGCACCACGGGCCGGCTGGACGCGCGCCCTCAGGCGCGGTCGCCGCGGGGCGGCACCGTAAGGAGGAGTTTGACGGGATGTCGGAAACGTATCGTCATATCGAAACCTGAAACGCCCCCCGCTCTCGGTAAGGTTTCCAGATGTTAGCCTAGCCGAATGATTTTTGTCTACGGTCGCGGCGCGGGATGTGCACTGACAAATACACTTCCCGGCCTGTCCGCTAAAAATTATCCGCGTTCATCTCATCAATCATTCCGGCGAGGCACTTCCGAGCAGTTCTCTCGTGAGGCTCAAGGCGGAGGGTGGTTGATAACTATCAAACGTCGGAGCTATTCTTCCATCTCGTCCTTCTCGTCTTGAGCATTTCCCATGTGCCCTTCGGGGCCATCCTTCAAAAAAAGCGGGGTCGAAGCTTCATCGGCCGGGTTTTCATCAGACGGCTCTTTAGTCTCGCCTTCTTCTTTCAGTTCCTGCCCCAATTCATTACCGGCTTTCCAGTTCTTTGTGTCCTCTGCGGAATTTAGACCGGCTTCAACCCCTTTTTTGAACTCCGTAGAATCCGTGTCTACGTGCTGCTTGTTGTCTACGCTCATGACTGGCTCCTTTTAGTATGAATATAATATTTAACGAGAACCGAGGCTATCTGTGTGACAACACAGATAGGAGGGTAAGGTGTGAAGAAAATCAGGAGGACAATAACAAATGTCTGACAAGGTCACAACACAGTAACTGCTTGTGGCGAAGATGATTGCCGGTTCGGAGGTGAATTTATTTGACCGTGTAGGAAACTTTCTCCTTGCCGAGGAAATCCTTGCTCGACGTTTTCGAGACCAGCCCGAAGTGTTCGAGTTCGAAGTAGGCGCGCTGGACTTCGCCCCTGTCCACGGAGAGCTTCTGCGCGAGCGCGGCGGGCGAGGGGAGCGTTTCGCCCGGCTGAAGTTGTTTGTCGCGGATGCGGGCCTCGAGCTGTTGACGGAGCTGGAGGTAGACGGGGCCTTCGGAAGAGTCTTTCAGTTGGATGTCGAGCATGCTTCACTTTCTCCGTGTGTGCCGCGGCGCGTGAAAGAGCGGAGCACGGCGAGGTTGATGAGGTAGTTGGCGTGGATGACGACGGGGTGGATGCCCAACTCGTCGCGGACGCGCCTGAAGGTTTCGGCCTCCTCTTCAGTGAGCGCGCGCGCCTTCCAGCCGCGCGGGTTGCGCGAAAAGATTTGCACCGTCTCGCAGCCGCGCTCTTTCGCCTTCAGCAGAGCGTTCTGCAACCCCCCCGCAATCGGCGCGTGAAATCCGATGCGGGGAAACTGCCGCGCCGCGCCCCCGGCCTCGTCGCACGAGGCGCGACTGCTGGTTTGAGCGACGGCGGCGGTGTCCGGAATCAAAGTGCTCCCCTGTGAAGTGCTCAACGGCCTGTTCCTCGCTCAACTTCTTCCATCACGCGGAGGATGTTGCCGCCGAGAATGTGGTGGACATCCTGCTCACTATACCCTCTGCGCAAAAGTTCCGCCGTGAGGTTCGGCAGATCGGCCACCGACGAGAGGTCGCGCGGCGTGGCTTGGATGCCGTCGAAGTCGGAGCCGAGGCCGACGTATCGGACGCCGACGAGGCGGACGATGTGATCAATGTGGTCAACGAGGCGCGCGAGCGGGACGGCGGGCAGGCGCTTCAGGTATTCGCGCTCGCGCACGCGGTCGCGCGCGATGCGCCTGAACGAGCCGCGTCCCTCCACGGCGCGCCGCCCCGCCTCGCGGACGAGCGGGGCGATCTCGGCGTCCACGCGCTCTTTCAGCTCGCGCCAGCCCGGCTCGACGAAGGCCGGGTAAAAAACGACGCAGACGACGCCGCCCTTCGCGGCGAGCGCGCGAATCTGCTCGTCCGTGAGGTTGCGCGGGACGTCGGCGATGGCGCGCGCGTTCGAGTGCGTGGCGATGACGGGCCGCGACGAAGTCTCGACGATGTCCTGAAAGGTCTTGTCCGAGACGTGCGAGACGTCCACCAGCATCCCCAAACGATTCATCTCGCGGATGACCCGGCGACCGAAATCGTCGAGGCCGCGCGTCTGCCCCTCCGTGTCGCCCGAAGAGCCCGCCCAACTCGTGCTCGCCGTCCACGTCGGCGTCAGGTAGCGCACGCCCATCCGGTAGAAGCGTTCGACGTTCTCGATCTTTTCGTCTATCGCGTAGCCGCCCTCCAACCCGAGGAGCGCCGCGAGCTTTCCTTCTTCTTTGGCCCGGCGGATGTCAGCCGCCGAGGTGGCGAGCGTCCACGTCTCGGGGTGGCGCTCGGCGAGCGCGCGGACGGCGGCGACCTGCTCGTCGGCGCGCGCGACCGCCCTTGCGCCCTTGAGGCCGTAAGTCTCCGGCTCGACCCAGACGGAGAAGAACTGCGCGTCGAGGCCGCCCTCTTTCATCCGCACGGCGTCGAGGTGCGTCGTCGTCAGCCGCCGGTTGATGTCCGCGCCGTCGTCAATGATGAACTGCACGGTGTCGGCGTGCATGTCAACGGCGACGGCGGCGCGGTGAACGGCGAGAGGGTCTGCGGCGGCGCGGGAGTCGGCGGCGGCGGCTTTATCTTCCGCGCCCGGACTCGCGCCGGGCGTCGGAGCTTTCCGGACGTTTTGAGGCATGCGACAACCTTCGAGGGGCAGTGCGGCGGTGAGCGCGACGGATGCCGCGAAGGCCACGACCGAGACCTTTGTCAGGCGCTTCATGTGGTGGAAAATCTATCGGGCCGCACCCGCCGAATCATGTTGAAAGACGCGTGGATGGTACTTTGCGCCGGAGGGAAGAAGCAAGCGTCGGCGGCGCGCGCGCGGGCGCGAAATCGCCGCGCCGCGCGCCCTCTCACGCGCCGCAAGACGCCGCCTTGCCAAGCGCCTCGGGTTTAATGTATCGTCGCTTACCTTAGTAAAACGCGCGAAACAACCCAGGGCACATCAAACTTTTGCCAGCGTTTCCTCCGAGCCTTGCAGCTCAAGCGACAGACCGAAAGTCCGCCCCTCGATAAAATGTGAGCATTGTGAACTCGAAATAATAATCTTAAGGAGCCGTAAGAGATGTTTGCAGACGACGTGAGAAAGAAGGATGTTAAGACGCCGACCATCGCCAAAGAGGTTTGGCACGACGGGCAGTTCATCGAGTGGAATGATGCGCGCGTCCACGTCATGTCGCACGTCCTGCATTACGGCTCGAGCGTCTTCGAGGGCATCCGCTGTTACAAGACGCAGCGCGGCCCCGCCGTCTTCCGCCTCCGCGAGCACATGCAGCGGCTCCTCAACTCCGCCAAGATTTACCGTATGGAGCATCCGCGCCAGCTCGACGAGCTGTGCGGCGCGGCGGTCGAGCTGGTCGCGCGCAGCGGCCTCCAGCAGTGCTATCTGCGACCGATCATGTTCCGGAGCCTCGATGAAGAGCACCCGGCCTTTGGCGTCAACCCGTTCCCGAACCCGATGACCTGCTACATCGGCGCGTGGGACTGGGGCAAGTACCTCGGCGAGGCGGCCATCGAGCAGGGCGTGGATGTGTGCGTCTCGTCGTGGCAGCGCCTCACGCCGAACTCGATGCCCGCGATGGCGAAGGCAGGCGCGAACTACATGAACTCGCAGCTCATCAAGATGGAGGCCCTCACGAACGGCTACGCCGAGGGCATCGCGCTCGACGACCGCGGCTACGTCTCCGAGGGGTCGGGCGAGAACATCTTCCTCGTCCACGACGGCAAGGTCGTGACGCCGCCGCTCGCCTCTTCGATATTGCCGGGCATCACGCGCGACAGCGTCATCCAGATTTGCCGCGAGCTGGAAATCCCGCTCGTCGAGTCGGCCATCCAGCGCGCCGCTCTCTACCTCGCCGACGAGCTCTTCTTCACCGGCACCGCCGCCGAGGTGACGCCCATCCGCTCAGTTGACCGCATCCAGATCGGCGAGGCCAAACGCGGCCCCGTCACCGAGCGCATCCAGAAGGTCTTCTTCGGCATCACCTCCGGCGAGCGTCCCGCGCCCGGCCCCTGGCTCACCTACGTCAACGAGTCGAAGACGGCTCCGGCGGAAACCGGCAACGGCTTCCGGGCCGAGCAGTCCCGCGAAGTGGGCAAGGCCGCGTCGAGCAACGCGAGCGACACCAGAGACTCCATCCACGTCACGCTCACGGAATAGCCGCGCTGCCGCGACGGCGGCGGCGACGAGAGAGAAAAAAAGGCCCCTTCAGCGAAGGGGCCTTTTCAATTCGGGTCGGGGGGCGCACCTGCCGGGGCCAGTGGCCGCCGCACCGGGCTCAGTCGGCGGAGCACGGAGTAGGCGGAAAGATGCCCGAGCCGCCGGTAGCTCTCGAACTGCGCCTCGTCGAACCACTGGTCGGCGGTCGTCTGCTGTGGGAAGAGCGAGTTTTCGAGCTTGAACTGACGCACGTCGGCGGGCTCGTCCCGGCCGGTGACGACGGGCTTGAAGAGGATGATGACCCCGGTGCGCGCCAACTCGTCCGCCCTCTGCCCCTCGTCGGTGGCGCGGGCCGCGGCGGCGGGCGGCAGCTCCCAGCCGAGCGCCTCGGCATGCTCCCTCGAATAGAGGATGCTGCCGACGGCGAAGTGCGAGTCAGCGAGGCCGTCGTCCCTCTTTCTGGTGACGGGCGTGAGGTCGAGGTCTATCTCGGACCCGAAGTCGATGCGGCAGCGGCGCAGCGCAGCGCCGACGTCCTGAAAGCAGGGCTTCGGGTCGGCGCCGCAGTCGGCGACGAAGATAAAGCGGCACCCGCGCTCGACGAGCGCGTAGAGCCCCGTGTTGTCGAAGTGCCCGCCGTCGGTGAGGTAACAGTAGGTCGAGAGGTCGTTGGTCTGCGAGGTGAACTCGCGCAACATATAGAAGGGCCAGAGGCGCGCTCTGGTCTCGCGCCAGTCCTTCTTGTTGGGCGTCGGCGCCCAGAAGCCGAGCCTCACGTTGAGGAAGGTCATGAGCATGGCCAGCGAGGAGGTGAGCGTCTTGGAACCCATGTTCGGGCTCGCCGCCGCCCCCGAGACGGCGACGGCCGTCCCCAGCGAGAGCTGCCCGCCCATGTACTCGCGCGTGTCGCGGTAGCCGGTGCGCGACGAGCCGCAGAAGCGCCGGGAGAGGATGAAGGAGTCGGCGGAGCGCTGCGCCGTGGTGAGGTCGCGCCCGCCGACCAGATTGAGCGTCGTGTTGATGAGGTGGTAGGGCGCGCCGCGCCGGCAGTTGCCCAAGTCCTGAAGCAGCACGTCGTCGCCCTCGACCGCCTCGCGGATCGTCCTGAGCTGCTCGCTGCGATACTTATTCGACGCGCCGAGGTAGGCGCGCACCAGCCGCGCGCGGTAGAAGTTGTGCAGCGAGAGCCGGTTCGGGTCGGCCATCCAGCCCATCGCCACCACCCACGTCAGCGACACGCCGAACAGTCCGAAGGTGGCCTGCCCCAGAACCACAGTGATGTAGAGGTCGAGCCTCGGCTGGTTGAGGTAGTCGGCCCGCAGGTCGCTGTAGTCGAAGGCGATGTAGACGGCGAGCAGCGCATTGAGGGCGAGGTAGACCGAGGTGAGCAGCCACATCGCGCGCCGGTTATCGGTGCTCCCCAGAACGGTCTCCAGCACGACGAAGAGCAGGCAGTAGAGGAACGCTCCGGAGAGCATCACCGTAAACCACATCGGGACCCACATCATCTCATCTGCTGCTGCTTCTTCTTCTGTCTTCACCCCGGCAGACTTCACAGTGCCTTGCGCCGGCTCCTTCGACGCGGGGGCCGCCTCCGTCTCCTTCTGCAGTTGCTTCGCCCAGCGGATCGCCGCCGCGTCCTTCTTGAGTTCCTGCGTGTTGTAGGCCGCCTTCATGGCCACCGTCGTGAGGATGGTGAGCACGACGCCGACGAGGAGGATGAGCGCCGGCGTGACCATCCGGCGCGGGCGTCGTCGTTCTCCGGCGCGCAGCCTGAAAATGAGCCACCAGCCCGTGACATAGGTGAGGAAGAAGATGGCCCCGAAGGCGCGCCGGTCGAGGCAGAGTTCCCAGTTGGCGAGGCACCTCCAGTCGAGCGTCCTCTTCGCGGAGCCGCTCGGGTTGTCGCAAACTTTGAGCAGGAAGTTGATGACCGGCTCGTCGGCGCACCGGGTGGGCGGGTACGGGGCGACGACGAGCATCCAGACCACCAACGCCGAGAGGTAGAGGGCGAGCCCGAGCCAGAGGGCGGCGAGCCAGCGCCGGGGCGAGGCGATGCGCCAGCGTGTCTCGACCAGCACGAGGAAGAACGAGAGCAGCGCCCCGAGGCAGGTCGCCGCCATCAGGAGCGTAGTCAGGTTCGTCCCACCCTGTCTCTGCTTGACCCATGAGAGTCTCACCCGCAAGTAGTCTAACTCGTTCGGGATAAGGTTGAGCCCGTCGAGGTAGGCCGAGTGGATGTAGCCCAGCAGCACGTTGGCCGCCCACGAGAGGGCGACGGCCAGCACGACGATGAGGAGCGGCGGCGTGAGCCTGAAGACCAGCCGGTTGAACCGCGACTGGTTCTCGTCGAGCAGCCGCTCGTCGCTCCCGCCCGAGGGTGAATTCTTGAGCGCCGTGAAGACCGAGCCGGCGAGCGCGGCGAGCACGGCGAGCCCGCCCCCGCCCCTCGCCACCAGACCGCTCTCCGGCTTGAACACGTAGTTGACCAGTTCGTGACCGAACCCCGCGAGCACGAGCACGAAGGCCGCGATGGCGAGCACCACCATGAGGAGCGACTGCGCGCGGGTCATCCGGTCGCGCAGCACTTCGCCGCGCCACTGCCGGGCCGCCTGCTCTTCGCCGCCTCGCTGCTCGACAATCAAGCGCCGCAGCATCGGGTAGAAGCAGTAACCCAGCAGGACGACCGAGCCCAGCGCCAGCGCCGGCCAGAACCAGCCCGGCGTGCCACTCTCTCCCGACCCGCTCCGGTAGTAGAAGAGGTAGAAGAAGAGCCCGATCATGATGGTGGCGACCGTGCCGCCCAGCTTCGCGGCCCACCACTCGCGGCGCGACTCTTCGGCGCCGCCGCTCACCATCCACGCGCACACGGCGACGGCGAGCCACCCGAGCACGAGCAGCAGCGGCCACATCACCAGAATCAGGCGCGGCCAGAGCGCCCACTCCCAGAGGGACTGGCCGGGAGGCAGGCTGTACTGAAAGAAGCTGTGGTGCGACTGCGTATCATAGGCGAGGGGCTGGAGGACGAAGTAGAGCTTGCCGAGCAGGAGGGCGGCGATAAGCACCGGCAGCAGCACGACCCACGTGAGGGCCATGTCGCGGGAGATGACCGTCACGGCGCGCCACGTGTCGGGGCTCAGCACGCCCTTGCGCGGCGTGAGGTAGTTGGAGAAGAGGCGCAGGTGGTGGATGGGGTCGCGGCCCGCCGACAGGAGTTCGTCGGCGACCTCGGTGTTGACCCGCTCCGCCGCGAGGCGGGCCACCCCGTCGCTGGCCGGCCTGATGAGTTCGGGGGGCGGGAAGGCGCCCTCGCCGCCGCGCTGGCCCTGCGGGTCGCGGCTCAGCCACGCGCTCCACCAGCCCCCGACGTAGCCACCCCCCGAGACCGTCGAGAGGTAGTCGAAGCCGCGCAGCAGTCCGTGGAGGTTGAGCCCCTGAAGGAGCCCGAGGCTAAAGGTCGCGGCGCGAATGCCGCCGCCCGAAAGCGCCAGACCCGCGAGGTTCTCGGGGGGATGCATGGGCGGGCTTCCGGACTCCGCTTCGCCCGCCGGCTGGCCCGCGCGCCGGCGCGTGCGGACCTCCGACCACTCGGCGCGGAACACATCCGGGAACTGCCGCGGGCGCTCGGCGGCAGCCCACTCGACCGCGGCATCGAAGAGACGCCAGTAGGGGCTGGCGGGGTGGAGGCGAAAGGCCTCGTCATAGAGGAGTGCGACGCGTCGCGCCGGCGCGTTGAGCCCGTTCATCGTGTCGTCGCTGTCGTAGCAGAAGAGGACTGCTTTGCGGGTGTCGGTCGCGAGCGTCGCGACCCTCCGCGCGCGCCTGCCGGGGAGCCCCCACGTGATGCCAGCCGGCGCGGCGGCCAGCTCCTGGCTGCCCGTGAGGTCCGCCGCTATCGGGTGGTTCGGGTCCATGATGAGCACCTGCTGCTGCTCCCCCGACTGAGTCCCGAAGTCGCTCACCTCGCTCGGCCCGGTGAGGCCCATCCCGGCGTACAGCCTGCGGTCCATCACCACGACGGGCACGGCGACGTTGCGGAACTCGGCGCTCACGTGTTCGGTGGCCGTCGGCGAGAGGATGACGAGCGAAATCTTCTGCCGGTTGATTTTCGCCGACGAGGCCGTCGCGCAGTCCCTCTGAACCACGCCGTAGCCTAACAACTCCTCAAGGCGGCGCGACAACGCCTTGTCGTCCTCGCTCTCGGTGCGGCCGGTGACGAGGAGCCCGCCGCAACCGCGTGCGCCGCAGGGCCGCGCCGATTCCTCCTGAAAGAATTGGACTGTGGCCGGCGTCTGGAGATTAAGGACCGGCCCTCTGTATCGAGTGTTCAGTGCGTTCGCGTGTGATGAGAGCGCGTCCGCCGCTTTCGCCGGGGTTCCCGCTGAGAGGGTTGTCGCCGGCTTGGAGTCTCTGGCGCGAGGAGTTGAAATATACTCCGGGGCTCGTGATTGTCAACAAAAAACCACCACCGGGGCGAAAATTTCCCCGCCCGCATAAAACTTGTTGAGCGCCCGTGCGGAAACGCGGTAGAATCTTTCCCGGCGACCGCACCGGCCCCGTCGAGTCACGAACGCCGCCCCGCCTACAGGCCGCGGAAAGCTTACGCCATAAAACTCGCGTCACGCGCGCGACCATCCGGTAAGGGGTCCCGAAACTAACTTATGCCAGTCAGAATTGACGACTTGCTGCGCGCCGCCACTCAGTTCGGCGCCTCCGACCTCCACGTCAAGGCCGGGTCGCAGCCCTTCATGCGCATCGGCGGCGAGCTGCGCCCCGTCGCGGACACCCCGCGCCTGACGCAGGAAGACACGCTCGACATGGCCTTCTCGATGATGTCGAACCGGCAGAAGCAGCGCTTCAAGGAGGTCTCGGAGGCCGACATCGCCTACGGCGTCTCGGGGCTCGGTCGCTTCCGCGCCAACATCTTCCAGCAGCGCGGCACCGTCGGCATGGTCCTGCGCGTGATCCCCGACAAGGTGCGCGCGATGAGCGAGCTGGGCCTGCCGCCCGTCATCGAGCGCATCGCCGACGAGCAGCGCGGCCTCATCCTCGTCACGGGGACGACGGGCTCGGGCAAGTCCACCACCCTCGCCGCCGTCATTGACTACATCAACTCGACGCGCGGCGGCCACGTCATCACCATCGAAGACCCCATCGAGTTCCTCCACCGCGACAAGAAGTCCTTCGTCACGCAGCGCGAGGTGGACGTGGACACGCGCTCGTTCGCCGAGGCGCTGAGAGGCGCGCTGCGGCAGGACCCTGACGTTATCCTCGTCGGCGAGATGCGCGACCACGAGACCATCGAGACGGCCTTGACCGCCGCCGAGACCGGCCACCTCGTCCTCTCGACGCTGCACACGCTCGACGCCACCGAGACCATCCGCCGCATCGTCTCATCGTTTGCGCCGCACCTGCAAAAGAGCGTCCGCATCCAGCTCGCAGGCATTCTGCGCGCCGTCGTCTCGCAGCGCCTCGTGTGTTCCGTGGAAGGGGGCCGCGTCCCCGCCGTCGAGGTGATGGTCACGACAGGGCTCATCCGCGACTACATCATTAACGAGGAGAAGACCTCGCTCATCCGCGACGCCATCGCCGCCGGCACTTCGCAGTACGGCATGCAAACCTTCGACCAGTCGCTCTTTAACCTCTACCAGTCCGGCCTCATCGAGCTCGACGAGGCGCTGCGCGGCGCGAGCAACGCCGACGAGTTCCGCCTCCGCGTGGCGGGCATCCGCTCGGCCTCCGAGCAGGCCAAAGACGATATGGAGCGCGTCACCAGCATCAGCAGCTCGCCGCCGCGCTCCTGAAGCAGGCAAAAGTAAAAAGGTAAAAGGCAAAGGGAAAGACAGGCTCTTCCTTTTGCCTTTTTACTTTTGCCCTTCGTACTGCTTCCTTGCCTGCTTGTCTGCGAGTTGTTAGAATTTTTTTCGCACGTTACACCGACGCTGATTTTTACTGTGTATCGCACCAGAGCCATCCGATGAAAGAGTGTCCAGGTTGTCACCGCTGTTTCCCCGACCACGTCAACCACTGTCCGAGCGACGGTGAATCACTGAAATTCACGCTCGCCGGCGACACCGTGCTCGACGAGCGTTACCAGTTGGAGAGGCGGCTCGGGCAGGGCGGGATGGGCATCGTCTTCAAGGCCCGCCACGTCTTCCTCAAGACGCACCACGCCGTCAAAGTCATCCTCCCCGACCTCGTCGGCAACGACCCTTCGCTCCTCACGCGCTTCCGGCAGGAGGCGATGGCGGCGGCTGCCATCCGCCACCAGAACACCGTCACCGTCACGGACTACGGCGTCATCGGCGGCACCACCCCGTTCCTCGTCATGGAGTTCATCGAGGGGCGCTCGCTCCACGACATCCTCGCGCAGCAGAAGCGACTTTCGCCCGCGCAGGCCGTGGAGATCATGCTGGCCGTCTGCGCCGGGGTCGCCGCCGCGCACCGGCAGGGCATCGTCCACCGCGATTTGAAGCCTCTCAACATCCTGCTCCAGACCGGCCATGCGCCGGGCGAGGGCGTCAAAGTGCTCGACTTCGGGCTGGCGAAGATCAAGTCGGGCGAGTTGCTCGGCTCGTTCGTCGCCGCGCAGACCCAAGGGATGATGGGCTCGCCCTTCTACATGGCCCCCGAGCAGTGGGGCGACGACGACATTGACGTGCGCGCCGACATCTATAGTCTGGGCATCATCCTCTATCAGATGCTCTCAGGCGACGTGCCCTTCCGCGGCGTCTCGATTCCCTCGATCATGAACAAGCATCTAACGACCGCGCCCGTGCCGCTCTCGGAGCGCGAGGTCGAAGTTCCGGCGGAGATCGAGCGGGCGGTGCAGCACGCGCTGGCGAAAGACCCGGAGCGGCGACCGCAGACGGTCGAGGAGTTCATGGAGGAGCTGCGCGCCGCAATGTGCAGCGTGAGCGCGGAGACGCCCGCGGGCGACGCCGCGTCGGCGCGCACGGTTCCGCTCGTGCCGGGCGAGACCGTGGGGCTGTCCGAAGGGCGCGGGGTGACGACGGGCGGGCAGCATTCGGGCTCGCCGAGCTTCGAGACGGTGGCGGGCGTGCGCGACATCGCGGCGGCGACGGGCGCGCTCGAAGAGGAGTCGGGGCCGGAATCAGTCGGCAAGACCACCGTCGCGCAAATCGAAGTGCCGCGCACTGACGCTCTGCCCGAGGGCGGGAATATTGTGCGCGGGGCGGACACGGCGCGCCAGCCGGGCGGCGGCCACACCGCCGCGCCGCTCGGCGGAGCCGGCGAGACCACGCCGCGCATCTCGGACCCCGTCGGCGGCGGCGCTGCCGACGCGCCAACGTCACGACTGCCGGACGCCGAAGATCAACGCCGCGTCGAAGAGTCGCGGCGGCGTGCCGCCGAGGAGCGCGCCGCCGCCGAGGCACTGGCGGCGCAAAAGCAAGCCGCAGGGGCACACGCGGGCGCGCCCACGCCCACGCCCGCGCCGTCGCCCACGCCGCTCATCGCGTTGGCCGTGCTCGTCGTCCTCGGGCTGCTCGCGGGCATCGGGGGGCTCGCTTACTATCTCGCGAGCCGGGGCGGGACGGGCAACACGAATGAGAACGTCAACGCGGGCGGGGCGACGAACATCAACGCGGGAGCTCAAGAGGAATCGCGCGGCCTATCTCCTCTGGGTCTACAACCACTGGCCCGCGCGCTCCGTTCCCGTCAAACCTTTCGCGATTGACCGGACGGAGGTGACCAACGCCGAGTACGCCGAATTCGTCAAGGCCGAGGGCCACCCCGCGCCGCCTGAAGTCTGGGATGGCGACGCGCCACGCGCGGGCGAAGAGAAATTCCCCGTCCGCAACGTCACCTTCGAGGACGCGCAGAAGTTCGCCGCGTGGCGCTCAAAGCGCGACGGCGTCAAGTACCGTCTGCCGTTTGAGGAGGAGTGGGAGTACGCCGCGCGCGGCGGCGATGCGGGGCGCGTTTTCCCGTGGCGCGGCGCGTGGGCCGAGGGCCGCGCCAACCTTTCGGGCGACGCGCCACGCGCCGTCGGCTCCTACCCGGAGGGGCGCACGCCGCAGGGCGTCGAGGACATGATCGGCAACGTCTGGGAGTGGACGGGCTCGACGGCGGCGATGTACAAAGGTAACGACCGCACGACGCTGCCCGCCGCCGACCGCGGCAAGATCGTGGTGCGCGGCGGGGCGTACCCGAGCCGGCCCGACGGCGACGAGCCCATCAACGCGCTGGCGCGCCGCTGGGTGCCGAAGAACTTGCGCGACCCCGTGCTCGGCTTCCGCCTCGTGCGCGTCGGGCCTTGAAGCCCCCGGCGTCGCCGGGCTTATTTAATTCGTATCGAAAGTTCAAAAGGAAATCCCGAAGGCATGATCTCGACGAAGCAGACCACGAAAAAGTTCTGGACGAAGGGGCGACTGGCGCTCACGTGCGCAGCCTCGCTCAGTGCCGTCGCCCTCGCATCGAGCTGCACCTCGACGGACACCGCGCGGGACGGGGCGAACGGCGCGGCGAACAACGCCAAAGGCGGCAAGCCGGTCGTGACCGTCACGCAGCAGCGCGGGCAGCCGCCGCCGCCCGCCCCCCCGAACCCCGCGCAGAGCGACACGCTCTCGCCGGAGGTCATGAACGCGGAGATCGAGACGCTCGATGGAAAAACCATCCGCCTCGCGGATTACAAAAACAAGGTGGTAGTGCTCGACCTCTGGGCGACGTGGTGCGGGCCGTGCCGGCTGGAGATTCCGCACCTCGTGGAGATGAGCAAGGAGTACGCCTCGAAGGACGTGGAGGTGCTCGGGCTGACGACCGAGAATCCGCAGACGGACGAGCAGAAGGTGCGCGCCTTCGCCAGGGAGTACAGCATCAACTACACGCTCGGCTGGGCGACCGGCGACCTCGCCTCGAAGCTCATGCGCGGCAACTACAGCATCCCGCAGACCTTCGTGATCGCCCCCGGCGGGCGCGTCGTGGCGCACTACCGCGGCTTCTCGCAGAACCTCCCCACCATGATCCGCGCCGCCCTCGACAAGGCCACCGACAAGACGACCGGAGACTGAGGGAAGGCCAGAAGGTAAAAGGCAAAAGTGAGGAGGGGTTGAGCCTCTTCACTTTTGCCTTTTACCTTCTGGCCTTCTTGCCTTATTTGTTCGTGTCGCGCTGTTCGTCGAGTTCGCGCTCGCCCTCTTCTTTGAGCTTGCGGCCTTCGCGCTCCACCTCTTTGTCGAGAATCCCCTGACCGACGGCCTCGCGTGCGCTGCCCTCGATGCGCTTCATCTCGGCTTCGACGCGCCCTTCGACCTGCTCCGACGGAGCCACCTCGCCCGTCTCCTCCTGCGTCACGAATTCCTTGGAATGATCCTCCATCGCGGTGCCCACCTTTCCTGTTAGAGCCTTCCGGCAGATTAAGGGCAGCATCGTCGCACTGTTCACGCCGGACGGTCAAATCGGTTGCCCGACGCGCGCGCCTTGATTTATACTTTGGCGCGTAAAGGTCACGAATCCCTCGCGGGACGGCCAACTCTCAGGCCCCATCTCGCGCGTGAGCACTAAACAGACAATCGAGGTTCCCCCGAACATGCCGGAAGAGATCAGCAGTTTGTTGAAAAGCGGACAGGAGACTATCGTTCGCGACTGGACGGAGAAGGTGACCGCCGACCGGCGCATTAACTCTGACGCGAGACTTTCCTACGTGCAACTGATCGACCACGTCCCGCAGATCGTCGAAGAACTGCGGCAGGCGCTCGCCGGCGACACGCCGCCCGGAGGCACGTTGCTTCAGGAGGGCGAGGAGCATGGTCGTCAACGCTGGCAGCAGGGCTACGAGCTCAAAGAGGTGGTGCGCGAGCTGACGCTCCTGCGCGCCACGCTGATGGAATTTCTGGAGAAATACCGCGCCGCGCTCCCGGCGCAGAGGCCGGAACAGCTCGCGGGCTTCTATTACAAGATCAACGGCTTTATGGACGAGGAGATTTACAAGACCGTCGAGGCCTATCTCGACGCGCCGCGCCACTACGTGAAGCGCGGCGGCGAAACCTTCCCGGCCAGCAGCAACAACTAGCAAACTCACGACGGCAGTCGGGGCCATCGAGTCGCCGGGGCGCGTCTCTCGAAACGCGCCGACTTCTCTTTATCACTCATCATTTCTTCCTCAACAGCTCCTCCTTATCCTGTCTATCCTGTCCATCCATGTTAATATTTTTTCTCAGCCCTTAAGTTGAGGAGGTTTGAAATTCCATGAAGAACAAATTATTTATACTCGGACTGATCCTGTCGCTCGTCGTGGCCGCGGCGTGCACGTCGGGCGGGCATGGCACCGCGTCGCAAGAGAAGGTGGCACGGCGCACGGACGCGACGCGCCCCGCGAGCGCGACGGAGACCCCGGCGCACGAGCCTCCTGCGTCAGGCCACGACGGGCACGACCACGGCGCGCCGGGCGAGATTCCGGCGTTCGAGATGAGCCTCGCGGCGCTCAAAAATTTGCCGCCGACGCTCGCGCCCGAGAAGTTCGCGGGCAAGCAGCGGCTCGGCTATCTGGCCGCGAAGGAAATCCCGAAGACGATTGCGCAGCTTCCGTGCTACTGTCACTGCGACAAGGGCTTCGGCCACAAGAGCCTGCACAGTTGCTTCGTTGACGACCACGCGGCGCATTGCGCCATCTGCATTGACGAGGCGCTGATGGCACTCCAACTGGAGAAGACCGAGAAGCTCGGCCCCGAGCAGATTCGCGAGCGCATCATCGCGCAGTACGGGTCGAAGTAGAGGGGCGCGAAGGATTGTTGTTTCCCGCAGCACGAAACTCGTTCCCCCGGACGACAGATTCAGGAGGGAGAGTTATGAAAGCGCTTTCAAGACGAAGCATTGCCTTTGCGCTTGGCGTCGGGCTGGCGCTCGGCGCGGGCCTTGCGCCTGCGGGCGCGTGGGGAAAAGTCACGACGGCGGGCGCACAGGGGAAAGTTAAGTTCACGCCGCGGCGCGCGAAGGACGCGACGCGCCACTCGAACGACGCGGCGCGAGTCCTGCGGCAGGTGATGTCGGTGCCCGAGCGTTCCATCCCGCGCGAGCTGCTCGAAGGGGCCGAGGCGGTCGCGGTCTGCCCCGGCGTCCTCAGCGCGGCCTTCATCGTGGGCGGGCGCAAAGGCGACTGCGTGATCAGCCGCCGGACGGCGAAGAAGGGTTGGAGCACGCCCGTCTTCTACAACATGACGGGCGGGAGCTTCGGCGCGCAGATCGGCGGGACGAAGACCGACTTCGTCCTTCTCTTTATGAACGACGCGGCGCTCAAGGGGATGATGGAGGACAAGTTCGAGATCGGGGGCGAGGTGGGCGTCGCCGCCGGCCCCGTGGGGCGCTCGCTCGGCGCGGGAACCAACCCGACGCTCGACGCCGGCATCCTCACCTACGCGCGCAGCAAGGGAGCCTTCATCGGCGCGGCGCTCAAGGGCGTGGCGATCACCCCCGACAACGATCTCAACCAAGCCTTCTACGGCAAGAAGGCCACGGAGCTGATCACGAGCCGCGCCGCCACGCCCGTGCCTACGGCGGTCCGCGCGTTCCCTTTGCAGATCAGCCGCTACTCGTCGCGTCTCCCTAATTGAAACATCGAGACGGAAAATAAGGAAGCGGGCCTCGCCGGTGCGCGTGACTACTCACGGCCGCTCCGGTCGCCCGCTTTACTCTTCGAGGAGGAGATGGGATGAAGCTTTCTGTTCATAAAATAGTTCTCGCGGCGGCGCTCATTCTGACCGCCGCGACGCTGTTCCCCACGACGGCGACGACCCGCGCGCAGAACGAGAGGGAGCGGCGCGCCACGAAGCCGGAGCCCAGAGCCAGCGCCAAGCAGCAGAAGGAGGCGGGGAAGAAGGCTGAGGCGGCGGCGCGCGTCTTGGAACAGATCATGGGCGCGCCCGACCGGGGGGTTCCGCGCGAGCTGCTCGACAGGGCCGAGGCCGTGGCGGTCTTCCCCGGCGTGCTCAAGGCCGGGTTCGTCGTCGGTGGGCGCGGCGGCAGCGGTCTCATCAGCCGGAGGGTGACGGGCGGCTGGGGCGCGCCCGCCTTCTTCAAGTTGGGCGGCGCGAGCGTCGGCTTGCAGATCGGCGCGTCGAAGACCGACCTCGTCCTCCTCTTCATGAACGAGGACGCCTTGAAGGGGCTGCTCGAAGACAAGTTCGAGATGGGCGGCGAGGCGAGCGCCGCCGCCGGCCCCGTGGGCCGCGCCGCCAGCGCCACGACGAACCTCACGCTCGACGCCGGCATCCTCTCCTACTCGCGCAGCAAGGGGCTCTTCGCCGGGCTCGAACTCAAGGGCGCGGTCATCAACCCCGACAATAACCTCAACGAAGCTCTCTACGGCCTCAAGGCCCGCGACATCCTCACGGGCGCGAGCAAAGTCAACATGGCCGACGTGCTCCCCTCAGTCATCCTCTTCCCCAACACGCTCGCGCGCTACTCGATCAAGTGAGACACTCTCAAGTAAAAGAGAACCGCCCGTGGAGGCCGTCGCAGGCTTCTACGGGCGGTTCTTGCGTCTGACTCAACCCGGACGGCTACTACTGCACGGCGAGGAACACATCCCACGCCCACCTCCCGACCCTAACGCCCTTCGAGTCTTCCACCTTAGCGCGATACCTGAACTGGTTGCCGTGCTCGTCCACACGCTTCGACGCCTTGTAATCCAGATGCAGCGCGGCGACGTTCAGAGACGGCAAGCTGTGCAACTCTTCCGACTCCGAAACGCCGTTGTGATTCACGTCACGCCACAGGCGCAACGAAGAGAAGATCGAATCGCGGCTGTCTATCACCCCGTCCGCATTGCCACCCAGTTCCGCTTTGTCGAACTCGGCGAGGGCCAGAAAGCCGTTCCGCTCTGCGCCCGGTGGCGGCGTCGGCTGAGGAGTGAAGTTGCCGAAGAGTTCCGCCCCATCGTCAATCGTGGCGTTGCCGTCGCGGTCTAAGGCGAGCCACGCGTCGTCAGACCCGGCGGAAGTCCACGACAGATTGTGGGCGACACCGTCGGCGTTGAGGTCGAAGGCGACCCCGCCGGCGTGGTCGGTGAGGTCGAAGCCGTCGCCCGCGATGTCGAGCAGGATGGGCGAGGGGCGTTCGGGGCACGGCTCGTTGGGATTGATGATGTGGCCGCCGTCGTCTATCGCCACCTCCTCGTAGGTGGGCGGGGGACACTCGCCTCCGCCTCCGGTTGGTGTCGGAGCAGGGCAGTAAAACTGTCTTATGACCTCATTATCACACGATGTTGGACCCGCCATATCGCCGTACGCTCTTGCATTACAATTGTTACCCTCACAGGCAATAGCGCGAGCCATAATCGAGGTTCCGGCTTGGTTATCATCAGCGTTTGCAAGTCCAAACGCATGCCCTATTTCATGCGCTATCGTTGACTTCATGGAGTTCCTGTTGACAAGGCATGACCCTACACGTATTTCGCTCGTGTTAATACGTAGACCACTCGTTTCGCTAAGCTTCTGCCACTCTGCTCCCTCGGACGTGTGCTGAATAACCCCGATAGACGAGTTAGGGTAACTTGTTCTACGTTCCCTGATGAAATCTTTGAAAGTCACCTCCGAACAGTTCGCGAAGTTCCTGCTATTCCAATTTTCAAAAGCTGTTTTAATGTCTGCGTACTGATCGCCATCGAATGCAGGGTCAATATAAACTGTCACCTGTGCCCCCAGAGGATATGTATTTCGCACCCAGATGATCGGCGGGCTTTGGCAGGGAGGTGCAGGCGGAGGACAGGACTGTGCCTTAACGGAGGCAGCATACTGTAAATAAATTAGAATCGCTGACACTAAGAGCATCAGCACGCCCAAGGCGAGGTGAGTTGCTCGCTTTGACAGTAGAGAGAAAACGCTCGCTCTCATACAGACTAGTTCCTATTCTCAGGCGGTATTGAAGCAGGACTTATTATCTCCTTCTGGATTACACTGAGGAATGTGCGCTCGTCCCAGCCTTCATAGGCGTCAAATTTCCACGGACTGCCTCCACCCACAGCCTTGACGCCATCAAGCGGTGACACACACCCGGCAAGCAATTCATATCCGGTTACAATAAGGTAGTGGTGCTCTAGTTTGAGTCCCTTAAGAAAGAGCACGTACCGGCGACCTTTTCGTGGCATCCCTTGTCCTGATACGCGAACTGGTAAGACGCGGCCTGAAGGAAACCGTACACGCCCACCCAATCGCTCGGCAGTAATTAAATCACCAGAAGCGACCGGCGAATGCACGTCGTTTTTAAGGATGTCGTCCACACGAATGCTGAACTCAGAGTAAACGCCGGATTTATCGTTAGAGAGGTAGGCTTGCGCGTCAATGACTTGGCCCAGAACTATTGCATCGCTGCGGTCTGCCGGAAGAGCGGGCAGACCCGCCTCCCAGTCATTTGTTATTTCTGTAAGGTATGTGACTCCGGGACTATCTTCGGGTTCGCGTACTCTATCTTCTTTGTCATAACGTGCGTTTTTGGCACGCCTTTTAGCACGCTTTTCCGCGTCAGTGTGTTCTAACGCCGTATAGTCTGCGACCGGCAACTGTTCCAAATCAACTTCGCGGGACACGCTTGAAGTGCGATCTTTCTGACCCTGTCCTTGGCTATGTAGCACTACCGCAGTTACCACTACCATGATAGTCACAGCGAAGAGAAAGAGTATGAGGCGATTACTTCTTAGCATACAGACATCTCCCTGAACCTTTTGCCGTGAGTGAACTTACAAACATTCATCCAGTTGGAGCCTTTTACTCAAGAGCATAGCTTTTAAGAATGTGGGTTCAGTACGTCGCCATCTACCTCGCTGTCTATGATCCAACTTATAGCGTAGCAAAAAGCACTCACACAAGGTTGTCTACCGGGTGATGATATTTGTCTCCGCAAAAACCCTGTGTTGCGCCGCCGCTCGGGCTGCGGGATTCCGTTTTGGTTAAGCTAACGAAATCTGGTGAGGACTTCGTCAACGCAAATGCGAGGTGCACATGACAAGCGCATGTATACGCTTACCATTAATGCGCTGTCAATATGAAACTTTAGTTAATGTGTGTTCACGCCCGTTGAAAACATTGAGTTTAAAGACCTATGCAAAATTGGGTGCGGATAGGTCGCAGGGGAGAGCCCTTCCGAAGTCCACGCACGGGCGGCTTGCCGCTCCACATTCGGCTTGACGCTTTCGTCGGACGCTCATACAATCGCGCAACCTTCCGCGGAGAGTTGTTGGGCGAGGTGTTCGCGCGACGCTTCGGAGGGGTTAAGGAGTTACCGAAGAGTATGCAGCAGCCACGCACGCAGCGCCAGAAAGAGATTCTGGAATACATCACGCACTTCATCGAGCGTCACGGGTACGAGCCTTCCTACGCGCTCATCGCGCGCCACTTCGGCGTCTCGTCGAAGGCGACGATTGCGAAGCACATCGAGGCGCTGGAGCGGCGCGGCCTCATCTCGCGCACGCGCGCGGACGGTACCTTCGGCTTGAGCGTGCAGACCGCCTCAGTTGACGTAGACGCGACGTGCGAAGTGCCCTTGCTCGGGCGCATCGCGGCGGGCGCGCCGATTGAGACCGCCGACGACCGCGAGACGATCACCGTCCCGCGCTTCCTGCTTGGGCGCGTCCGGCCCAACCGCGTCTACGCCTTGCGCGTCGCGGGCGACTCGATGATTGACGAGCACATCTGCGACGGCGACATCGCGCTCATCGAAAACCGCACGGAGGCGCGCGACGGCGAGATTGTCGTCGCACTCGTCGAGGGCGCGCGCGCCACCCTCAAGCGTCTCTACCGCTTCGGCCCCGAAGTCGAGCTGCGCCCCGCCAACGCGCAGCACGCGCCCATCCGCCTTCACGCCTCGAAGGTCGCCGTGCAGGGCATCTTCCGCGGCCTGCTCCGGCCCGCCACCTAGACGTCAGTAAAAGTAGCGTAAGCGAACTGAAATCGCTCGCGGCCTGTACGGGTTTGCGGGCGATTTTTCGCGTGTGCGGGCGGAATCCTCCGTGTTCCGAGGCTGGCATAGACCTTGCCGTTTTACTTCAGAAGAGAACAATTCACAACTTGATCGAATCTCTAAGGAGCAGGACGTATGCCGGAAAATAATCGGACGAAAAGGGTGGCGATTCTCATCGAGAGCCACTTCGAGGACAGCGAGTTTCAGATTCCGTACAAGGCGCTCAAGGACGCCGGGGCGGAGGTCTCGGTGCTCGGCTCGCGCATGAACGAGAAGTACACGGGCAAGAACATGAAGGTCTCCGTCGAGGCCGACGCGACCACGACGGACGCGCGCGCCGCAGACTTCGACGCCGTCGTCATCCCCGGCGGCGCGGCCCCGGACAGGATGCGCACCAACATGAAGACCGTGCGCTTCGTGCAGGACGCCGTGCGGCAGGGGAAGCTCGTCGCCGCCGTCTGCCACGGGCCGCAGGTCTTGATCGAGGGCGATCTGCTGCGGGGCAAACGCGCGACGGGGTTTCGCGCCATCCGCAAGGACATGCAGAACGCGGGCGCGCAATACGAGAACAAGGCGGTCGTCTCGGACGCGAACCTCGTTACGTCGCGCCGGCCCTCGGACCTGCCCGTCTTCACGACGACCATCCTGCACCGGCTCGGGTTGAGCATCAAGGGGCTTGAGCTGCCGAGCGAGGAGAGCATGACGGCGGAGTGGTGGCAGCTCGCCGAAGGATGGGGCGGGCAAGGCAAGGCTGAGATTGTGGACTGTATCAACACGGCCATCCGCGGCGAGCGATACGCGCTCACAGCCTTCGAGAAATACGAAGAGAAGGCGACCGACGCGGAGATCAAGTCGTTCTTCGGCGAGGTCGTCGCGGCCAAGGCGGGGCACGTTCAGGCACTGGAGAGCCGTCTGGCCTCGCTCGGCGGCGAGCTGGACTTTCAGGCGGCGGGCAGCGGCGCGTGGGCGACGCTCAAGAGCTGGCTTCAGGGGAGCGACGACACCGGCTTGCTGCGCCGCGCGATGGGCGACTTGCAGACGGGCGTCGTTGACGCCTTCAACCTGACGAACCAGTTCACAGACCCCGTCACCGCCGCGCTCTTCGACCAGATCGAGATTGAACTCGCGACGCACGAGCAGCGTGCCGCAGACCTCTATCACGCGCGCCTCGGGGCGGGCGGGACAGCGGAGCCGGCTGCGCCCACGACGGGGGCCGCCGTCTCGGCATAAGAGATTGCGGAAGACAGAATAAACGGAGTGCGGATTTCGGATTGCGGATTGAAGACCACCCTGTCTTTTATCCGCAATCCGAAATCCGCACTCCGCATTCCGTTTATGCCGCTTCCAATTCGACCGTGCAGTGTGCGCAGCGCGTCGCTTTGAGGGGAATGGTCGAGAGGCACCGGGGGCAGGTCTTGACCGGCGGCTCGTCCGCCTTCCGCTTGCCCCACATCCGGTTGACCTGCATGACGATGAGGAAGACGACGAAGGCGATGATGAGGAAGCTGAGCAAGTCGTTGAGGAACTGTCCATAGGCGACGACGGGGATTCCTTTCGCCTTCGCGTCGGCCAAAGACGAAGGTATCCCTTTCGACTCGTCGAGCACGACGAAGAGGCTGGCGAAATCCACCTTGCCGAAGAGCAGGCCGATGGGCGGCAGCAGAATTCCTTCCGTCAGCGAAGTCACGATCTTCCCGAAAGCCGCGCCGATGACGACGGCCACGGCCAAGTCAATAACGTTCCCGCGCGCGATGAAGTCTCGGAACTCTTTAAACATTTGAAGGGTCTCCGTGAAGCAGGGAATCGGTGTAGCGTCTGGCTTGTAGTTCATTTCAGCCGGGCCGTCAAGCTGACTGACCGATCATCTCAACCTGACCAGACTCCTCCCGCCCCCTCGCTTCCCGTGTCCCGGGAACGCCAACAATTCCAGAAATACAGCTCTCTCTGCTCACTCCGCGAATGGGCACGGCCATTGCTTTGTCCGTGATCGACCCCAATTGCATTCCGCACGTGTCAGGCGTTTCGACGAGCTTCATAAAGCGGGATGCCAGATGAAGTTCAAGGGCACAAAGTTAACCGAAGATGAAAAAGTTAAAATCTCACAGTTCAATCCGCCGCCGCGTCGCGCTCGCTCTGGCAATCTCGCTGTGCCTCGGCATCATGGTGTGCGACCGCTCCTCGATGCTCCGGAGGGCGCACGCGGGCACGGCGAATAAGAATAAGGTCGGCGCCGACCTGCGCAAGAAGGTCAGGGACTCGCTGCTCGGCGAAGACCAGCTCAGCATCATCATCCAGCCGAAAGGCTCGTGGAACAAGAATCTCGACGCCGACCTCAAGGGCAAGGGCGCGAGCGTCGGCGGCGCGTTGAAGAATTTCGCGGCGCGCTCGGTCAAGCTCAAGGCGAAGTACGTCGAGGCGATTGGCGCGCGTTCTGACGTTGGTTACGTCTCGCTCGACCGCGAGGCCAAGCTGCTCGGCCACGTCACCCTGACGAGCGGCGCGGAGGCGGCGGCGGCGACGGCGACGACGGGCGGCTCCGGCAGTTACGACGGGACGGGCGTCGGCATCGTCGTCATGGACTCCGGCATCGACGCCGGCCACACTTCTTTCCTCCGGTCGCGCGTCGTCTACAGTCAGGACTTCACGGGCGAGAACCGCACCGACGACCCCTACGGCCACGGCACGCACGTGGCGGCGATTGCCGCCGGCGGCCCGACCATCGCGAGCGGCGCGTATCAGGGTGTGGCCCCCAACGCGAAAATCATCAACCTCCGCGTGCTCGGCTCGAACGGCACGGGCTCGACCTCGATGATCCTCAGCGCGCTCGACTGGATTCTGACCAACCGCAACAACCCGGCCTTCAACATCAAGGTGGTCAACCTGAGCCTTGGCACGGCAGCCGTGGATTCTTATCTCAACGATCCGCTCTGCGTGGCCGTGCGCGGCCTCACGGCAGCCGGGATCGTGGTCGTCGCCGCCGCGGGTAACGAAGGCAAGGACAGCGCGGGCAACCGCCTCTACGGGCAGATTCACTCGCCGGGCAACGACCCCTCGGTGATCACGGTCGGCGCGGTCAACACCTTCGGCACGGACGACCGCGCCGACGACCAGATTACGTCCTTCAGCTCGCGCGGCCCGACCCGCAGCTTCTGGACTGACGATGCGGGCGTCCGGCACTTCGACAATCTCGTCAAGCCCGACCTCGCCGCGCCCGGCAACAAGATCATCGCGGCGGCGGCGCATAACAACTACCTGCTGTCGCAGAACCCCTCGCTCGACGCTTCCGTCTCGGGAGCGCCCACCAAGAAGCAGATGTACATGAGCGGCACTTCGATGGCGACGCCGGTCGTGGCCGGCGCGGCGGCGCTCCTCAAGCAGGCCGCCCCCGCGCTCACCCCGAGCCTCGTCAAAATGATTCTCATGTACACGGCGCAGCCGCTCGCGGGCTTCAACAATCTGGAGCAGGGGAGCGGCGAGCTGAACCTCGAAGGCGCGATGCGTCTGGCGAAGCTCATCCGCACAGACCTCAGCGCCTCGACGCCGGTCGGCGACCCGCTGCTCTGCCAGACCTGCGCCGCGCCAGCGCCGCAGACGACGCTCGCCGGGCAGACCTTCTACTGGGGTCAGGGCATCATCATGGATCAGTCTTTCGCCACGGGCGCGAACCTCATCCTCAAGTATCAGGCGGTCTACGCGCAGGGCGTGATGCTCTGCGATGGGACGATTGAGAGCAGCGGCGTGCTGCTGAACGACGGCTCGATGATGAGCGACGGGATTACGATCAGCGAGAGCATCCTGACGAGCAACGGCTCGACGCTCGAAGCGGGCTCGATTTTCACCGGCTCGGGAGTGCTGCTCACGGACGGCATACTGCTCTCGGATGGCGTGCTGCTCTCGGACGGCGGCAAGGTCGCCGGCGACGGCGTGCTGCTCTCGGACGGCGTGCTGCTTGGGGACGTCATGGCGCAGGCGCGACTCTCGCTCATCAACGGCGACCTGACCGGCTCGATGGCGGTCATGCTCGACGGGGCTCCGGGGTCGCTCAAAGCGTCGCCCGTCTCGAGGGGCCAGATCAACCTGACGTGGACGGACAACGCCTCGAACGAGAGCGGCTTCCGCGTCGAACGCTCGACCAACGGCAGGACTTTCACGCAGATCGCCACCGTCGTCTCGAATGCCGGGAGCTATTTGAGCACGGGGCTCTCGGCGAACACGAAATACTTCTACCGCGTCTATGCCTACAATGCGAAAGGCACGACGATGTATTCGGGCATCGCGAGCGCGCAAACGTCGAGGTAGCGGCGTCGTCATGCGAAGAGGATGAGCCCGCGCGGGGTTCTCGGCTCTTCATGAAGACGGCCCTCGCAAAGGGGGGCTTAACAAAACGGCTGAGGGGGCGTCCGGCAGTGGACGCCCCCTCAGCCGTTTGAGCGCGCGGCGCGGGCGCCAGCGGTGTTCAGTCTCTGAGGGCAGTTCTCTTCAGCGGAAGCGGCGGGCCAGCGCGTCGAGGTGCTTGAGGGCGAGCGCGCGCTTCGGGTGCGGGGGGCCGCCGAGCTGTGAGCGAAGCAGCGCTACCGTCCGGCCAAATTCCGCGCGGTCCGCCGCCGGGACCTCGTAAGGGCTCTCTGGTGACGACATGCTCTTGACAATCCCGGCGAGCGAATCGGCGATCTGGCCGAGCGCCTCGCCGGCGTGCGCGCCGCGCGGGTAAAGCTTGAGGTAGCGCCCTTCGGTCACAGTGTAGAGGTACATGTAGCACGGGAGGTACCCCTCGCACTCGCCGGGCAGCGGTATCTGCGACGCCTCCCACGCGATGCGCTCGCCTAAGGGAAGGTCGCCGTACTTCTTCTGCAAATCCCAGAACAGCTCCGAGCGCACGAACCACTGCCCGGCGGGTTCGCTGTAGACGATCTGCGGCGCGTACTTTTTGACCCACGCTTGGTAGGGCGACTCCGACTGCTTTTCGATGGGGACAACGGCCAGCGCCTTGTGCAGCGCGAGCAGGCGGAGTAGTTCGACCTCGCCGCGCTCGTCGCGCCGTTTCATTTCCGGGGCGGCGCGTTCGAGGAAGCCGACGAGTTCAATCCGGTCGGAGAAGCCCGACTCTTCGGCCTTCAGGCGGTCGCCCGCGAGCCGTCGGTAAATCTCGACGCGACGGCCCGCGTCGAAGGATGCGGTGAGCCCGCCGAAGACCCAGCCCTCGACCCCGCCGCTGCCGGGCGCGGCGACGCGATACCAGTAGTCCTCCGCCGCGCCGACTTTTTCCCTGCCGCTCGAACGCTCCAGTTCGCGCACGACGACGCCGAGCTGGAGCCGCCCCACCTCTCCGGCGCTCGCGCTCGGGGCGGAGCGCACGCGCGCGCCCGTCGCAGTCACGATGCGCGCCTTCGACGCGGCGGCGGCCTCCTGCTGCGGCCCCCGCGCCGCCGCCGCCGCGCCCGCCCTGACGAAGACGCACGCGACGAGCGCACACAATGCGAAGATGATTCGTCGCCGCCGATGTCCGACTTCGGCGGCGACGCTGAGTGACTTAAATGTTTCAGGCAATCCCGAACACCTCCCGGTTATGAAAACGACGGATGCGGAGCTCGGGCCATTTCAGTTGGCGAGCTCGTTGAGCCGCGCGGCCAGCTCGGGCTTGAGGGTCCGCAGGATTTTGATCTCGGCCTGCGCCGCGTCGCGCTCGTCGAGGGCGAGGTGGGCGAGCCCGAGGTTGAAGTGCGCCTCGGCGTGGTCGGGCTTGAGCCGCACGGCCTCTCTGAAAGCCGCGACCGCCTCGCGGTATTGCTCCGTCGTGCCGTAGGCGGTGCCGAGGTTGAACTGCGCCTCCACGTAATCGGGCTTGAGGCTGACGGCCTGTTTGAACGCTTCGATGGATTCTTTCGTCTTCCCCGCCGACGCGTAAGCGAGCCCGATGTTGTAATGGGTGACGGATTCGTTCGGAACCAGCGCGACGACCTTCTGGTAAGCCTCAATCGCTTCCGTCGGCTGGTTGGCGGCGGCGTACACGTTGCCCATGTTGTAGTTGGCGACGGCCTTGATCTCGACGTTGCCGGTCAGCTCGATGGCCTTGCGGTACGACGCGATGGCCTCCGCGCCGCACCCGGCGGCTTCGTAGGCGACGCCCAGTTGGTAATGCGCCGCGTCGCTCTTGGGCTTCAGCGCAACCACCTTTTTGAAAGCCTCGACGGCCTCCGCAAACTTGCCCGCCTCATAACTCTCCTGCCCCGTCTGGGTGTACTTCGCCGCGTCGTCCATGACGTTGCGCGTCGCGCCCCCGGTGATGAGGCGGTTCGAGGCGTCGCGCGCCGCGTACTGCGCAAAGTTCGAGCTGGCCTGAAGTTTTTTCTTGGGCGGCTTCTGGCCCTGCGGCGGCGGCGGCGGTGTTTGCCGGGGCTGAGCTTGCGCCGTGGAGGCGCAACCCAGCAGGCAGACCGAAAGTGCGAACAGGAAGACGAAGGGCGCGCGGCTCGCGCGCGTAAAAATTCTGGACATGTTGAAATCCCTCTTTCCGGACGTTTAATTCCTGACTGTCACTGAACTGGCGAAGAGCGTGCCCGCCGCTCACTGGCCGGCGGCGGCGACGGCTGGCGGCGACTCCTGCTTCGAGCCCTGCTTGGGCCTGACGGCGAAGACGGACGTGCTCAGGGTCTTTCCCTTGACATTGACGTTGCCCAGCGCCTCGGTCTCGTAATCCACCCCGAGGAGCCCGGCGGTGACGCTGCTGACGACGAGCGGGACGCCCGCCTCCTTCGTCGTTGATTCCAGACGCGAGGCGAGGTTGACGGTGTCGCCGATGATCGTGTATTCGAGCCTGCCGGGCGCGCCGACGACGCCGCACGTCGCCTCGCCCGTGTGGATGCCGACGCCGATGGCGATGTGCGGGCGGCCCGTGCCCTCCCATTCGCCGTTCATCCGCTCGACCTCTTCGAGCATCTTGAGTCCGCAGAGGACGGCGGCGCGCGCCTCCAGCTTCTCGCCGCGGTCGACGGGCGCGCCGAAGACGATCATCAGCCCGTCGCCGAGATATTTGTTGATGTGCCCGCCGTAGTGGCGGATGATGTCGTGCATCCGGCTGAAGTAGTCGTTGAGCCAGGTCACGACTTCCTTTGAGTCCACAGTCTCCGAAAGGGTTGTAAAGTTGCGGATGTCAGTGAAGATAATGGTCACGATCCTCGTCTCGCCGACGAGCGAGACCTGCTCGCGCTTCTGCCACAGCTCCTCGGCCACCTCCGTCGAGACGCAACGCGAGAAGATGTCCATGATCTGCGCGCGCTCGGCCTCCTTCTCGTCGCGCAGGGCGCGCTCGCGCGCATAGCGCAGGACGAAGCCGAGCGGCGCGAGCACCGCGACGCCGAGCCACGCGCTCGCGAGCGGCAGGACGAGGCCGTGCGCGTCGAAGGCCCACGCGGAGATTGCGAGCAGCGCGATGGCCACGAAGACGACCGCCGCGAAGCCGAGGAGCGCGCGCAAGGCGAAGACGGCGAGCGCGATGGCGGCGAGCGCGAGCAGCAGGACGAGCGACTGCGAGGCGTAGGCGGGCCGGACGAGCGCGTTGCCGAAGAGCATCGTCGCCGCGGACGTGGCATGCAGCTCGACGCCGGGCATCCGCGCGGGGATGACGGGGAGGTCGCGGTCGAAGAGTCGCGCGAGCGGGAGCGGCTCGTAGAAGGGCGTCTGAAAGAGGTCGGGCGCGTCGTTGTTGGTCGCGCCGATGAGGACGATGCGGTCGCGGAAGAGTTCGTCCGAAGGCTTCGCCGACTCGTCGCAACGGATGTCCGGCACAGAGGTCTGCTTGAATTCCTCGCACAGAATGTCCTTCGCCGAGACGCGCCGGAAGCCGGGCGTGCGCGCGCGGAAGTCGAGCTGCATCGTCGAGTCCGTGCGGAGCGGCAGCATGCGGCCTCCGAGTGTGAGGGCCGAAGCCGTGGCGGGCTTGAGCTCCTGCCCCGCATAGAGCTGCACGAGGGCGGCGGCGAAACTGAACTGCGCCTCGCCGCTCGGCTGCGCGCGCAAAAGCATCGTCGAGCGGACGGAGTTGTCGTCGTCGAGCGGGAAGTCGGAGAATCCGACGGCGGTCGCGTTCTCGGCAAATTCGGGGAGCGGCACGAGGGCGGGCGCGCCGCCCGCTTCGAGCTTCTGCACGAGGACGATATTTTCGGTGTTGTAGATCGCCTCGGCGAGCCTCTGGTCGGCGGCCCGGTCTTCGGCGGAAGTGCCGCCGCGCTCGCTCAGGTAGACGTCGAGCCCGATGGCCTTCGCCCCGCCCTCGCGCGCGCGGTCAATGAGGGCCGCGTACCAGCCGCGCGGCCACTTCTGGAGCCGCACGTCAGAGGCGCGGATGGAGGGCTCGTCCATCTCGATGATCGTGACCGGCTCGATCAGCCCGCGCGCGCGCAGTGCGGGCCGCCGCGCGTCGCGCAGTTGGAAGAGCAGGTCGAGCGCGCGGTTCTCGAGCGAGGTGACGAGGCCGTAAGGGCTCGTGGCGTAACTGTCTTGAGAGTCGAGCGCGGGGCGCATCGCCAGCGCGACGCCGAGCCAGACGGCGAGAGTCAGCAAAGCGGCCAGCGCCCAGTACCAGCGGCGCAGCAGTTTCGAGATGGGGGAAGATTTGACGGAAGCCATCAAGAATATCGTCGAAGGGAATCGTTTGAGCGAGCGTTGCGATCCGCGTTTTCAGTTCCGCGCCCGGCGGCTCGAACCGGCGAGCCGCCGTTTGGAGCGGGTTCGGCGGGGCGCGGGATGCTGGACGAGCCAGATTGTATAGCCCGCCCGTTTGAGGGTCAATCTCAATCGCTTGCAATGACAAATGCACAGCGGGGGCAAGCCCCCTATCTTAACCTGCGAAGCAGCGTAGATTGTGAGTCTGAGATGCAGCTTTCAAGCTTTATCATCTCAAAGGTCGGGAAGGGGGCCTTGCCCCCGCCGCCTCCTTACCTTAACCTGACAGTTTCGATGAACCTTGACAACGCCCCGCGCCTGCCATACGTTTGCACCCGTCTCCCGGTGTACGCGTCCCGTGTCGTAGAGTCGCGGCGCGCAGCAACCGGCCCGCTCTGTCTGCACCCTGTTATTCTTCATCAAGGCTCGCCGCACTCCGGCGGCGGCCATGCTCCGGGAACATCAGAAGATGAGAGATCAGCGAGGAGAGAATTTGAGAGCCCGTCCCGTGTCCGTCCACGCTCGGTTCCGGCTGACCGCCGTCCTGTGCCTCGCGCTGCTCGCGCTGGCAGTCGCTTCCATCCCCAACACCGCGAGTCGTCCCGCGCCCGCCGCGCAACCCGCGCCGCCGCGCCCCGAACTCGTGCTCCAGACCGGGCACGCCCTGCGCGTTGACGCCATCGCCTTTAGCCCCGACGCTTCCGTGCTCGCTTCGGGCAGCGCCGACCACACCGTCAGGCTTTGGGACACCGCCACAGGGCGCGAGCTGCGACAACTCACGGGCCATACCTTGCACGTCCGCGCCGTCGCCTTCAGCCCCGACGGGCGCTGGCTCGCGTCGGGCTCGACGGACGGGACGGTGCGCGTGTGGGACACCGTCAAGGGCGGAGAGCTGCGCAGCCTTTCGGTAGCGGGCGGCGCAATCAGTCTCGCCTTCAGCGCGGACGGACGGATGCTGGCCGCCGGGACGCTGGAGAATAACATCAAACTTTTCGAGACGGGAGCGTGGCGCGAGCTGCGCGCGCTCGCGGGGCACGCGGGGTGGGTCACGAGTCTCGCCTTCAGCCCCGACGCCGCGGTGCTCGCTTCGGGGAGCAGGGACAGCTCCGTCAAACTCTGGGACGTTGTGACGGGGCGCGAGCTGCACGCGCTGAAAGGGCACACGGGGCTCGTCAAGGCGGTCTCGTTCAGCCCTGACGGGCGTCTGCTCGCCAGCGCCTCGTTCGACCGCACCGCAAAAGTCTGGAAAGTGGGAGACGGGCGCGAGGCGCGCACGCTCGAAGGCTTCTCAGGCAAGCTGACCGCCGCCGCCTTCTCGGCGGACGGGCGGACGCTGCACGTCGCGGCGGGCGACCGCTCGGTGCGTTCATTCGACTCCGCGACGTGGGCCGAGACGCGCAACATCGCCGGGGCGGGCGACGCCGGCGCGGGCGGCCCGCCGGGCGAGGTCGCGGCCTTCAGTCCCGCAGGCGCCGCGCAGCTTGCGACGAGCAACGGCGACAAGACGATTCAACTGCGCGACCTCTCGGCGGCCTCGCGGACGCCGCGCGGCGCGGAAGCCGACCGCGTCTTCGAGAGCTATTCGAGCGGCGTCTACACCACAGCCTTCAGCCCCGACGGGCACTGGTTCGCGAGCGGCGGCAAAGACCGTTCGATCCGTGTCTGGGAGGTCGCCACCGGGCGCAAGGTGCGCACCCTTTTGGGTCACACGGGCTGGGTCACGCAGGTCGCCTTCAGCCCCGACAGCCGCTGGCTCGCCTCCGCCAGCCACAGCGGCGCGGTCAAGCTCTGGAACGTCGAGACGGGCCGCGAGGCGCGCACCCTCTCGGGCCACACCGAAAGCGTCAACTCGGTCGCCTTCAGCCCCGACAGCAAACTGCTCGCGACGGCGAGCGGCGACCGGACGGCGAAGCTCTGGGAGGTCGAGACCGGGCAACTCCGTCGCTCATTCGAGGGCCACGCGGCGGAGTTGAACTCCATCGCCTTCAGCCCCGACGGCAACCGGCTCGCGACCGGCGGCGCGGACAAGACAGTCAGGCTGTGGGAGGCGGCGGGCGCAGGAGGAGCGCGCGAATGGAAGGAGCAGGACGAAGTTTTCGGCGTCGCCTTCAGCCCCGACGGGCGCTGGCTCGCCGTCGGCCTGAAGGGCGGCCACTGGAGGCTTCAGGAGGCGGCGGGCGGGGCGGAGTCCTCCGGCGGTCCTCTCATCAATCACGCGGGTGATGTTCGCAGCGTGGCCTTCAGCCCGGACGGAAAATGGGTTGCGACGGGCGTCTCGGGCGGCGTCGTGCGGTTGTGGGACGCGGCGACGGGCGCGGCATCGCACAGCCTCGAAGGCCACACGGACGCCGTCAACAGCGTCGCCTTCAGCCCCGACGGGCGCTGGCTCTCGACGGGGAGCGAGGACGGCAGCACGCGTGTCTGGGAGACGCGGACGGGCGCGCTCGCGGCGACGCTCGTGACGCTCGCCGAGCAGTCCGACTGGCTCGTCGTCGCGCCCGACGGGCTCTTCGACGGCTCGCCGCAGGCCTGGAATCAGATCGTCTGGCGCTTCGATCAGGAGACGCGTAAGTTCGCACCCGTCGAAGCCTTCTTCAACGAATTCTTCTACCCCGACCTGCTCTCCGATATCTTCGCCGGCAAGCATCCGCGTGCCGCCTCGGACATCGCGCGGATAGACCGCCGGCAGCCGCGGCTCCGGATGTCTCTGGCCGAGGGGACGGCGGCGGGCGCGGGCGCGGACTTGAGCGTGCGCACCGTCAAGGTCAGGATCGAAGTGCTGGACGCCCCGGCGGGCGCGCGCGACGTGCGCCTGTTCCGCAACGGCGCGCTCGTCTATGTGCGGCGCGGGTCGGTCGTGGGCAGCTCGGAGGGCGCGGCGACGCTCGAAGCGGTCGTGCCCGTCGTCGAGGGCGAGAACCGCCTCACGGCCTACGCCTTCAACCGCGACAACGTGAAGAGCGCGGACGCGGTGCTCGCCCTGCGCGGCTCCGCACAGCTCAGGCGTGCGAGCACGACCTACATCCTTGCCGTCGGAATCAACACCTACGCCAACGCGCAGTACAACCTCAAGTACGCCGTCGCCGATGCGAACGACTTCGTCGAGGAGGTGCGCCGCCAGCGCGCGCGGCTCGAACCCGAAGGGCGGGTCGAGACCGTCACGCTGCTCGACCGTGAAGCGACGAAGGCGAACATCCTTTCGGCGCTCGCGCGTCTCTCGGGCGCGGAGCGCGGGCCGCTTGCGGCGGGCATGCCGGCGGCGCTCGAAAGACTGCAGGCCACCGAGCCGGAAGACAAGGTCGTGATCTACTTCGCGGGGCACGGCACGGCGCAGCAGAACCGTTTTTATCTGATCCCGCACGACCTCGGCTACACGGGCGAGCGCACGCTGACCACCGCCTTCAGCCTCAAGACTATCCTCGAACACAGCATCAACGATCAGGAGCTTGAGCAAATCCTCGAACCCTTAAGCGTGAGCCAGCTCGTGCTCGTTATTGACGCCTGTAACTCCGGGCAGGCGCTGGAGGCCGAGGAGAAGCGGCGCGGGCCGATGAACAGTAAAGGATTGGCGCAGCTCGCCTACGAGAAGGGGATGTACGTTCTGACCGCCGCGCAGAGTTTTCAGGCGGCGCACGAGGCGGCGCAACTCGGCCACGGCTTCCTCACCTACGCGCTGGTCGAGGAGGGCTTGAAGCGCGGCGAGGCCGACCCGCCCTCTTCGCGCGACGGGCAGGTCATGGTGCGCGAGTGGTTCGACTACGCGGCGGAGCGCGTCCCCATGCTCCAGCTCGAACGGATGAAGCAGAAGCGCGGCCTCGGCGTCCGTATCGTCTCCGACGACAGGGACATCCAGCGCCCGCGCGTCTTCTACCGCCGCGAGATGGACGTCCGGCCCCTCGTCGTCGCGCGCCTCGGAGCCGCCGCGCAGGCGAAGTAGGCCGGCTGAATTTAACGCGGAAAGAAGCGGCGCACTTCATTTGAAGTGCGCCGCTTTCTTTCGCCGTCTCTGTCCCGGCTGGCGTCGCTCCGGGGATTCCTTAAAATGAATATTTGAGTTGGAACTGGACGCGCCTGCCGGGCGTGAGGGTCGAAGTCGCCTGCCCGAAGCCGGGCGCTTCGAGGAAGCGGACGGGGACGCCGAAGTTGGCGCGGTTGATGAAGTTGAAGACCTCCATGCGGAAGACGATTGACTGTGACTCGCTGAGCGAGAAGTTTTTGATGAGGGCGAGGTTGAGGTCGAGGAAGCTCCCGGCGCGGAAGGTGTTGCGCGCCACGCGCCCGTCCTCTCCGACGCGGGCGCGCAAAGAGGCGAGGTCATTGGTCGTGAGGCGCAGCGGCTGCCGCCGGTCGCCGGTCGCGACGAGCCCGTCGGTCGTCGCGAGGCGGTCGGTGAGGTTGCCGTCGAGGTTGATGTCGAAGATGGAGTTGACGGTGAAGGGCTGGCCCGTCTGGAACTGTCCGGTGGTGGCGATTTGCAGGCCGCCGAAGACGGCGCGCAGCGCACGCTGGTCGAAGCGCGGGAGTTCGTAGACGGCGTGATAGACGAAGCGGTGGCGCGCGTCGAAGTTAGCGGGGCCGCGCTCGCCCTCGAAGCTGAGGCTGTTCTGCGGGAGCGCCGCCGCGCCCGCGAGGTCGAAGACATCCGAGACGTCATCGGTCGCCTTCGAGAGCGTATAGCCGACGCGGTATTGCAGCCTGCTTCGGAGCCGCCCGCGCAGCTCTAGTTGGAGCGCGTCGTAGCGCGAGGAGGCCGAGGTCTCGAAGAACTGGATGCCGCCGATGCCCGCGACGGGCCGCCCGCCGACGAACCCGCCCGCGGAATTGTCACCCTGCAAAGGCGTCAGGCGCGTGCCCGGCGAGACGGCGATGCCGAAGAAGTTGGGCTGGAACCTTCCCTCGCCACGCAGCTCGTTGCCGAGCGATTGGAGCAGCGAGACGGCGTTTGTCCCGAGGTTCGGCGTCGAGAAGCGCGTGAGGTCACGCCCCTGCGTGCCGACATACGCGACCGAAGCGACCGTGTCCTGCCCGAAGCGTTGCTCGAAAGATAAGGAATAATGATGCGCGCCGGGCGCTTTCTGCCGCCGCGCGGGGAGCGTGACCTCGACGCCGCTCGCGCCGGAGAGCGTCCCGGCGGCGCTCGCGAGCAGGTTGATGGTGGCGATCTGCTGCGCGAGCGTGGAGCCGGCGAGCCGGTTGAGCGTGCCCGGCACGACGAGGCCGAGGTTCGGGTTCGAGGGATTGAGCAGACTCAGGGGCGCGAAGGGGAAGAGGAGGTTGCCGAAGCCCCCGGCGGTGTTGACCGTGACGAAGGTCGGGAAGACGTTGCGCGACTGGCTCACGACCGCGCCGAGGATTTGGTCGTTGAAGTGGCCGTACCCTAAGCGCAGGCGCGTCGCGCCCGGCTCGCCGAACCAACGGGGCGCGTAAGCGACACCTAAGCGCGGCGAGAAGTTGTTGAGGTCGGGGTCGTAAATCGAGGTGCGCCCCGCGAGGAAGACGTTGAGGCCGGGGACAAGCGCGGCAATCGAGGGGTCGTTGAACGTTGACTCGATGCGGTTGTTGACCTCGCGCACGGGCGTGTTGTTCTCGTAGCGCACGCCGAGCGAGAGCGTCAGGTTGGGACGGATGCGCCACTCGTCCTGCGCGTAGAAGTTGAGCTGGTAGAAGCGCAGGTTGACGCCCGCGTCACTGCCCGTCGTGAGCGTCTGGAAGAAGCCGCTGGCGGCGGAGGCCGCGGCGAGCGTCGAGGGCTCGACGAAGTTGTTTGTGATAATCAGTCCCGTCGTGTCGAGGCCGAGGCGCGGCGCGCCGTTGAAGCTGAGGAGCGGGCGAAAATTTCTGGGCAGCACGCTATTGAGTTCGGTGCGGCGGTTATCGGTGCCGAAGGCGAAGTTGTGGTCGCCGCTCTTGACGGTCAACTGGTCGGCGAACTGATAGGTGTTGTTGACTCTCTTCTGCGGGAAGTTGAAAACGTCAACGCCGACGGGGCTGAAGCCCGCGATGATGACTTGGCCCAGTGGGCCGAGGCGGTCTTCGACCGTCCCGTTGGGGCGGTAGAGGACGGGCCCCGAATTAGCCACGAGCCGGTTGTTCGGCGCGTCGAAATTCGGGAGCGTGAGGTTCTCCAAAACAGGCGCGTTGAGGAGGAACGGCGTGTCGGGGAAGTCGTCGCTCGGGATTAAAAATTCACGGTCGCGCGCCTCGTCGAAGTCGAGGCGCGTGCGCCCGTAGGAGAGCCGCACCTGATTGAAGACGAGCGTCCCGGAAGAGGGCGCGGAGATTTCGCTGTTGAAGAAGAAGGAGAAGTTCTGCGTGCGGACGCGCGGGCGCAGGGAGGAGAAGAGCGCGCCGCCCGTGACGGGGATGTCGCGCCAGTCGTCGGTGAAGTTGTAGCGGCCCGTGACGGACTGCGCGCGCCCCGCGAGGTCGAAGTTGCCGTCGAACTTGCCCGAAAGGATTTTGCCCTGCGCGCCCGCCGCCAGCTCGCGCGTGTAGGTGTTCGCGCCGTAGATGCCCGAGGGGTTGTTGGGGAAGGGATAGAGGCTGAAGACCGCGTCGCCGCCGAAGGTGGTGGGGAAGGCGAACTCAGGGATGTTCGTGAACGGGTCGGCGAAGAGGCCGGTCGCGCCGCTTGCGAACGCGCCGCGCTGGGCGACGGTAGGGACGACGAAGCTCGACTCGCGCGTCGCGTTGAGGAGCTGCCCTTCGGCTGAGACGAAGTAGAAGAGCTTCCCCGGCACGAGCGGCCCGCCGAGGACGAGCCCGCCCTGCCCGAGCGTGAAAGAGTCCTCGCCGCCGCGCCCGTCGCGCACCGTGAGGGCTCTGCCGCCCACCGCGTCGAAGTTGAGCGTCGAGGGGTTGAACGCGACCGAGGGGGTGAGGATGACGGGCTGCGAGCCGGAGCGCAGCGCGGAGACACTGTTGGTGCCGTCGCCGGTGTCGAAGAAATTGCGCGCGTTCAAGCGGCTCGAATTGAAGACGCCGTAGAGCGCGCCGTGCGTCCCACTGCCGCCGGAGCGCGAGATGGCGTTGACCTGCGCGCCGACGTTCCTGCCGAACTGCGCGGGCGCGAGCAGCGTGATGACCTGATACTCCTTGATTGATTCGATTGGCTGCGGGACGAGCGCGAAGAAGCCCTGTCGCCGCACTCCGATGTCTTCGTCGTTGTTGTCTGAGCCGTCAACGGTGAAGTTGTTGGCGCGCGAGCGGAGGCCGTTCGAGGAGAACTGCCCCGAAGTCCCGACGCCCGCGCCGACGCCGGGGCCGCTGCCCCCGCCGATGGTTTGGGGCGGCAGGAAGACGTCGGGCAGGTAGAGCGCCAGCTCGTCGAAGGTGCGAGTCAGCGTCGTCCCGCCGAGCGGGAGACTGAGGACTTCGACTTCGGTGAAAGCGCCGCCGCGCCGCGAGTCTTTGGCGTTGACTCCGGCGCGCACGTCGGTCGAGGCGGCGGTCGGCTGCGGCGTGCCGCCGGGCGTCGGGACGCCGGGCGTCGGAGTCGGCTGCGGATTGGTGGCGACGGTCGGCGGTGTCGTCGGCGAAGTCCCCGGCGAAGTCCCCGGTGAAGTAGTCGCGGGGTTCGCTGAGGGGTCGAGGAGGATAGGGACGGGGACGACTTCGCCGGTGCGCGTGGCGAGCAGGCGCTGGACGATCTCGCCGGTGTCGTAGCCCGAGGCGACGGCGCGGATGGTATAGGTTCCGGGCGGGAGCAGTCCCTGATAGAAGCGGCCCCGCGAATCAGAAATCTTGACGGCGCGGACGCCCGTCTGCTGGTTGATGAACTCGACTGTGGCGCGCGCGATGGCCGCGCCCGTGCGGCTGTCCGTAACCGTGCCCTCGAGCGCGCCGGTGACGGTGTCCTGCGCCGCCCCCGTCGCGTGGCGCGAGACGGGGAGCGTGACGAGAGCCGCGAGCGCGAGGAGCGCGAGGGCGCGTGAAAGAAAGTTTGGCCGCAGGAACATGCAGGAGTCCTTTTTGAAGAGCCGAATCATTTGCAGATAACCAGATCGGGCACTGGAAAGATTAAATTACAGGGAGCGGGGGCAAGCCCCTTCCCGACCTTGGAGATTCGAACCTCTCAAGCTTCGTCGAAGACTCCGACCTCCGCAGCGGTCGAAGGTCGGGAAGGGGCTTGCCCCCGCCGTGCTTCGTTTCCTCACTCATCCCGACTCTTCACGGCTGTCCGAACCGGCGCCGGTATTCGAGCGAGGTGATGAAGGCCTTGACCATCTCGGCGGCGCGGAAATCTCCGCCGTTGTCGTCGAGCTTCTTGAGCCAGAAGTTGAAGCCCGGCGTGTCGGGGTCGCGTCGCAGGTAGCCGAAGTATTGCATGAGCACGAAGGCGCGGTTGAACTCGGCGCGCTCGAAGTCGTCGTCCTCGATGATCTGCCGGAGCACGCCCGCGCGCGTCTCGCGTCTGGTGAGCAGTCCGGCGATGAGGGCCGTGCGCTCGCCCTCGGTCGGAGTGACGCCCGCGTTCGCGTAGAGCGCGTCAACATACTGCATCTCGTTGAGGTGGTCGAAGCGCTCCCTGAAGGCGGGGCGGGCGACCCACTGCGCGGCGAAGGCGCGTTTATTGGATTCGAGCCGCTCAAACGAGCCGGGCTCGCCGATGACGACGCCCTCTCTGATGGTCTGCAAATCGGGCAGGTACTCGGCGAAAAGCGGCGCGCGTTTGAACGAAGCCTTGTAGAAACGGTGGACGAAGTAGCCCGTCTCCTGAAACTCAATCGAGAGGAAGAAGGCGGCTGAAGTGTCCACGCGGCGGATGTCGCGGCACTGCGCGTCAGCGCCGCACGACTCGATATTGTTGATCCAGAAGGCGAGGCCGGCGGCGTCGGGGTCTCGACCGAGGAAGTCGCGGTAGTGCTGGCGGACGAAGAACTCGGATTCGTCAATCGAATTCCGCGCGCGATCGTCGTCGAGGATCGTGAGCACCGCCGCCGTCACCGAGCCGAGCCCGCCGCCCACAGGGTTGCTGAGCGCGATGTTGATGGTCTCGTCAGGCTCCTCCAGCGCGTCGTTGAAGAGGGGCACGTTGATCGTCTTGAGGCGTTCGTTCACGCCGAAGAGAAGCGTGCCCGAGGTGGCCGCGTAGTCTGTGCCCGCCGTGGCCGTCCCGCCGCCGGTCGCGAAATCCACTGAGACGGGGCTCTCGGCGCTCCCCGTGCGGAGCACGTTGATGGAGATTGCGCCGCCGCCTTCGCTCGCGCTCGCGCCGAGCGTGGTGAATTGCAGGCGCGGCGAGGGCGAGAGAAGGAAGTTGTCGAAGAGCGCCTCGATGGGGTTCGGCGAGGGGCGCAAAGTCCCTGCGGAAAGCTCGGCGATGAGGGCGGTCTGCCCGCGGTCGATCGCGGCGCGGAAGCGCTCGGTCCAGTTCTGTGCGTCGGGGCTGGTCTCGAAGATGACGAGGCGCGCGGGCGCGTCGTGGCGGAAGCGCCAGAAGCGGTGGAGCGCGGGGTCGAAGGCGAGGGGGCCGGTCGAGAACTTCGTGCCGCCGAGGCTGAGCTGGAAGAGGAGATTCTGCGGCGCGGGGGTCGGCATGGCCGAAGGTGACGCCGTTCTGGAAGACGCAGGCGCGGCGGTTGTCTCCTTCGTCGCGGAAGAGGCGGGCGACTGCGTGGGCGACGCGTCTTCGACGACGAAGCGGAACCAGTTGTCGTCGTTGGTGCCGAGGCCGAAGATGGTCTGCGTGCCCGGCCCTTCGGCGGGCTGCACGACCTCGACGCTGACGGCGGGCGAGGCGTTGAGGTCAATGGCGCGGACGGAGACGAGGCCGCTGTAGGAAGGGCCGTTGGCGTCAGCGCGTGGCTGGATGTGGAGCAGCCCGTCGCGCTGGAAGACCCTGACGAGCGGGTCGAAGGCCGGAGGCGGGTTGGTCAGGATGCCAATGCTCCAGCGCTCGAAGTCAATCTCGTTGCCGCTGAAATCGTCGCTCGGGTCGGGCGTCGGCGTCGGCGACGGCTGCACTGTCCCGAGGGCCTCGAAGACGACGTCCGCATTGATGTCGGCGATGTCCTGACGGCGCGGGGCGAAGATGAAGCCCGCCTTCTCGGGCGTGATGTTGAAGCTCCCGTTGGTGGGCACTTCGGGGAAGACGAAGTTGCCCTGCTGGTCGGTGCGCGTGACGGCGGACCCGCGGCGTCCGTGGTCGTGACCGCCGACTGCGTGCCGGAGAGCGTCAGGTTGATGCCGAGGAGGCCCTGACCGACTCCGTCGGCGACGCGTCCGGTGAGCGTGTGCGTGACGGCGTTGGTCGTGAAGTCCGCGCCGGTCTGGTTGGCTTGCAGGTTGTTGAAGGTGCGGCTCGACGGTGTGAACGTGAAACCGGCGAGCGACGGCGTGATGGTGAAGTTGCCGCCCTGTGCGAGAGAGGCAAACGAGTAGTCGCCGTTCGCGTCCGTGTTCGTCGTCGCCGCTTGCGAGCCCGAGAGCGTGACGAGCACTCCGGGGACGCCGACGGCGCTCGCGTTCGTGACACGCCCGTTGATTGAGAAGGTCGGCGCGGGGGCGCTTACGGTCGTGGTGGCCGTGGCGCTGTTGTTGGCCGCGCTCGGGTCGGGCCGAATGCCTGTGACGGTCGCGGTGTTTGTGAGCGTTCCGGCTGTGCTCGCGGTGACGACGATGGAGACGGTCGCGCTCGCGCCGTTTGCGAGCGAGCCGAGCGCGCAGTTGACTGTGCTTGTGCCGCTGCACGCGCCTTGCGAAGGCGTGGCCGAGACGAAGGTGACTCCGGCGGGCAGCGCGTCGGTGACCGCGACGCCCGTGGCCGCGTCGGGGCCGTTGTTGGTCGCCGTGATTGCGTAAGTCAGGTTGTTGCCTGCGACGACGGGGTCGGGCGAGTCGGTCTTGGTTATCGAGAGGTCAACAGAGGGCTTGCACTTGCCCGCCGTGCTCGCGTTGAAGATGCTTTGGATTTCCGCTTGCGTGAGCGCGCGGTTGAACAGTTCGAGCTCGTCTATCAAACCATTCCAAGCGAAGGATGTGTTCACTACGTTCCTGCCGGTGACTAAAGGATCGGCCACCGGATCAATCGTCCCTGTCATTGCCAGGCTCGCCTTCTCTACACCGTCAACGAATATCCTCATCGTCGCGCCGTCGTATGTGGCGGCTACGTGCTGGAAAGCGCCGAGCGTCAGGACGTTGGCGGGTGTTTGAAGGGTGCGTTGTGTGCCACCTATCGTTATCACCCATGAAAGACCGTTATCCGGGCCGAATGGTGAGTGCGTCGTCTCGAACGTATAGCCCCCTATGTTAGAGGAGGATCGTTTTTGTGCTATCGGGCGTCCGTGTCCCGATGATGTCAGGTTAACCCAAGCATCAACCGTTATCTGAGTGCCGCCGTTCTGATTCGTGTTGTGGGGGAAGACCACCTGATCGTCCACGCCATCAAAGCTAAACGCCTGTCCGACCTTACCGGCGGCGAACGTCGCGCCGTTTTGGAGCGTGCCGTCGTTGCCGCCCTCTATGTCATCGGCGTTGCCGTCGCCCGGATACCACGCGGCCATGTTGGCGGGCGGCGGTGTGCAGACCAACGGCGGAGCCGTTACGACCTGACAGGCGGAGAACTCCGAGGTGTTGTTCGCCGGGTCTGTCGCCGTCGCCGTGACCACCTCGCCCACCGTAACGGCGGGGAGCGTCGCGTTGACGGTGGCGTTGCCCGCGCCGTCGGTGGTGACGTTCTGGAAGCCGAGGAACGTGCGGCCCTCGCCGTTACCCGAAGCGTCGCACGCGGCGTTGGAGAAAAACTCGACGCGGAATGTGGTGGAGGCCGTGGAGTTGAGCGTGCCCGTGACGGTCGTGTTGCCGCCCGCGGTCGAAGCCAAGGTCAGGAGAGGGAAATTCTGGAGGTTATTCGCGCCCGTGTCGGCATCATTCGCGTCGTTCGCCGTCACGCCGTCGTTGCCGAGGTCGATGCCGAGCGCGGCGTTGCTGAAAATCTGGTTTCCGGGGAAAGCGTTGCCCGTGCCGGAGGCGACTATGGCGCCCGCGCCGCCGTTGAAGGCGATAGTGTTGGCGGTGCCCGCCGCCGTGCCGCCGAAGACGTTGCCGGAAGAGGTGAAGATGCCG
>JAIVJM010000227.1 GCA_020199995.1 Acidobacteriota bacterium | reverse complement strand
ACGATTTTTGCGCCTCGGCGCAGGGCGAGGTGTGCGCGCGTGTGTTAAAATTCGTCCATGCTGCTCGAATCGCTTGAGGTTCATCAATTCAGAAATTTGAGCGGCAGGATCGACTGGGGCTCCGGTCTCAACATCATCTTCGGCGAGAACGGTCAGGGCAAGACCAACTGGCTCGAAGCCATCTACCTCCTCGCCACGACCAAATCCTTCCGCACCCAACGCCTTCAGGAAGCGATCAGCTTCGGGGGCGACCTCGCCGTCGTCCGCGGTCGCGTCGCGCGCACGGAGGAAGTCCACCGCGATCTGCAGGTCTCGGTCCAGAACAACACGAAGACGATCTCGGTCAACGGCAAGCGCGAGCCCATCGCGCGCTACCTCGGTCAACTCCACGCCGTCTCGTTCACGGCGGACGAGTTGGAGGTGGTGCGCGGCGCGCCCGAAGCCCGGCGCAAGTTCCTCGATCGCGGCGTCGTCGCCATGCACCACGCCTACGTCCAGACGCTCGCCGACTACCAGCGCGTCATCCGCCAGAAAAATCGACTCCTGCAGGACGCCTCCGACGCCGAACTCAACTACGAAGAGACCGCCGAACGACTCGCCCCCTGGAACGAGCAGCTCGTCGCCCTGAGCGTCGAGATTCATCGCGCGCGGATCGATTACGTCGAGCGTGTCAACGCCGCCCTCGAAGGTCGACTCTTCGGGCGCGAGGAGGTCACGATCCGCTATGTCTCTTCGCTCGAAGGCAAGGGCGATCTAAGCGACTACGCCGCGCTCATGGCGGAACGCTTGCGGCTGCGAAAGCAGGCAGAAATCTCCGCCGGGCACGCCCTCATCGGACCTCACCGGGACGACCTCGAAATCCTCTTCGACGGGCGCGATTTGCGCCAATTCGGGAGTTCCGGTCAGCAGCGTAGCGCGTTGATAATACTTGACTTAGCGGCGATTTCGGTGTATCATTCCTGGCACAACGAGTTTCCACTTTTCCTTCTGGACGACGTGGACGCCGAGCTTGATAAAAGGCGCGTAAATCACTTGCTGGAATACCTCGAAGGGCGCACGCAGACGTTCGTCACGACCTCCAAAGAGAGCCTCGTCGAGCAGTACAGTGCGCGCGCCACGGTGTTCGAAGTGAGGGACGGCGTGGCGGCTGAAATCGGCGCGCGGCGCGGCGAAACTTCGACCCTCTCGAGAGGGAGTTCCGGCATCTAAATCACGCAACTTTTTTAGCCAGCTACTCCCGCAAGCTGCCCCACGATGATGGCGATTAGAAAGAGGTAAAACTTTGTCAACGGAAGTTAGAACCAACACGCGGAACGCGGCTTACAACGCGGACACCATCACCGTCCTCGAAGGTCGCGACGCGGTGCGCAAGCGCCCGGCGATGTACATCGGCTCGACCGGCGACATGGGTCTGCATCACCTCGTCTACGAAGTGGTGGACAACTCCATTGACGAGGCGCTCGCCGGCTACTGCGACACGGTCGAGGTCACGATTCATCTGGATGATTCGATCACGGTCGTCGATAACGGTCGCGGCATCCCGGTCGATTATCACAAGCAGGAGAAGAAGTCCGCCGCCGAGGTCGTCATGACCAAGCTGCACGCGGGCGGCAAGTTCGACTCGAACGCCTACAAGGTCTCCGGCGGTCTGCACGGCGTCGGCGTCTCCTGCGTCAACTTCCTGTCCGAGACTTTGCGCCTCGAAATCTGGCGCGACGGCAAGACCTACGAGCAGGAGTACAAGCGCGGCATCCCCGTGGCGAAACTCGAACAGACGGGCAAGACGCGCAAGCGCGGCACGAAGGTGACCTTCAAGCCCGACGCGGAAATCTTCGACGTGTCGGTCTTCAGCTTCGACAAGCTCTCGGAGCGGCTGCGCGAGAAGGCGTTCCTCAACAAGGGCATCCGCATCACCATCACGGACGAGCGCGAGGAGCCCGAGCGCAGGCACGAGTTCTACTACCGCGGCGGCATCGCCGAGTTCGTCAAGCACCTGAACAAGAACAAGGCTGTGCTCCACGACAAGCCGCTCTACTTCGAGCGCGTGGCCGACGCCCTCTCGATCGAGGTCGCCATCCAGTACAACGACGCCTACGACGAGAAGGTCTACTCCTTCGCCAACAACATCAACACGGTCGACGGCGGCTCACACCTCTCCGGCTTCCGCTCCGCCTTCACGCGCACGATCAACAGCTACGCGCAGACTTCCGGTCTCGCCAAGAACTTCAAGGGCACGCTGACGGGCGACGACGTGCGTGAGGGTCTGGTCGCGGTCATCTCGGTCAAGCTGCCCCAGCCGCAGTTCGAAGGGCAGACCAAGGGCAAGCTCAACTCGGACGTGAAAGGCGCGGTCGAGTCGTTCCTGAACGAGCGACTGGCGGAGTATTTCGAGCAGAACCCGACGGTCGCACGTAAAATCGTCGGCAAGGCAATCGATGCCGCCCGCGCCCGCGAGGCGGCTCGCAAGGCGCGAGAGATTGTCCGCAAAGGGGTTATCGGCTCGACCATGCTGCCCGGCAAGCTCGCCGACTGCCAGGAGCGCGACCCCACACTATGCGAACTCTACATCGTGGAGGGCGATTCGGCGGGCGGGAGCGCCAAGCAGGGGCGCGATCGGCGCAACCAGGCAGTCTTGCCGTTAAAAGGTAAAATCCTGAACGTCGAGAAAGCCCGGTTCGACAAAATGCTCAGCCATACCGAGATCAAAACGCTCATCACGGCGCTCGGGACGGGCATCGGCAAAGACGATTTCGACGTGGCGAGGCTCCGCTACCACAAGATCATCTTCATGACGGACGCCGACGTGGACGGCTCGCACATCCGCACGCTGCTCCTGACCTTCTTCTACCGGCAGATGCCCGAGCTGGTCGAGTCCGGTCACGTCTACATCGCGCAGCCGCCGCTGTTCAAGGTAAAACGCGGCAAGCGTGAGGAGTACATCAAGGACGAACGTTCGATGGTTCGCTACCTGATGCGGCAGGCGACGAGTGAGTTGAAGGTGAAGTCGGAAGAGACTGGCACGACCATCGAAGGGAAAGAGCTGGCGCGCGCCCTCGAACAGATGGTCGAGTACAAGCGCTACTGCGAAAAGCTCGTGCGCCGTCTGGGCAGCGACGAGCGCCTGCTCTCGGTCCTGCTCGACGCCTTCGCCGGGCGTAAGGGAGTCCTGCGTAAGCAGAACACGAATCTGCGCGGCGTGTTTCAGGACGCGAAGGGCGAGCTGATGGCGCGCGTCGAGGGTCAGATCGCGAAGGCTGGTTACAAGACCGATCTCACGCCGGACGTGGAGCACGGTCTCTGGGAGATCGAGACGACCGCCACGGGCGGCGCGAGCGTCTGCATCGACTGGGAGCTTGCCAGCCACGTCGAGTTCCAGAAGGCGGTCGAGCTGCACGCGACGCTCGACGAGAACCTGTGCGCGCCGTTCAGCCTCGGCGAGAACGGGACGAGCCAGCAGGTCGAGACGCGCGAGGCGCTGCTGGAGCGCGTGCTCGCCGCCGCGAAGAAGGACTTGACCATCCAGCGTTACAAGGGTCTCGGCGAGATGAACCCGGAGCAGCTCTGGGAGACGACGATGAACCCGGAGAAGCGCACGCTCCTGCAGGTCAAGATCGACGACGCGGTGGAGACCGACCAAATCTTCACGGTGCTTATGGGCGACGCCGTCGAGCCGCGACGCAAGTTCATCGAGGACAACGCGCTGGACGTGAAAAACCTGGACGTTTAGTCGCGAGGGGCGCGACGACGCCGGAAGGTGGAACGAAAGCGGCGCGGGTGTTCAAGGAAATTTCCTTGAACACCCGCGCCGCTTTCGCTTTACGTCCATCGATTGGGAGTTTGTTAACTCACTTCTCGCGGTTGAGCGCGGAGTCGACCTGCTCGTCGAGGTCGATGCGCTCCGCCTGCGTCGCGCCCTGCTGGTTGTAGTAGCCGCCCGGCGCGTGTTGCCCCGACTCGCCGATGTCGGCGGTGCGCTCCTTGTTCGTCACCTTGCCCTGCTGGTAGTCGGGCTCGGAGGGCTCGTTGCTATCCGTGCCGATCTGATTTTCGTTCGCCATGAGAGTTGCTCCTTTATTTTGTCTGTTCGTTCGAGCTGGTTGATTCCGGAAAACGCCGCACGCGGAAGCGGTAGAGCCTGACGGGCTCGCGCGGCGAGATTCCTGCCTTGCGCGCGGCGATCTGCACCTGCTGCGCCGCCGTCTCGACGCCCTCGATGTCCGGCAGCAGCAGCCCGCGCCGCGCGCCTGCTTCGTCCTCGACGATCACGCCGTAGTCTTTCGGGTCAAGGTCTTCGAACTGCGCGGGCTCCGGCTCCGAGAGCACGTCTACCGAGTAGCGCAGGCGCGGCAGCTCCTGCGCCGAAACGGGCCGGAAGCGCGGGTCGCGCGTCGCCGCGCTGACGGCGTTCGCGATCAACTCTTCGGCGAGGCTCGCGCGCGCGGGCTCGACCGTGCCGATGCAGCCGCGCAGCTCGCCGTCGTCGGTTTTGATCGAGACGAAGCAAGCCGCGGGTTGATCGAGCAAGGGCGCGTCGTGCGCGTCGTCGCCGCGCGGGAGGCGCTCGCCTCGCACGTAACTTTCGACAGCGCGCCGCGCGAGCGCGGGCAACTCTTTGCCAGACTCTTCAGCTACGCCCGCCGTGCTCGCGGCGGCGGCGGACGTTCGATCAGAAGCCTCGTCGCCGGAATTTTGATCAGAGGTTTTCTGATTAAAATCCGCCCGATCTTCCTCGACGCGACCCGTCCGGCGTGAGCTCGCGTCATTGTCGTCTTCCGCCCCCGTCGCGCCGCGCGCGAGTTGCGCGACCATGTAGCCGACTCCGAACGGGGCTTCGTAATGCAGCACCTCGCAGTCCGCGCGCAAGCCTTGCGCCGCGCCGACGGCGACGAGCATCGAGCGGTAGCCGCACTCGCCCGCGAGTCGCCGCAGGCTCTGATCGATCTCCGCGATCCTGTGCGGCTCGCGGGCGCGTAAACTGCCGACCACCTCCTCGTCGAACAGGTGCGCCTTCTCCTGGTAGCCCGCGGGCGCGTCGCGCGTCAGGCGGTGACTGAGATCGCCGCTGGCGACGAGGGCGACAGGGCGACCGACGGCGTCAGCCGCGCGGCGCAGGGAGTCGCCGAAGCGGATGTGATCCTGGTCGGGGAGGAAGCTGTAGCCGAGCGCGACGAGCGAGCCGCGCCAGCCGTTGCGGAGCAGGAAGTAGAGCGGCACGGCTGTGCCGTGATCGAGCCCGTAGCCTTCGAGCGGCGCGATCTCGAAACCGTCCGCGGCTGCGCCGCGCTCGATCGCGTCGAGCAGTTCCGCGTCGAGCGGGGCTGAGACGGTCGCGTGCGGCGCGCGGAAGGGGGCGAAGCTGCCGCGCAGCTCCGCGTCGCGGTAGGCGACGAAGGCGCGCGCTTCGAGCGGCGCGTGCGGCGAGACGATGACGACGGTCTCCGCGCCGCACGCTCTGACGCGCTCGGCGAGCACGCGCATCGCGTCTATCGAGCCCGCGACTTCGCGCGCGGCGTCGCGCCCCACCTCCGGAACCATGATGGGCGGGTGCGGCGCGACGCCGACGTAGACGAGTGATCCGGCAGCCATCTCGATCATGCCGATGCCGTCCTCGCGCCGCCTCGGAACGAGCGAAGGGAACTTGCGCGGGCGACGCGGCGGCGGCGTTCGACGAAATAATCTTCAGGGGATGCGCGGATTTTAACACACGACGAGCGCGCCGCGTTAAGTCGGCTCGGCAGGGCGAGACCGCCCGCGTGAAAAGAGCGTGGCGCTGCTGTAGGATAAGGCGCGCTAGCCTGATTCGAGGGACGGATTTCGCTAGCGCGTTCATCGAGAATTCTTCCGGCGCTCGGCGAGCGTGCGTGTGCGGTGTGACGTTGACTGACAAAGAAGATTTCGATCTGCTGATCGTCGGCGCGGGACCCGCGGGGTCTTTCGCGGCGGAGCTGCTCGCGCGCGGCGGCGCGAAGGTCGCGCTCTTCGACGGTCGCCCTGCGGGCGAGCCGAAGGCGTGCGGCGGCGGCGTCACGTCGAAGGCGCTGAAGGCTTACCCGCACCTGCTCGACGCGGCGGGGCGCACCGTCTCGGAGGTCGAGATGTTTTCGCCGGCGGGCGGGCGCGTCCGCCTCTCCTTGCGCGATCCCTTCGCCATCTACTCGCGCACGGCTTTCGATTCGCACCTGAGAGAACGTGCGCGCTCCGCGGGCGCGTGCATCTTCGACGTGCGCGTCTCGGCAGACTTCGACCGACGGGAAGGCGAGCCGTGGACGGTTCGCACGCGCGATAAGAAAAGCGCGTGGCGCGGGCGCGTGCTCGTCGCGGCGGACGGCGCGAACAGCCCCGTCGCGCGGCGTCTGGCGGGCGCGCTGCCGAACAGCGAGATGGAGGTCGCCTTCGGCTACCGCGCGCCGCTGCCGCGCGCTGACGAGGCTCCGACGGTCATCGCCTTCCTGCCCGGCTGGGTCGGCTACGCGTGGGCTTTCCCGCGCCTCGATCACGTCTCCTTCGGCATCGCCACCACGCAGGACGCCTTCGACCACCGCGCGCTCGACGAGTTGCTGTGGGACTTCATGATCGGCTACTACGCGCAGCGCGAAGACGACTCCGCCCCGCTCTGGTCGGCGGGAGAGCAACGACGCGGCGCGGTCGATAAAAAACTGCGCGCGACCGCCGAAGAGAAGCTGCGCGCGACGGTCGATGCTTACGCCGCGCGCATTCCGGGTCTCGCGCCTGAGACGTGGGACGCGCGCCGCGTCTGCGGCGACGGCTGGGCGCTCGTCGGCGACGCCGCGGGCTTCGCCGACCCCGTCACGGGCGAGGGCATCTACTACGCGCTGCGCTCGGCGGAACTCTTCGCGGAAAGTTTTCTCGCGGGACGTTTGGACGATTACGAAGAGCGCTGCCGCGCGGACTTCGTCCGCGAGTTGCGCCGCGCCTCCGAGATGCGCGAGAGGTTTTACGGCGAGTTCTTCGGCGCGCCCTTCACCTCGCGCATGATCGACCTCGCGCGCCTCCTGCCCGGCGTGCGCCGCACGCTGCGCGAGCTCGTCGCCGGGGATCAGGGCTACCTCAACCTCAAGCGCAAGCTCGCCCGCCGCGCCCTGCTGCCTTTTTAAGAGACTTCGGAGAGCCCACCATTTTTTAAGCAGTGGATGAATTCGCATTAACTCAAAACGTGTTGAGTGATGCGCTATCGGGGCTGATACTTGTCGGGGTGAATTACAGCAGAGGTGTGCTGTGAAGCGGAAGGTTAAAGATAATAACCTGGTGGTGCTACGAAGAGTGCCGCATAATACCACCGAGTCCGTACTTGCGCGTTACTTCCGCGGTAGAATACTAGTTTGGCGCTTATTGGTATTTCGGGGATGGATATGCTCAGGCTGGTAATAATTATACTTTTTGAATAATCCTTGATTCAACGGATCCGCTGCTTTGTGCATAGCTATTCCACAGTTGAACCTTTTTTGTGGAATTAAAACCATTCGTGAAATCAAGGGTTGAGTTTAGGTGTGGTTAGCGGTAATTATCATATGAACGCTATATTAGACCGCCGGTAGCGGTATTTTATGCCTTAAAGGGTGTTAGACCGCCAAGAGCGGTAATGACCGTCCCATAGCTATGTTAGACCGCTGCTGGCGGTCTAATGGGCGTTAGCCCGCTTCGCGTATCGAAAGGTTAAGAAGATGAAACAATTACATTCTCGTAAATGGTATGCCGTCATTGCTTCAGTTGTTTTCCTCATTGCCGTCAACTTGCATGACTTTTTGCGGTTGATCGGCTTACGGCGAATTTTTCAGTGGTACGTTGTGAACGGCTTGGCAAACCTGCTCCAGATTGCGATTTGCTTCTTCGGAATTTCGTTGGCGCATCATGTCGGCTTGAGAGCCGCGTGGCGTGAACTGGGATTGCGTGTGCCCGTCAAGCGTGCGTTTGTTTTCTCTTTCATTGCCGCCTTGCCAATGTTGCTAGCTTTCGCTCTAACCTCAAATCTGAACCGTAAGATGTCTGCGGCGAGCGTTCTAGTAGGCTGCTTCATTGCTCCGTTTGCCGAAGAAGTGTTGTTTCGCGGTTATATGTTCCGGCAGCTTTACCGGCGTGCGCGGCTCGGTTTCTGGATTGCTGCCCTTGTGCCTTCCGTGCTGTTTGCTCTCGTCCATGTGTATCAAGCTGAAAGCGTCGGAGAGTTAATCGGTATTCTTGCGGTCACAGGAATCGGCAGCATAATCGGCTGCTGGATATTTATGAAGTGGCAAGACAATCTGTGGGCAATCTTCGGCTTGCACGGTTTGATGAATCTGTGGTGGGAAGTATTCGCCATTGACGACACGGCTCTAGGTGGCTGGCTGGCGAATGTCGCGCGTGTTTTAACAATCATGCTTGCGGTCGTACTAACAATTTACAAAAATCGCATCTGGAAACCGTTGTCTATCGAAGCCGAAAACATATCGCAAGAAGTTGAGAGCAAAGGTTACTCCGAAAGTGGAGATATGCTCCGCATTGCGAAGGCGGCTTTTGCATCGTAGGCGCGGGCTAACAAGTCATTGGAGATGACCGCTCATCGCGGCAATGTCATCCGCGAGACGCCGTGCTTGCTCAGGCTCGCAGCGGCATCTCAATTCCGGTGTTAGGCGGCGCTTATTGCGCAGTTATTACTCAATAACAGGAGACCCGATATGCACATCGAACCCTTTAGCTTGTGCGTCAACAATCGTAATCTACGCAAAAGTTTCTTTCCAGCATGCGAGTGGATACGGATTGCCTGCTCAATTGTCTTAACCGTGGCAGCTCTTAGCTGCAACTCCTCTTCGCCACGTGAGCCTTCGCGGAGGGCGGGTGAAGGGAGTTCGGTAAGCATTCTATCTGCAAATCGTCTTTACCGTGAGTTCAACGACAATCCGATTGACGCTACGGCCAAATATCAGGGCAAGACCGTCGCGCTGGAAGGACTCGTCGGTCAAATCATCCGGTTAGAGCATGGTGAGGCTGCTGTACATCTTGCCGATGACGGGAATCGCATCGCCATTGCCACCTTTCCCCGTCAAGATGACTTACGCGGGGTCCATGCGGGCGACAAAATTCAACTTCAGTGTGCCTTCGACAAATATGAGTTTAAGACGGTGTGGTTGAGCTTCTGCACGCTGGCTCCACCGCAGAATATCGGTCCAGAACCCGCAATCGGTGCTTCCAACGTTCCTTCAGCTAACCTGCTGTATCGCGAGTATGTAGCGAATGCCAAAGCAGCCAGCGCCAAACACGATGGCACTATCGTCGAAATGGAGGCGAGACTGGGTGATCTAATTCAGTTGAGCAGTGGGGGCGTAGCGATTCACATTGCCGATGGTGGGAAACGCAATGCTCTTGTCGCCACCTTCCCTGACGCCTCCGCGGTAGCCGGGATTGAGCAAGGGGAACTCTTTCGGCTTCGCTGTCGAGTCGAGAAATTCGAATATTTTACTATATGGTTGGTTCGCGCGCTTAAGCTTGCAGATTCGTCACATCCGCTCCGCATGTTCCTTGCCACCGCTGCAACCCTAAAACGAAAAGCCGGTTGACAAAAGAGGAAAAGGAACCGCCTTAACCTATAAGCGCTTGCAGCTGACGGCGCGATAACGTGCTCTCAAATTAACCTTATTCCCCGCTGCTTGAATGCTGATCGAGCGCCAGCTGAAGGCCATCGTTAGGCATTTCTCGGCACCTCAGGGCTGAAAGCCGGATGCTATACTGCGTTTCGTGGATTATGAGTGGGACGAAGGAAAGGCGACCAGTAATCTTGAGAAGCATGGAGTGCCGTTTGAAGAGGCTTCTAGCGTCTTCGCCGATCCCCTCTACATTGATTTTTATGACCCCGACCATTCGGCTGATGAGAATCGCTATCTCGTCATTGGAACATCGGAAGTTGGCCGATTGTTGATTGTATCGTACACAGAAAGAGGGGATGTCGTTCGCTTGATTAGTGCGAGAGAATTGACATCCGCTGAAAGAAAAGCTTATGAAGAAGATTGAATCAGAATTGGAAGATGAGCTTCGGCCTGAATATGATCTGCGAGCTCTCCGTATAAGGAAGCTTGGGCCAGGCCGTAAGAGCTTCGGCAATGTAATTCGACTTGAGTCTGATGTGGCAGATGCGTTTCCCGATGCGGACGCCGTGAATCAAGCCTTGCGCTTTCTCATCAGAGTTACGAAAGAGAACCGAAACGACCTTCGACCCACCAAGGGCGATGCCTAACAAAGCCTTGCCGCTGACGGCGCGATAGCGTGTTTCTTAAGTAACGTTATCCCTTCAGGTCGGATGCTGATCGCGCGCCGCAGCTGAAGGCCATCGTTAGGCCGCAATACTCGCAGAGTTTCTTATGAGTAAAGAGAACAGCCAGGGTGTGCTCGGACTCGAAAACAACGTAGTTCGCTTAAGTGAATATAGTTCGCTTTGGGCTGACCTTTACCGAGAAGAGGAGAGGCGTATCACTGCCGCCGCCGGTCGCCTCATCATAGATCTCCAACATATCGGTAGCACGGCTATTCCCGGCATCAAAGCTAAACCCATCCTCGATATGTTGGCTGGCGTTGAGCTGCTACCTTGATGCGAGGGTCTGATGAAAGAGAATGACCAATTTGCCAGAGCAAAGATGATCATGGCTCGAGTTGTCAGTGAGAAGATTCCGCAGGCAGAGCGCTGGAGTGTGCCCAAAGAATTCAAGTCTTGGATTGACGGTCTTTCTGATAAAGAATTTAAAGTATATCTAGATCGGTTGAGCGTGCTGACGAGAAATCTCTCGGATGAAGAGGCTCCTAAAGAAACCGGCATCTTTGTCCGGGGAAAGTCTTATCCGGTTGAGAAGATGGAAACAAAGCGACGCCTTGATTTGATCGGCGGCGAGGCCAGCGCTTATTACGCCTTGGCGTTGTGGCGAACTCTGGAAGCAGAAAAGCTCGTCCGTCAGTTGAGTGGATCGGAATGAACTCAAAGACCCTAGTTTTCTGTATCGGGCAGCCGACCCACGCGCTTGCAGCGGACTCGCCGGTGAGCGGCCTTTATCGGTAGTTGCGTGGGCGAGCCGATGAGCGCAGCGTTAGGCCGCAGGGCAACCGTCACCCCCCAAACACCACACATCGGAGGTTCACATGAAGCGAGTCACTGGCATCGGCGGTATCTTTTTCAAGGCAAAGGATGCACCTGCGCTGCAGGCTTGGTACAAGCGTCATCTCGGCATCGATGTCCAGGAGTGGGGCGGTACAGCGTTCACCTGGGCCGACTCGGATGGCAAGCCCACAGGCGGAACGACCGTCTGGTCCATTGGTCCGGAGAAAGGCGGCATCGCACGAATATGCAGAACGACAACACGAGCAGAATATGCTTGATCGCGCCGCGGAAAAGATTTTTGAGAATATAGGCCGGTGCGAATTTCGGAAGCGCCGAAGCAAGTCGAACTTCATTTCCTGAATACTGAATTTCCGCCAGCGGGTTTGGGCGAGCCCGGGCTGCCTCCGGTCCTGCGCCGCTAGCCAACGAAATCTTCGCCGTGGCGGGGAAATAAATCCGCTCACTGCCGTTGTCGAAACAAGGCTTGAGGTGAGCTAACTAACACCGCGAGGAATGTCTGGATTCTTAATGGTGTCCTCGGGCTTAGCCGCGAGATGGTTCTGCCTAATGGCGCGATTGAGTTGATCTTCAATTTCGATAATCCTCATAAACTCCTCAACAAGCACAATCACGCCAAATTTGAACTGTTTCGCAGTTGCTGGATTGCCGGCCTGCAAGAGAGCCCGCTCCTCATTGAACCAACCGGTCAGACCAATCTTTTGGGAATTCGATTCCGTCCAGGTGGCGCCACCCCTTTTTTGCGTCTTCCCGTCTTTGAGTTAAGCAACAGGGTGATCGAGTGTGAGCAGGTTTTTGGAGGTTGGATAACCGAACTTCATGAACGCCTGTTCTTTGCGAAGAGGGACCGTGACAAAGTTCGTCTTGTCGAAACCGGGCTGATGCAACAACTGGATCGTGAGCGAATTGACCCGTTGGTCGAATTCGTTTTGCCGAAACTTCATAGTGCTGATAGTCGGCGGACCGTCGCCGAATTGAGCCGCAGTTCGGGTTTTAGCAACAAGCATTTCATAACTCGGTTTAAGAAAAGTGTTGGCACCACGCCCAAGCTTCTCGCGCGCATCCTTAGGTTTCAGTCGGTTATTCACCTCGTTAAAGATCGTGCGCAAGTCAATTGGGCCGAAGTGGCGCAGCGCTGTGGCTACTATGACCAGGCTCATATGATTAAAGACTTTCAGTCGTTTAGTACCTCCACTCCGACCGATTACCTTAAGCATCGAGACGCAAACGAGAATCACATGATCGTTAACTGAAGAGGTTAATTTTTTACAATCATCCAGCCTCTTCCTGATCATAAACTAACCGTTAGTACCATCACGGAGGAAAGGGCAAATCCTATGAGATGCAAAGTGGTGCTGGTCATTATGTTACTAACGCTGTACGGCGCGGCCCGGTCGCAAACCGAAGATTCCTTGGTTCACGAAGGAATAGTCAACGCGTCTGCCGAGCAAGTCTGGGCTGCGTTCACAACCAAAGAAGGCATCGAGTCATGGATGGCTGCCCATGCCGCAGTGGATTTCAAGCTTGGCGGCACAATGAGAATCCAGTACGACGCAAAGGGCACGGTCGATGATGACAAAGCAATCCACAATACAATCATCAGCTATGAGCCGATGCGTATGCTGTCTTTCAAAGTTTCGAAAGCACCCGCCGCGTTTCCGTTTGCGAACGCCATCAAGAACATGTGGACGGTGGTTTATTTTGAGGCATTACCGGACAAGACGACTCGCGTGCGCGTGGTGAGCCTGGGCTTTGGCAACGACGAACAATCAAAAAAGATGCGCGACTTCTTCAATCGGGGAAATGCGTTCACCTTACAGCGCCTTCAGAAACGATTCGCGCCGAAGACCGACGCAAAGTAGCTTGTTTTCAGCCGCGCCGAACGTGTCGTGAGACCGCACGGAATCGCGCCTTATCGTCAAGCAGGAAGAAACACAAATAATGGCAATCACACCGCACCTCTACTACGAAAACGTTGACATCGCGCTGAAGTTTTTGACCAAAGCCTTCGGATTTCGAAAGTATGGCGCGCAGATGCGAGGTCCTGATGGCAAGATCACTCACGCCGCGATGCAGCTTGGCGACGACACGGGCATGATGGGCCGCCCGCCATGCGGCTATCGAAACCCGAAGCGGCTCGGCCAAGCCACGCAGAGTCTTTACGTCAATATCGACGATGTTGATAAACACTTTGAGCGCGCTAGGAAAGCAGGAGCGGTCATCATCGAGGTTCCGGCAACTACGGAATATGGTCACCGACGTTATGGCGCTGAGGATCCCGAGGGTCATCAGTGGTATTTTGCGCAGGAGCTTCGATCGCTTAAGTCCAAACGGAAAACAAGTGGAGCGTCCAAGAAAGTTAAGAAGGTTAAGAGACTCTAACCTGCGCCTAAGTCTGATGTTTGGCTCGTGCTCACCGCTGGGCAGATGTAGCGGCTTTGTTGCAGAAATACGCCCAAACCAATCAATTGGACGCGAGCGGTGAGGACGTGTTTCGCAACTACCCACCCGCTAACGCAGGTGGTACTGACCGCGCCGCCGCGTCAACTCAACCGGTTGGGCGGCTTCACACTTACATACCTTGTCGTTGACAGAGAGGAGAAC
>JAIVJM010000172.1 GCA_020199995.1 Acidobacteriota bacterium | reverse complement strand
CCTGATTGGTTTTAATCAACTCTCCTAAAACTACATTGCCTTTATCTCGCCCTAAAACCGGCGCGGTAAAAACACCTCCATCCGACCAGTTAAGAACCTCTGTCCTGTTGCCTATATTGGTTAATGACGCTGCCACTTCTATGTAGTATCCACTCCCGCCCGGATTAGTTTCTGAACGTGCGAAGAGCGACACGTTGATAGTCGCTCGCTCCGTGAGAGATTTCTGTAATTTCTCCAGTTCCCATCTGGCCCTTCCCATCTCCTGTAACGACCAGAAACGGTAAAATGCCCAGATGCCGCCAATGATGACAGCCAGGCCAATCGCAATTGCCTGAAACGCTTCGGCCAGGTTTTTGAAGTCATTCAAATCCATAAGTGTTCCGACGTGGCCAGTCATCTAACGCCCGAATTAACAGAACGCCTGTAATAACAAAGTCTTATGGATGAAAGCAATGCTATTCGTGCGCGGGCCGAATGAGTTGCCAAGCACCTGGTGATGACTTATCTAACGCCGCCGGAACCTCAGGATAAAAACTTACGTGGGAATACCAGGCCCCAGGACACCTATAAAGATTAGACCGGCCAGCACTCCGGCTACAATCCACCCTATACTTCTGGGAACCACGAAAGGATGCTCCACAGACGCGGGCGCTTCAGGAATCGTGAGCGGCAGGAGTAAGAGCCACGCTGTGAGACCGAAAGTGCCGCCCGCCGCCTGAAGTTGCGCCCATTTAAAATCAAGCTGGCTGAACATGCCTGACGTGACCGTAATGACCCCTCCGGTTATGTAAGCGGGCACGACAAGTTGCCATGCAATTGACCGCGCGGCACGCCCTCCAAAGCCAAGCAGCCTGTGCAGCTCTGTGCGACAAAGCCGAAAAACGAGCCAGCAGATTATCCCGCCCACTAACACCACACCAATTCGCCAGAACAATTGTCCGGTAAGCTTATAAATAAGAAAGTACGAATCCCCGTACTTGATGATGGGAGCTACTGTCATGTATGTGGAAGCGAGAAACAGATTCACACACATAGAGAGCCAGAGGAAAAAGCGTAGTGCAGGCTTAGCAGTTCGCAAGGTACGCAGCAGCCCGAAACATACAAGCCCGACAATCCAGTTCGCAGAGCTGCCAGCGATAAGGATGATGTTGTACTTCCATGTAGGAGGCATTGCGACGAGTGGAATGTTTGTGCTGGAGAGTAATGTGCATCTATTCCCCAGGAGTGCCGCCATGCCACAGTGCCCGACAATCTTACAGAACCTTTAAGTCTTGATGGTTTGCACCAGCCGGAGCATGGAAAGATTGCTGTCAGGATGTTCAGGTCGAATGAGTTGTTAAGGGGGCGACCACCTGAGAATGATTCAACGCCGCTTACGCACGACGATATTCTTTCCATCTTCAATACATATCATCTGCATTTCCTTCGGTCGCTGCCGTGTGAATGGGCAGACCAGAAAATCTCCCCATACTTCATTCTCCCAATCGAGCTTCTTTTCCAGCTCTTCCGGTATGCTGCTGTAGCCATCTTGCGAATAACTGCCCGAGACCCCCAGCATACGCCGGGTGCCTGCCCTCCACAATCTGATGGTCGGTGCTCCGTTGTACAGCGACAACCGACCGCGCACGGTAAAGCATTTACCGACGAGAGAAGGCTGGGCGCGGCACGGCATCAACCTTGATTTAGGCAGCTCAGCCTGCCCTGAGGTGGTGATAGAGGCGATTAACAGCAGCAGGACCGCAGCGCACTTAAATGTTCTATGCTCTCTCATTCATTCACCACTGCTTAGCAACTTTCACGGGCGCGTGCGCTCGTGTCTGAATTGCTTTTACTGCTGAGCGCCTGTCGTGGGTCTGGCCTGGGTCGTGGCGTCCCTTTGGGAGCCTGCGGCCCAGGCAAGGCCATCCGGGCCCTGGCCCGGTTCTATTGTGGCTGTGACTTCGAGCTTTGTCATATCAATCACCAGAACCTTGTTGGCCTGTATGGCTGCGATGAAGGCGCGGCCTCCGTCCGGGGTTATGAGTATGCCTACGGGCGTGCCTTCGACCTTCAGGCGTTTAAGTTCCTTGCGCGTGGCCGCGTCCAGGATTATCAACTCGCCTGCTTTCGGGTCAGAGACTAGCACGCGCTTGCCGTCGGGCGTGAACTTGACGCGTATGGGAACTTCACCGACCTTGATGCTCTCTTTGACCTTGTTGGTGGCGGTATCGATGATGGAAATCTGGCCGTCGCCGTTCTGTCCGACCCAGAGTTCGCGACCGTCCGGCGAGATGTCAATCCCTTCGGGCTGCTTGCCCACTTCAATCTGCGAGACCTGTTGCGGCACGGGCAGAGTGAAGTCTATGGAGGTGACTGTGCCGGAGAAGATGTTGGCCGTGTAGGCGCGGCGTCCGTCCGGCGTTAGGACGAGCATGTGAGTGATTGATTGCCCCGTGCCCATAATCCAGTCAACGCGATCCGTTGCGGGGTCGTAACGCGCTATGACGCGATTGACCTCCGCCGTGAAATAGACTTTTCCCTTCGACAGAACTATCCCGTGAGGACGAAGGAGCGGCCCCAGTTCAAGGCGCTTTATCTCACGCCGCGCAGAGATGTCTATGATGGAGATTGAATTGCCTGCCTTCTGCTGTGTGCCGTAATTGGCTACGTAAGCCGTGCGACCGTCTGCGGAGGCCACGACCTCGTGCGGCCCCTCTCCCGTGGGGACTTTCCCCAGGACTTTCAACGTCGCAGGGTCAACAATAGCCAGCGTGTTCTCGATTTTATTGAGAATCAAGAGCGCCGAAGGCGTCGCCGCCTGTGCCTGTGGTGTTGTAGTCGTTTGGGTCTGAACTGCAAGCGCAGAGACGAGCGCTACTGCCGCCATGCAGAGCGCCATCATGGCTGCTAGCCTTACAAAAATCCGTATTCTCATATCTTTCTCCATTCACTTTTTGAACCGGGCGGAACGTGCGCGAAAGACTTTAGCTGCGTAGATACGTAAGCGTTCTGTGCAAGGTTTCAAATCAATAGAAGCACTGGCTGCTCCCTTTTAAAGAATGCTGACGAATCGGCTGGTTGAATGAGTTGTTAGGCGCAGCGTAAATACTTAAGAGTCTCGAGAGCATTAGCTTGTCATTTCAATGCCGAAATGCTCTCGCAGTATGGCTGCGTACTCTTCCTGACTCGTTAAGACTCGCTCTTGTCGCCCGCCATCCTTAGACGTTGTGATAAAACGCATCTCGCTCAATGTGATTCGCCCTTCACGTATCGCCCGCGAGCAGATGCGTGCTCTGGTGAAATGCGACTGCGGCGAAGTCTGGTGATAGCGGCACATCTCTGCATAGTCGGCATACTCATGGGGCTGTAAGGTAAAGCGATACTGAGCCTCCCATTCTTCCCCATTATCACGCTGCGACAGAATCAGGTGAGCGCCGTCTGGAAGAATGCGGTAGGCGCGTTCACCCTCCACCTGCTCGCCACGGTCATCAAGCAGCAGCGGTTCCATGAATGAATCACCAAAGCCCACGTCCACCAACCAACGCTGAGCTAACGAAACCACCAGCACCATGTGGTCGAAGTCCGGGCCGAAGCCGCCTTCTGCCTTCGCAACTCCGGCTGACAGCATGGCGACATCAAAGCCCAGTTCACGCAACAGGGCGGCAAACAGACCGTTGGCCTCATAACAGAAGCCGCCGCGTCTACGCTCAACGATCTTGGTAAACAGAGCTTCATCTTCAAGAACAATCGGCTCTCCGG
>JAIVJM010000001.1 GCA_020199995.1 Acidobacteriota bacterium | reverse complement strand
GCGCAAGACCCAGCGACCGAGGACGGCGTTCGCCTCTTCCTCGCCGGGCTCCTTCGGGTCGGGGCAGCGCCGGGCCGCCGCGCCCGGATACGGCTCGCACCCGCCGCCGTAAGAGAAGTCGTAGTTGCCCTCCGTGTTCTTCGTGAGCACGCGCGCGTAGGCGGCGCGCGCCTCTCCGAAGTGGTGGAGCCGGAGGTGTCGGACGCCGAGCGAGTAGAGCAGCATGTCTCGCTGCGGGATGTTCGGGTGTCGGGAGATGAAGGCGTCGAGCTGTTCGGGCGTCAGGAGCACGTCCACGAAGTAGGCGACGTCGGTCTCGTATTCGAGCGCGAGGTACTGTTCGAGCGCCGCGTCGAGGTCGCCCGCGTCCTCCGCCGCGACGGCGATGAGGCGGCGTGCGCCTTCAGTCAGGTCGCCCCCGGGGAACTCCCTGACGAGCGCCGAGAGCGTCCGCCGCGCGGCGGCGTAGTCGCCGAGGCGCTGCTCGGCCACGCCCTTGACCCACATCGCCGCGGCGCGCTCGTCGCCCGCCGCGCCGAGCGAGAGAGCGCGCTGCGCCAGCTCGCGCGCCGCCCGCGCATCGTCGAGTTCGAGCTGAACTTGCGCGAGACGCAGGGCGAAGCCGCCGCCGACCGCCGCGCCCGGCGAGCGCCGCATCATACGCGTGGCGAAGGCCGCGACGCGCCGGAGCGCCTTCTCTTCTGAAGCGCGCCGTATCTTCTCGCGCTCTTTCTCCTCCCATTCGTAATACTTGTGGTAGTAATCGGAGGTATAAAAGTCGAAGCCTTCCTTATTCTTGAAATAGCGGTACGGGTTCAGCTCCTCGGGAACTTCGATGCCCGAACCTTCCGGCAACGTGTAGCTGTATATTTCGTGGTAGGCGTAGGCGAGCGCCACGCGCGGCTCTGCGGCGAGGAGGGCTTCGAGCCGCTCCATGTCGGGCTCCGCGGCCACGCCGCGCGCGAGCTTGAGCGAGATGACGCCTTCGGCGCGCGCTGACTCGTCGCGCTCGTCGGCGAGAAGTCGGTAATACTCAGCGAGCCCTTCCGCCGTCTCGCCGACGCGCAGGTGGAGGTAGCCGAGCCACCCGCGCGCTTCGCCCCCGAAGCGCCCGCGCGGGTACTCCGAGAGCAGGCGGCGGAAGGACGCGACAGCCGCGCGCCACGCCTCGTCGCGGCAGTCCGGGCAGCTCTCTTCGGCGGCGGCGTGCTCGCCCGTGTAGCTCTTGCTCTGCTTCAGGCTGAGGAGCCCCGTCATGTAGAGCGCGGCCTCGCGCTTCTCGCTGCGCGGGTGACGCACGGCCAACTGCTTGAAGGCTTCGCCGGCCTCCGCGTATTTGTCCTCGCGGTAGAGCACCGCCGCGCGCAGGTACTCGACGTTGTCGTCGAGGCTCGCGTGACGCGGGACGAGTTCGAGCGCCACGCGCACCTCGTCCGCCGTCGCGGCCTTGCCTTCTTCACCGTCGGCCTTCTTCTGCTCTTCCCCACTGCCTTCCGCCGTGACGGCTGGCGCGGGGGCGTTTGTCTTCCCGCTTTCTTTAACGCGCAGCCAGAAGTCGTAAGCGTGCCGCGCCGAGAGGTAGGCACGCACTGCCTGCGCGCTCGCGCCACGTTCGAGCGCCGCGAGCGCGTCGAGCTGGTCGGCGGCGGAGTTGCGCCGGTCGAGCACGCAACCGCCCGCCGCCCAACTTTCATTTTCACCGCACCCATCATCGCCGGCGCGTCCGAGATATTCGTTCAGAAGTTTCCGCGCCGCTTCGAGCTCGCCCCCCTCCGCGGCAAAGTCCGCCCGCCGCCAGAGCGCGTCCACCTCTTTCGCAAGCTCCTTCTGTCGCTCGTAACTTTCCTCCCACTCTTCTTCGTCCGCGTCTACATCCTTCGTCTTCACGCGCGCGCTGAAGGGTAGCGGCGGCAGTCGGCTGAAGTCCTTCTCATCGAGCCAGCCGTTGAAGCGCACCGAATGCTGCGTGCCCACCCAGCCGCAGCCGACGGCAACGCCCGCGCCGACGACGAAGAGGACGAACGCGCCGAGCGACGCCCCGACGAGGCGACGGCGGAGGCTTCGTGATTGAGAGCGAAGAAAGTGCCGCGCCCCCCGAAAGTGTCGTGCCCTTGCGATGCGCCGCGTGATGCGCGACTGCGCTGTGTGCTTCATCGTCCGTCCGCCCCTCTCCATTTCAACCTTTGTGTCTGCTCCCACGTGCGCCCGTCGTCGGCCCGCGCCGTGATCGTCGCCGAAAGCTCTGCGGGCGGGTCGCCCTCGAAGCTCAGCCCGACGCTCGCCGTCGCGCCGCTCGCCCAGCCCCGCGCCCGTAAACGAATCACACTCGCGCGCGCCGGGGCGCACGGGCGCAGGCCCGCTTCCCTCTCGCCTGCTTCCATTTCACCGGCTTTCATCTCGCCCATCGCGACGCGCCCGCCCGTCCCAGTGTCCGTCGTCGCACAGAGCGTCTCGAACGAGTCGAAGCCGTCGAGGCTCGAGACGCCGCGCACGCTTCCGCGCGGGACGAGCAGCGTGACGGCCAGCGCGTCTTCGCCGAAGAGTGCGCCCGCCGCGCCCGCGTTTGTCGCCGTGAGCAGCAGTTGCCCGGCGGCGCGCGCCGACTTCGGCCCCCCGGCCACGTCGTCGGCCTCGACGCCCAGACGCGCGCCGACGACCGCCTCTTCGTCGCGGAGCGCGGCGGCGAGCTGCGCGAGGTTGAGCGTTGTGTCATCCCCTCGCACGGGGAGGCGGAAGAGGCAGATGCCGAGCAGCTTCTCGCCCGCGAGCCGGCGTACCCAACGGACGCCAGCGCGCAGGGCTTCGCTGCTCGGCAAGTCGAGGACGAGTTGTTCGCCCGCGCGTACCACGACGCCGTCCACCACCGCGTCTTCCCGCGCGCGGAACACGTAGCGCCACTCGCTCGCACGCGGCGCGTCGCTCCCCCCTCCGTCTTGCGCCGCGCGCCCCTCGAACGCGCGCCGCTCGATTAATTCGAGACTCCGCGCCGAGGCCACGCGCGCCGGGTCGAGATCGCCGTGCAGCGACAGCAGCCGCCCCTTCGCCGAATAGAGCAGCGCGTGGCCGTAAGCGGCGAGCCCCGCGTAGAAGGGTTTGCCCAGCGAGCGCGCGCGCCCGACCTCGCGCTCGATTGAGCGCGGCGAAGCGATGGGGACGATTCTCTCCAGCGTGACGGGAATCTCCGCGCCGTAAAACTGCGGAGCCCAGAAGTCCACGGCGTCGAGCATGCCCCGCAGCTCCGCCGAATTCATCCACGTCGTCAAGCCCGTCAGCGAAAGCTTCGACTCACGCGGCACCCTCGCGCGCACCGCGCGCAGCACGCGCCCGTAGCGCGCGAGCAGCCGCGTCGGCACGTCCAAATCCAACTGGAGCCCGGAGACAACCGCGCCGTCGCGCCGCGCGCGCTCCGTATCCTTCCGAAAAGTCTCGGCGATGGCGACGGCCAGAGATTCCTCGTCCACCCGCTCGAACTCCGCGAGCAGCGAGCGCGTCCCGTTGTAGACGAGGTGCAGCTCGACGCGGGCCGGGAGCCTTCCTTCCACCGTGCGGACGCGCGCGACGCGCCCCGTCTCGTAATCGAGCTGGCCCGCGCGCAGGAAGAGTGCGCGCGCGCCCGTCACGCCGAAGGCCCGCGCCAAGTCTTCGTCCGAAGGCGTCTCGGCGCGCCATGCCCAGAACGCGACCGGAACTTCGCCCGGCGACCACACGCGGGGCTCGTGCGTCCAGCGCCACGCCGCCGAAGCGAGCGACGCGACGAGCAGGCCCGCCGCGCCCGCCGCCATCTTCCTTAAGCCGCGTTTGTGCAGGAAGCTTCTCATCATCGTGTTCGGCCCTGTGCGGGGCGCGCCCCTCCCCAGACGCGCGCCCCGCACCCCGTCGGGCCGGGCGGCGCGGCGGCCCGCGTCGGACTTGCGCGCCCCTGCCGCCCCGCACGCGATTATCCCCACCCGCCGGACGCGCGGCGATGCGGGGGCCAACAGTGCGCGCGCGCAGCCGCACGTCTCACACGGGCGTGTCTTTCCCGACAGGCGCTCCTGTGGCTAACCACATTCAAAAAACAGATACGTGATGCTAGATGTCGGACGTGAGAGTTCTGCTAGAATCGGAGCACGGCGGCGTAGAGCGTCGAATCCGAGACCGTGCTTACTGACCTCTGACATTCGACATCCGACATCTGATCTCATGTCCATCCTGATTGCCGAAGACAACGTGGCGCAGCGGCGTTACCTGCGTGAGCTTTTGGAGCGTGAGTTCCCGGCGCACGCGCCCGTCGTCGAGGCGGCGGACGGCGAGGAGGCCGTGCAGCTTGCGCTCAAAGAGCGGCCCGAATTGTGCGTCTTCGACATCCAGATGCCGCGCTTGTCGGGCGTCAAGGCGGCGCGCGCGGTGTGGCGCGAATTCCCCGCGGCGCGCATCATCTTCTGGACGCAGTTCCCGCACGAGATTTACATCAACGAGATACGCAAGATCATCCGCGCGGTCGAGCCGCCGCCCGCCTACGGCTTCATCCATAAGAACAACCCCGAGTCGCGCTTTCTGCGCTTCGTCGCCGCGGTCTTGGAAGACGGCGCGGACATGATCGACCCGGCCTTCAAGGACTCTTTCAAGCGACCGCTCCTCACAGAGTTCGAGGCCGAGGCGCTCTACTACCTCGCGCTCGGCCTCTCGAACTGGGCGATTGCGCGCAAGTGCTCTCTTTCCTTACGCGGCGTCGAGAGCCGCCTCGCCACGCTCTACGAAAAGCTCTTCACCTCGACGCCCGAGGGCACGCCTCACGAGGCTTACGAAAAGCTCGCCTACAACATGCGCACGCGCGCCTTCTTCGAGGCGCTCCGGCGCGGCCTGCTCAACAGCGACGAGCTGGAGAAGGCCTCGGTCGAGCTTGAAATCTGGATCGAGCGCGACCGCAAAAGATTCCTCGACGAGCCGAAGCCGTGACGGACAGGCAGAAAAGGAAGGAGGCTAGAGGCTTGAGGCTTGAGGCTGGCTATTCGTATGTCTCAAGCCCCAAGTCTGTAGTCTCAAGCCTCAAGGCACTAGCCTCTGGCCTCGCACTCGCTTTCTGCCTCCTCCCTTTCGCCTTTTACCTTTTGCCTTTTGCCTTCTCTCAGGCGCTGCCGTCGAGCCTCCACCAGTGGGGCGCGGTGACGCTCTTCCATGGACTGCCTTCGGACATGGTGCGCGCGATTGCACAGGACGCGGAGGGCGTGATGTGGTTCGGGACGGACGCGGGGCTGGCGCGCTACGACGGGCGGCGGACGCAGACCGTGACGGACGAAGGGCTCGCCGGGCGGCGCGTGCTGGTGGTGCGCGTCGGTGTCGAGGGCGAGCTGTGGGTCGGGACTGAGGTGGGCGCTTTCGTGCGCGCGGGCGGCGACGACGGCACGCGCTTCCGCCTGCTCTCCGAGACGAAGGGCAAGGCGGTGACGGCCATCAACACGCCCGCCGGGGGCCGCACGCTGCTGGCGACGGGCGACGGCCTCCTCTTCGACTGCCGGAAGCAGCCGGACGGTTCGTTCACGGCGCGCACGCTGCTCGCCGAGCCCGTCACCGCCGCCGGGAAGAGCCAGCCGCTCGGACTAACGAGCCTCGCCGCCTCAGGCGAGACGCTGCTCGTCGGGACGCGTGGCCGCGGGCTCCTCGCGGTCACGCCCGAAGGCACTCTCAAGGAGGTCTCGGGCCGCCCGCGCGTCTTCTTCGTCGAGGCGCTCGCGGTAGACGCACAAGGCGGCGTCCGCGTCGGCGTACAGACTTCGGTCGGCGAGAGCGGACTCTTCAAAATCGAGGGCGCGGGGCCGCAAGTGTGGCGCACGGTCAAGATGGCGGCGGGCGGCGCGACAGGCACGGTCACGGGTCTGGCGCGCGGCGCGGGCGGCGACTTGTACGCCGCGACGGACGGGCAGGGCGTCTTCCGCTACCGTGGCGAGCAGGTCTTCGAGCACTTCACCTTCGCGGGCACGGCGGGCGGGCTGCGCTCAGACCGAGTGAGCGCGGTCTTTGTTGACCGCGAGGGCGTCGTCTGGTTCGGCACCAACCGTGGCGTCTGCCGCTATGACCCGCAGGGCGTGCGCGTCGAGACGCTCTCGACCGAGACGGAGGCCAACTTCGTCCGCTCGCTCTACCGCACGAACGCGGGCCGCCTCCTCGTCGGAACCAACCGCGGCCTCTTCGCGCGCGACGAAGGAGCGGGCGTCTGGCGCGCCGTCGAAGAGGTCGCGGGCAAGGCCGTCTACGCGGTCGCCGAAGACCGCCGCGGGCAAATTCTCGTCGGCACTTCGTCGGGCCTCTACGTCGGACTCCAGACCGGGGGGGGCGTGCCGGGACGCGCTGTGAAGCTCGCGCCGGAGGAAGAGAGGGGAGAGGAGGAGGACGCCGGGAGGGCGAAGCGGTCGAGTCCGGTTGGCGGCGCGGCGGCGCGGACGGAGCCGGACGAGGGGGAGTCCGGGAAGGCGACTGACGCGGCGAACGAGGGGACAGCCGCGGAGCGGAATCGTCACGCGCCGGGGGATCAAGAGAAGGACGCGGGCGGGGGCGTGAAGGAGCCCGCCCGGAAGACGCCGGAGCCCGCGCTCAAGGGGAGCGTGCGCGCCATCGCGGCCTTCGGCGACGCGGTCTACGTCGCCACGTTCGGGCGCGGCCTGGAGCGCTTCGACGGCCCCGGACGCCGCACCCTCGTCTGGCCGCGCGAGGGCTCGGACGCGCGCGCGCGCGAGGTCGTGAGCCTCCACGCCGACGAGAGCGCGGGCCGCCTCTGGGTCGGCACGGCCAACGCGGGCGTCTTCTTCTTCGACGGGCGCGAGGTGAGGAGCGACCCGACCTTCGCCGCCCTCGGCGACAGTACTGTGTGGGGCGTCGCCGCCGCCGACGGGCTCGTCTGGCTCGCCACGAGCCGCGGCCTCTACGTGCACCATGCGGGCGCGGTCTGGGAAGTGGTGCGCGGCGTGGATGCGCGCGGCGTCGTGGTCATCCCGTCGGCGGCGGGCGGCCCCGCGCGCGCGTGGTGCGCGACGGCGGACTCGGGCGTCGTCAAGGTCTTGCTCGACGAACGCTTCGGCCCCGTCGTCGCGGGGCTCGACGTCGAGCAGGGCCTGCCGACGCAGAGCGCCTTCGCCGTGCTGCGTACAGGCACGGGAGCGAACGGCGCGGGAGCATCCGGCGAGGAGACTTTGCTCGTCGGCACGACGAAAGGTGTCGCGCGCTACGAGCCCGGCATGCTCGCGCCCGCGCTCCGCCTGACGCGCGTCACGGCCTCGCGCACGCACCAGCCCGAAGAGCTGCGCGGCGGCGTGCTCCGCCTCGACTACCCGGAAGACAGCCTCGTCGTGGACGTGGCCGCCAGCGCCAGCCGCACCTTCCCCGAGCAGTTCCAGTACGCCTTCGTGCTCCACGACTCGAAGGGCCGCGTCGTCAAGCAGAAGCTCTCGCACGACTCGCAGTTCCAGATCGAGGCGCTCCCCGCCGGGCTCTACCGCGTCGAGGCGCGCGCCTACACGCTCGACCTCCTGCCCTCGGATGTGCTCGCCTTCGACTTCGAGGTGGCGCGCGCGCCTTTCCCCCGCACGACCGTCGCGCTCTCGGTGCTGCTCGCATTGGCGCTCGTCGCGCTCGTCTGGACTTACGTCCAGCACCGGCGCATCGTGCGCAGCCGCGAGGAGCTGCGCGACGCCAACCGCCAACTCGCCTCGGCGCGCCTCCGGCTCGCCAACGAGGCCGAGAGCGAGCGCCGACGCATCGCGCGCGACCTCCACGACCAGACGCTCGCAGACCTCCGCCGCCTCCTCCTGCTCACCGACGAGATGCAGCCGGAAGGCGTCGCCGCGAATGCTCCGGGCGGCGAAGCCGCGAACGCTCCCGGCGTCGTTGAGGCGATAGCTCAGGGCGGCGACGCGGATGGCTCGGGGGACGGGCGCGTCGCGGCGGACGGCGTTGACCCGGCGCTGCTGCGCTCAGAGATCGAGTCCATCTCGCAGGAGGTGCGGCGCATCTGCGAAGACCTCTCGCCGTCAGTGCTGGAGAACGTCGGGTTCGCCGCCGCTCTCGAATGGTCGCTCGCCTCGGCGCTCGCGCACCTTCCAGCCGGCTGCAAGTTCGCGTATGAGTTCGTGTGCGACGAGGATTTGGAGGAGCGCCTGCGCCTCACGCCGGGCGTCCAGATGCAGGTCTATCGCATCGTGCAGGAGGCCGTCAGCAACGTCTGCCGCCACGCGCACGCCACGCGCGTCCGGCTCGGCGTCCACCTCTCGGAGAGAGGTCTCTTCGTGCTCACGCTCGAAGACGACGGGCAGGGTTTCGACGCCGATAACCGGAAGGCGCGGGGGGGCCGCGGCCTCGCGGGCATCCGCGGGCGCGCCAGCATCATTGACGCCGAAGTCATGTGGAGGAGAAGGCCCGAAGGCGGGACGACGTTCGTGCTGCGGAAAAACGCGGCGGTAGCGGACTCTTGAATCCCGTCTAAAAGCGCGCGGGGTGCTTGCGGACGAGCTTACTGCACCGTGGCGGGCAGGAGCGAGCCGCGGCGGTCGGTGGCGACGCCGTGGCCCTCTTCCATCATGCCGATCATGCCGTGGAAGTGGATGTCGCTGCCGGAAAGGACGAGCAGCACGTCGCCGGCGCGCACGTCCGGATTCTCGACCTTGAAGCGGACGACCGTGGCGTTGCCGTTCTGCTGTTCGAGCGTCTCGAAGTCGAAGGTGGCGGCGTCAACCACCACGGTCTGCGAATTATTCGTATGATTAGTCGGCTCGTTTGCCATCTCTCTTAACCCTCAAAACTATTCTCGCGCCTCTTTAAGGCGTGTATCTTATCAAAAATTTTCCGGATGAAAAGGTCTGCCGTAGAGCGACTGGTAGACCCATCCGAGGACTCGCGCCTCGGCGGTGCAGAGCGTCTCCAGCCAGCAGCAGGTGAGGTAGACTGCGCGCTCGCGCGCCGAAGGAATCTTCTCCGCCTCTGCGACGACCGAAGAGTCCGCGCCGGGCGCGAGGCCGTAGGCCCCCGCGATGGCCTCGTTCGTCTTCGATGCGTCGTCGAGCGCGCCCAGAAGCTCTTTGACCCACCCGTGCAGCTCGCGCTCGGTCGTGTACTCGGTGAGCGCCTGCATGATGCCGACGGCGAGGCGGTCTTCGGCGTGCGCGAAGGCGTAAGAGTCCGGCTGCACGTCGAGCGTCGCCTGCTGCTTCCAGTGGAAGAGCGCCTCGACGGCGGGGAAGCGGACGACCGCCACGCGCTCGTCGAAGTCGAGGAACCACTGGATGAGGTCGGCCAGAGACGCGGGCTCGACCCGGCCCTCCGCGTCGCGGCGGAGCGCGGGGGGTTGTCTGGCGATTGATGACGCCGCGTCTGTGTGAGCTTCTGCCATTTCCTCTTCGCGAATGCTCCCGCGCGCGCTTTAAGCCTGCGCCTCGTCGGCGGTCGGCTCTGACGACACGTCGTCCGCGGTGACGGTCGCCTCGCCTCGCTGCCTCTTCAGATACTTTCCGTAGAAGCCGTTCCACGGCGGGATGACGATGGAGACCGCGCCCTCGGCGCGCGCCTGGCACGAGAGACGGATGAGCGGTTGCGCCTCGTCAGTCTCGACGTAGCCGAGCAGTGGCATGAGCTTGCGCTCGCGCGGGGCCACCGGAGCCAGCTTCTCCGCGCCGCCGAGCACGCCGACCCAGCACGTCCCGCAAGAGGCCGAGCGGCACTGCACAGGTATCGGCCCTTCCTCCGGCGTGCAGCGCGCGTCGAGTTCGTGCCACGGGCGCTTATCTTCCGCCGCTCCCGATGCGATCTCCTGCGTGTGCGTCACCGGAAAACGCCGCTCGTCGCGGTTCTCGTCCCACACCACAGTCCAACGCTTGTCGGTCGTCCGCAGGAATCCAAAGAGCCCCTGACTGTCGTCGCGCGCCCGCTCGCGCAAAATTTCCGCGGGCGATTTTTTGAGGTGCTTCGAGTCGAGCAAAACCTCGCCCGGCGTCCGGCTGAACGCTTCGAGCCCGGCCTGTCTGAGCGTCATCAAGGCCGCCGCCGTGATACCCAAGGCGAGCGACGGCTCCACCTTGCGCGACGCCGCGACGCGGCCCGCCGTCTCCCGAATCAGCGTGGCGAGAGAGCCCTCTGCGCGCATCGTCTGCGACTCGGCCAGCGCCCCGACCTCGCGTTTCGCCTCCGGCCAGAAGCGGTGGCCGTAGAGGAAAGTGTGCGAAGAATCAACCTGATCCTTGAGGAGCCACTTGCCCTGCATGAGCAGCTCGCCCGCCAGTTTCTCCGGGTCTTCCGCGTGCTCGAAGGCGCGCAGGAGCGCGAGCGGGAAGAAGGAGAACCAGATTTGCGTCGCCGCCCCGTCAACCTCGTGAATCGAGGGCGCCAGCTCGGCCAGCGCCTCGCCCCACGCCCTCTCGTCGTGTTCGTTCAGAAAAGCTTCCAAAGGGGTCACAGTCTTGCTCTCCACTCCTTAGCTAAAATTCCCCGCCTCAACCGAAACGGAGAGTTTAACCGTCTTTCCGCGCAGGCACAAATGGGCAGAGTCCTGACCGTGAGGGGAGGCGCAGACAAGGAGGACGGCAGATTCTAGTCCTGCCCTGAAAGGGCAGCAGATAATATCCGGGGGCAAGTGCCGCAGCTAAGCCGCCCCCCGATCACGTACACAAAGGAATCCGACCCTCAAGGGGTCGCAGACCGAGCGTTACGGCGCGACCCCTTGAGGGTCGGATTCCTTTAGCTATGCGAGTCGGGCTTGCGGCCGTTGAACTCCGCCGCGCTTGCGCGCTACTTCTTGCCAAGCACGTCGCTCATCCACGTCTGGAGCGTCTGGAGGACTTCGGCGCTCACGACGCCCGATTTCTCGCCGCGCGCCGAGGAGTCGAGCGTCGAGGGCGTGAAGAGGTGCGTGAGGTTGGGGAAGATGCGCAGCGTCGTGTGCTTATTCCCGGCCCCGGCGAGCGCCTGCGAGAGTTCGACGGCGTGGTAGGGCAAAACGAGCGCGTCACGCTCGCCGTTGAGGATGAGCACGGGCACTTTGACGCGCCGGATGGTGGATGCGGGGTCGCTCGCCGCGTGTTCGCGGAACCATGCCAGTTGATCGTCAGCCGCCCCCGCCGCGGGCTTCGGGTTCGCCTTCGCCTCGTCGAAGATTTCCGCGAGCTTCCGCGAGATGGCCGGGAGCCTCGATTTGTCCGAAGGGTCAACCGGCCCCGCGAGCGCGAGCTGAAAGAGAGCCTGTTCGACGACCACCTTGTCCACCGGGCGCGAACTGCCCGCGAGCAGCGCGACGGCGGCCACGCGCGGGTCTTCGGCGGCGATGATGGCGGCGCTCTCCGCGCCCTCGCTGTGCCCGACGAGCGCGACTCTCTCCTTATCCACCTCGCGGCGCGTCAGGAGATACTCGAAGGCCGCGCGGCTATCATTGACGAGTTCGCGGTAAGAGGTCGGCTTCGACGGCATCGAGCTGCGGCCCGCGCCGCGGTCGTCCACGCGCAGGACGGCGAAGCCGTTCGACGAGAGGCGCTCGGCGACGAGCCGGTAGAGGTCGGCGACGATGGTGCCGTCCCGATCCTGCGCGCCCGAGCCGCTGATGATGACGGCGGCGGGGAAAGGCGCGGCCCCCGTCTTCGGCATTGTGAGCGTGCCCGCGAGCTTCTGCTCGCCGTTGCGGAATTCGACCTCCTCACTCTTGAAGGGATCGTCCGGCGACGTCGCGGCCTTCGGCGCGGCGACCGCCGGGGCCGCGACTTCCGCCAAGTCCTCAGCGCCCCCGCGCACCGCCCTGATCTGCTGCGAGGCGATGCGGAAAACTAAGGGCGTGCGCGCCGCGTCCGTCCAGATTTCAAAGTCGAGGCCGAGGTTCGTCTCAGCGCGCCAGTGCTCGGTCTCGACGCGCCGCCCCTTCACGTCGAAGGCGGGCGACGCGTCGCGTTCGAGCGTGATCTGGAAGGCGAGTGTCTGCGACGGCAAGAAGGCGTCGAAGCTCTGGCGCGCCGCGCCCTTCGAGTCGTACTGCGCGAGGAGGAAGATAAAGTGATGCCAGACGCCGTTCTCCAGCAGAGCGCGCGGGCGGCCCGGCACGACCCTTTCGGGCACGCCCGCCGCCGACACCTTGACGCCCGCGTCGGTGAACTCTTCCGCAAACGTCCGCGCGCCGTTCGTCTCCGACGAGTAGCTGAGCGGTCTGTTGTTCGGCCCGAAGACGGTCGTCGCCTTGAACTTCAACCCCGAGAAAGTGACCTCGGCCTCCGCCCGGCGCGAGCCGTCCGCGCGCGCTCAACGTGTAAGACTCCGTCCCGAACTGCTGCCCGGCGACGTAGGTCGTGTAGGTGCCCGCCGCGCCGGAAGTGGGCGCCGCCGCCGCCGCGGCCTGCCCGCGCGCGACCGGCGTGCCGTGTGTGAAGAGCGCGACGACGATTGCCGCAATGGTCAAAAGTAGATTTTTCATCTTTCACCTCCCGGTGCTTCAGAAATCCCTCCGCTCCAGGACGCGGAGCGAGGCGTAGAACATCGCGGCGGCGAGCGCCACGCAGACGGCCAACCCCGCCCACGGCGGCGCGCCCTCGTTGAAATATTTCTGGCCGCTCATCACACTGTAGACGCTGTAATCCGCCAGCCTCTTGCTGAAGAGCGAGAGCAGCCCCATCGCGATGGAGACCGCCATTGCCGCGAGTATGGGTTTCAACTGGTCGCCGAAGGCGGTCGAGAGCAGGAGCGCCAGCCCGTAGAAAAACATGCCGCCGATGAACATCATGAGCGAGTAGGCGAGCGCCTCGCCCAGCGGGTAACTCTGGCCGACGAGCGGCGAGAGCGCCGCGACCAGCAGCGACGGCACGAGCGCCAGCAGCAGCAGCTCGGCGGCGCCCACCCCCGCGCGCACGCCCAACAGCCTGCGCCGCGTGACGGGCAGCGAGAGCGTCCACAGCGCCGTCCCGCGTTGCGCCTCGGCGGCGAACCCGCCGACGCCCAGCAGCACCGCGAACAGCGTCCAGAACTGGAGCAGGTTTTTCGCGAACCACTGCGACCAGACGTAGCCTCTGTATGTGGTCATGAGCGCGAACGCCTCGCGCACCGACTCGCCCAGACTGCCCGGCAGGTTTGGTATCTCGACCTGCATGTTCTCCATCAGCGGGTGCGTCAGCACCACCGCCGCGCCGAAGCAAGTCAGCAGCACCAACCCCACGATGAAACGCCAGCGCGTCTCAAGCCATGCCTTATACCAGAGCATCACGCACCTCCGGAAAAACAAACGCAGAAGTCAGAACGATGAACTGTAAAGACAAGTCGGATGCTATTCGTTCATCGTTCATCGTTCCGACTTCTGACTTTCTTCCCTGACCGTTTCGAGGAATATTTCTTTGAGCCCGACGGGGAGCAGGTCAGCCGAGAGCGCCCCGTCGGCACGGGCCTCTGCGGCGATGCGCTCGGCGTTCTCACTGACCATGAGCGTGAGCCAGCGCCCGTCCCTCTTCAGCCGCTCGACGCCCGGCGTCGCGAACGCGGCTGGCGGCGTCGCGCCCTCGCCGTAAATCAGGTTGACCCGGTGGTATCTCTCCTTCAGTTCGTCGAGCGCGCCCTCCAGCACCACGCGCCCGCGGTGGATGACGCAGACGCGGTCGGCGATCTGTTCGACCTCGGCGATCTGGTGCGAGGAGAAGAAGATCGTCAACTCCCCAGACGCGGCGAGCCCCGCGAGCAGCGAGAGCAGTTCCTCGACCATCGCCGGGTCGAGCCCCTCGGTCGGCTCGTCCAGAACGAGCAGCTCCGCGCCGCGCGCGAGCGCCAAGAGCAACGCCAGTTTCGTCCGCATCCCCTTCGACAGCGCCTTCACCCTGCGGCGCGGCGGGAGCTCGAAGGCGCGCAGATATTTCGCCTCGAGCCCCACGTCCCAGCCGGGGAAGAAGGGGCGCGTGAAGCGTATGAGCTGCTCGATGGTCATGAAGTCGTAGAGACCTTTGTCCTCGCTCACAAAGCCGGTGCGGCGTCGAATCTCGACGCTCTCGTCACGCCGCGCGATGTCCCGACCGAGGACCGAAGCTCCGCCCGATGTCGGGCTCGTCATGCCGAGCAGCATCTTGATGGTCGTCGTCTTGCCCGCGCCGTTGCGCCCCAGAAAGCCGTAGATAGAGCCGCGCGGAACCTTGAGAGCGACGCCGCGCACGGCCTCGACCGCCCCGTAAGACTTCGCCAGCTCCCGCGCCTCGATTGCGTTCTCGACCGTCATCATCATCTCCTCCTCGCGCCCGCGGCGGTCGGCTCGTCGCCCGCGCCCTCGCGCAGGCGCGTCAGCTCCGCCTCGAACAGACGCCGCACCTCTTCCCCGGAAAGCCCCAGCGCGTCGAGCTTCGCGATTGCGCCCCGGACGACCCCCTGCCCACGCCGCAGGCGCTCGGTGCGCTCCTCCGGCTCGGCCCCGCGCCGCGCCGCGGCGACGAATGCCCCCGCGCCGTGCCGCAGCTCGATCACGCCCTCGTGCTCCAGCTCGCGGTAGACCTTCGCCACCGTGTTCGGGTTGATGACCAGCTCCTCCGCCACCTTCCGGATCGGGGGAAGCTGGTCGCCCGCCTTGAGCGCCCCCGTCTCGACGGCGTGCTTCACCTGCTCCATCAACTGGACGTAGATCGCGACCCCCGATGCTGTGTTTGGCTTGAAGAACATAATCAAGATTGTACTATTGAACTAGCACAATAGGACTATGCTCCCGGCGGGCCGATTCTGTCAAGATTTTTTTTTCGGGCGCGCCGGGCGACAAAATTTCGCCAAGAGCGGCGTGCTATAGTCGGGCCGAAAAAGATGGGACAGAATGACGATCAAAAGCGGCTCAGCGAGCTCACGCTCGGCGACGCCAAGCGGATACTGATCTACGCGGCGGCGACGCTTTTGGCGCTCGCACTGTTCGGGCTGCTGGTGGGGAAGGTTCTGGTCGGGCTGCTGCTGGGAGTTGTGGCCGGGGCGTACCTCGTGCCCGTGCAGGAATGGCTCGAAGCGCGGCTCAAGGCGCGGGCCGGGAGCGCGCTGGTGACGATCTCTTTGATCGTCTTCCCGCTCCTCGCGCTTCTGGGCTACGGCTGGTACGAGCTTTCCGGCTACTCGAACATCGTGCACGAGCGGCGCGGCGAGATCATCGCGGCCATCAGCAACTCGCTGGCGCGCTACGTCGCGGTCGAGAACACGCGCGCCGGGCTCGAAACCGTCTTCGCCGAGGCGCTCATGCGCACCGGCGCGGCGATTGAGGTGGCGCGCAAGAAATCGGCGCTGCTTCTGGCGTCGGCGACCGTCTTCTTCTTCACGGTCTTCTACGTCCTGACGCAGAGGGCGCGCCTCACGGCCTACATCAAGCTGAGAATTCCGGGCGAGTTCCTGCCGCTCTACGAGAAGCTCTCGGAGAACGTCGGCGGCGCTTTGCGCGGCGCGCTCCTCGCGGTCGTCATTGACCAGACGGCCAAGGCGTTCGTCATCCTCGTTCTCAATCTCGTCTTCGGCGTGCCGCTCGCGGTGGTGCTCGCGCTCGTGACCTTCCTCATCGGCTTCTTCCCTCTGCTCGGCGAATGGGCGGTCTATATCCCCGTCAGCATCTTCCTGCTCGTCTTCCAGAACAGCCCGACGAGCGCCGCCGTCTATCTCCTCATCGGGCTGGCGATGACGGCCTCCTCTTCATTGATACTGCGCCCCAAGCTGGCGGCGTTCGGCGCGCAGCGCTTCAACTTCTACTGGATGCTGATCGGGCTCGTGGCGGGCGTCTTCACCTTCGGCATCCCCGGCATCGTCCTCGGCCCCGCCATCCTCGGCTTCGCCAAAGCCGTGCTCGACACGCTCGTCGGAGATGTCAAATACGAGACCTCTCTGCTCAAGGAAGAGAGAGTGCAGGAGGCCGAAGAGGCGGTCGGAGCACGGGGCGAGACGGCTGAGACGTAAAGAAGCAGGGCGAAAAGTAATCCTCAAGCCCCTCTTAAGGGGCGGCAGAGTTTAGCCCACGGCCAAGAGCCATGGGACTCAAGCAGGAGGAGAACATCGAGCCCCGTCAGGGGCGAAAGAAATCCGACTCGCACAAGCCGTAGCTTGGACTTCTTTCGCCCCTGACGGGGCTCTCAATTTTTTTTGGTCCTGATTCCGACGGCCCGACGCCGTGGGCTAAATTCTGTCGCCCCTTAAGAGGGGCTCATTCCAACAACTTTTCAGCGCCCGGCTCGACGCACGCTTGGATCAGCTCTAGCCCGGAGGCCACGCGAGCGGGCGTCCGCCGAGGAGGTGGACGTGGATGTGGAGGACTGACTGCCCGGCGTCCGCGCCCGTGTTGACCACGGTGCGGTAGCCGCTCTCGGACAGGCCCTCACTGTTGGCGACGCGCGCGGCGACTCTCAGCAGGTGCCCGAGCAGCGATTCGTCCGTCTGCGCGGCGTCGTCCAGAGACTCAAGATGCGCGCGCGGGATGACCAGCACGTGCGTGGGGGCCTGCGGGTTAACGTCGCGGAAGGCGACGGCCCGTGCGTCCTCGAAAACCTTCTCGGCGGGCATCTCGCCCGCGACGATCTTGCAGAAGAGGCAGTTTTGCTCAGACATAATTAGGGTTCCGGCTTAGTCAAAAGGCCTCAGGCCCGGTTGGCCGCCACGATCTGAGCCGTCCACTTGCTGGAGAAGTCCTTGAGCGCGTTTAAGTCGGCCTCGGAGTTGTACCTGCGGTAGACGTAGACGTAGAGCAGACGCGCCTTGACCACAACGAATGATGCCGCGCACAGCACCGGGATTTCCTTTACCTCCGCTCCGGACTTGATTGAGAGCCGGGCCAATATTATCAGGCTGTAGACGTTCGGCGTCTGCTCGAAAGCGCCGAGGTACTGCGGCGGCGACATGCTCATCTTCGCGCCGGTCTCGCTCCTGCTGTTAACGATGTCCTCGACCCTTTTTACTGTGTCCCTCATCTCCGAGTTGTTAGGGGCGAGCAGTTTGACGCCCTGCTGCTCGAACGCGGAGATGACGGACGCGAAGTTCGCCGCCGTGAAGTTAGTCTCCTTCAAACTCTTGTTGACTGAGACCTTCGTGTAGAAATTCATCTCGGCGACTTCGCCCCGCTTCAGGGACTCCATTTCGGCGGCGGGCAAGTGAACGGCCACCATCTCGTTGGCCGGGTCTTCGGTCTCGCTGAAATGTTTCTTCACGATCTCGGACTGCGAGGCGGCCTCGCCGAACCCTTCCGGCGCGGGCAGCGCGACGCTCGCGGCCCCCAAGCGGAGCGTGAGCGTCGCTCCATTTTGCGCGGGCCACGTGACCCCGCCGCCGTGCCCCGGCGCTGCCTCGCCGGTCGTCAGACCGAGGCAGAAAGGGATGGGCTGCGAAACGATTAACAGCCATGCTAGAAGGACGGCTCTCATTTTTTTGTTCCTCCGTGGGCGCTGGCCGCGCCGGACGTTTAAGTGCCCACCGTTTCGACCGGCGGGAGTTGGGCGGTGACTGACTCGCGGACGCGCTCTATCTCCGCGCCGACCGCGCGCAGCTTGCCTTCGATCTTCTCGTAGCCGCGGTCAATGTGATAGACGCGCTCGATCCAAGTCTCGCCGCGCGCAGCCAAGCCCGCCAGAACCAGCGAGGCCGAGGCGCGCAAGTCCGACGCCTGCACGCGCGCGCCCATCAGTTCAGACGGGCCTTCGACCGTTGCGGTGTTGTGGCTCTCGACGCGCACGCGCGCGCCCATGCGCTGCATCTCGGAGGCGTGCATGAAGCGGTTCTCGAAGATCGTCTCGGTGACGCGCGTTCGCCCCTCGGCCTGCGTCATCAAGGCCATGTACTGCGCCTGCATGTCGGTCGGAAAGTTCGGGTAAGGCTCGGTCGTCACGTCGCTCGCCTTCAGGCCCGACGCCGAGCGGCGCGCGACGAGCGTCGTCGGGTTGACCTCCTCGATCTCGACGCCGGCGTCGCGCAGTTTGGCGATGACCGACCCAAGATGTTCGGGCCGGCAGTCTTTAATCTCCAGTTCGCCGTTCGTTATCGCCGCGGCGACTAGAAACGTGCCCGTCTCGATGCGATCGGGGATGATCGTATGCTCCGCGCCGCCCAGCGCCTCGACGCCCTCGACCGTTATCGTCTCTGTGCCCGCGCCGCGCACGCGCGCCCCCATACGATTCAAAAGGTCTGCGAGGTCTACGATCTCCGGCTCGCACGCGGCGTTGTGTAGATGTGTCGTGCCGCGCGCGAGCGTCGCGGCCATCAAAAGATTCTCCGTGCCCGTCACAGTCACCTTCGGGAAATGCACGTCGCCGCCCGCGAGCCTTCCCCCTTTGGGCGCGCGCGCCACAACGTCGCCCGATTCGAGCCGCACCTCCGCACCGAGCATCTGCAAAGCTTCGAGGTGCATGTCTATGGGGCGCGTCCCGATGGCGCAGCCGCCCGGAAGACTCACCTTCGCCTTGCCGAAGCGGGCGAGAAGCGGCCCGAGCGCGAGCACCGAGGCGCGCATCGTTTTGACCAGCTCGTAAGGCGCCTCGAAAAGCTCGATGTTCGACGCGGTGATCTTGTGCGTCCGCAGGTCGGGCACGAGCACGGTTGCGCCGAGGTCTTCGAGGAGGCGGCGCTGCGTGAGGCAGTCGCGCACGTAGGGGACGTTATGCAGTGTGACGGTTTCGGGCGTCAGCACGGCGGCGGCCATACAAGGCAGCGCCGAATTCTTCGCCCCGCTGACGACGACGCGTCCGCTCAAGGGCTGCCCGCCGGTGATGAGAAATTTATCCATAAAGAGTTTTCAGTTTTCAGTTTTCAGTTTCGAGCCGGAACGAAAGACCGTCAGATTCTTTCAACCCTCCCTGCTGAAAACTGAAAACTGAAAACTGTTTACTGGTTTTCCGCGAATTCTAGCACGGCTCACACGCGTCGGCTACTCTTTGCGCCGGAGCGCGACGACGCGCGGGATGCCTTGGAGGTCTCGATGAATATCGAGCAGCGTCCACGTGCGCGGGTCAACGAGGGCTGAGACGGCTTCGTGCTGGTCAAAGCCAATCTCGAAGAGAAGGTGGCCGCGCGCTTCGAGGAAGTCAGGCGCTTCGGAGACGAGGCGGCGGATGACGCGCAGGCCGTCGCCGCCGGGCGTGAGCGCGAAGCGCGGCTCGTGGTCGCGCACTTCGCGTTGGAGCCCCGCGATGTCTCGCCCGGCGATGTAAGGCGGGTTCGAGACGATGAGGGGAAAGCGCGTCGCCTTCCACACGCCCGCGCGCAACGCGTCGAAGCAGTCCGAGACGAGCGGCGTCAAGCGCGACGCGACGCCGTGCCGCGCGGCGTTGCGTCCGGCGACCTGAAGCGCCGCGGGCGAGATGTCGAGGGCAAGGGCGCACGCGTCCACACGTTCGTGGAGGAGCGCGACGGGGATGCAGCCCGACCCCGTCCCGACGTCGCAGACGAGCGGCGACGCGTGTCCGCCGAGGACGCCGAGCGCCGTCTCGACCAGCAGCTCGGTCTCGGGACGCGGGATGAGCACGTCGGGCGTGACCTCGAAGTCGAGTCCGTAGAACTCCTGCCGGCCCGTGACGTACTGCAAGGGCTCGCCCGCGGCGCGGCGCTCGACGAGGCCGCGGAAGAGTGAAAGCTTAGCGGGCGCGGGCGCTTCGTCGTCGTGCGTCAAGAGGTACGCCCTGTCGCGCCCCAGCGTATGCGCGAGCAGCGACCCGGCCTCGCGCCGCGCCTCCCCCACGCCCGCCTCGCGCAAGCGCCGCGCGGCATCCGTCAAGGCTTCGGCAATCGTCAGACTCATCAATCGTTCGCTCATCTCGCGGTTTTGGCTTCTGCCCCTTTTCCTTTTGCGTTACGCTGTGCGATATAATACGCGCCACTTCAAGCAAGGCCAAAATTTCTGTCCGCGCCCGTGTCGCCACGCCTTTGGTGTCTTTTACGCGTGGCCGCGCGGTGCTTTCAAAGGGGACGGGGGAGAGACGAAGGCCGAGTTTCACATCCGGGGCGGGGATCAACAATAACAAGGGAGACAAAGCGAATGGCGGAAGCTAACGACACGGGCGAGAGCCAGACGAACGCGCTCGACGACCACGGGACCGACAACGAGGCGGGGCTCGCGCTCCTCAAGCGGCTGCGCGACGAAGGCTTCGAGGCGGACAACGACAAATTCGCGCTCGTCCTCGGTCGGCCCATCGAAGAGGTCGAGGCGTGGATGGGTGGGAGCGAACCCCCCGACGACGACATCATCATGAAGGCCCGCGGCATCGCGCAGGAGCGCGGGATCGAGATTGAATAAGCGACTAGCTGTCAGTTGTTAGCCTTTAGCTGTCAGCAAAGACAAAAAGCTAAGGGCTAACAGCTTATAGCTAAGAGCTCTTCTTATGAACGACAAGCTCAACAGGGCCGCGGGCGCGCTCGTCGAATCGTATTCGCGCGGGGACGTCAAGATTCATCACCTCGACCGTCGCCCGCTGCCATCGCGCGCCGAGATCGTCCGCGTGCTCGACGCATTGCAGGAGCTGCTCTTCCCCGGCTACGCGGGCGCGCAGGGGTTGACGGGCGCGGGCCTGCGCCTGCACACCGAGGCGCGGCTCGCGTGGCTCTACGAGACGCTCACGGAACAGATCAGCCGGGCCGTCAACCACGGCCAACGCCTCGACGACGCGTGCCCCGTCACCGAGCGGCAGGCCACCGAGTGCGCCGAAGACTTCCTCTCGGCGCTGCCCGCGCTGCGCGAAACATTAGCGAGCGACGTCAAAGCCGCTTACGACGGCGACCCGGCGGCGACCTGCCTCGACGAGATTATCTTCAGCTATCCGGGCGTCTATGCTGTCGCCGTCTACCGCCTCGCGCACGAGCTGCATCTCCTCGGCGTGCCGCTCATCCCGCGCATCATGACCGAGCACGCGCACCAGTACACGGGCATTGACATCCACCCCGGCACCTCCATCGGTTCGAGCTTCTTCATTGACCACGGGACAGGCGTCGTCATCGGCGGCACCGCCGTCATCGGCAGCGGCGTCAAGCTCTATCAGGGCGTCACGCTCGGCGCGTTCTCCTTCGACAAGGACTCTGCGGGAAGAATCGTGCGCGACACGAAACGCCACCCGACCATCGAGGACGACGTCGTCGTCTACGCGGGCGCGACCATCCTCGGCGGCGACACCGTGATCGGTCGCGGCTCGGTCATCGGCGGCAACGTCTGGCTCACGCACAGCGTCCCCGCCGGCGCGCGCGTCATTCAGGACTCGCCGCGTCTGCGCATCATCACCGCCGAGGAGGCCGCCGCTTCATAAATATTTCGAAAACAGGGAGGGACGTTCGATGGCTCACGAAGCAAAGGAAAGCGACGGGCGCAAGGAAGGCGAGTTGAGCGAAGAGGAGATGCGCAAGAGCGTCATCCGGCTCGCGTTCGACGGCGATGCGCGTCGCTACGAGGAGTTCTGCGAGGTGGTGCGCGCAGGCATCCCGGAGGGGACGACGGTCGTGCTGCGGGGCAGCGCCGTGACGGGCAAGCGCTGGAAGGACGGAGCGCCGTTTGACGCCGACGGGCCGGGCACGAGCGACCTCGACCTCACTTTAGTGGGCGACGAAGTGTTGAGCTTCTACATCCTCGACGGCTTCTACCTCCCCGGCGTCCATACGAAACCTCTGAGCGAAAAAGACCCGGACATCGCCCCCGACCTCATCCCCTTACGCGAGAAGCTGGTGGCGATGGTCAATCGCCCCGTCAACATTCAGGCCACGCGCGACTTCGTGATGCAGCTCCGAGGGGACTGGCTCGGCCAGCCCTACCTGAGCATGATCGGCAAGGTCGGAGACTCTTGACCCTCAACCTGCTCAGCTACAACATCCAGCGCGGCGGCGTCGGGCGCGAGGCGCATCTGGCCTCGGTCATCCGCGAGTGCGATGCAGACCTCGTCGTCCTTCAGGAGGCCACGCGGCCCGGCATCGTCGAGCTGCTGGCGCACGAGACAGGGATGTCCCGGTGGGGCGCACGCCCCGGCCACTCGCTGGCCTTTATGAGCCGCGTCGCCATCTCACACCACGAGTGGCACAGGCCGCACGGCGCTCGTCACCCCTTCCTTGAAATCGTGCCCGAGGGGACGGACCTGCGTGTCTTCGGACTCCACCTGAGCGCCGTCCACTCGAATTGGACTGAGCGCCGGCGCATGCGCGAACTCCGCGCGACGCTCAAGAGCATCGAGCGCCACCAGCAGGGCTTCCACGTCCTGACCGGCGACTTCAACACCTTAGCGCCCGGCGAGCTGCTCGACGCGCGACTCCTGCCCCCGCGCCTCCGCGCGCTCCTCTGGCTCGGCGGCGGGCGCGTCCGCTACGAGACGATCAAGATCATGCTCGACGCGCGTTACCTCGACGCCTACCGCGCCCTCCAACCGCTCGACAAGGGTTTTACCTTCCCCACCTGGTCGCCGCACGTGCGCCTCGATTTCGTCTTCCTCCCCGAACGCTTCGCCGACCGTCTGGAAGACTGCCGGGTCGTCAGAGAGGGCGACCCGCTGCTCGCGCGTGCTTCGGATCACTTCCCTCTGCGCGCGCGCCTCAAGACGGCGTAAAGACCTCAAACGCGGAACACCTTCTCCGAGGAGTATTCAAAGAGATGTCCCGTTAACACGTCTTTGGAACGCGGCGCGCATTGCGAGTTTATCCGGGGTGTAACGTTAGCGAGTTTTCTGCATTTTCCTCCGTCGGTGCGATTGAAGGACCCCCAGTCTGCGGACTGGGGGTTCGCTCGTTTCAGGAGGGAAAAGTTAAACGGAGTTGGCCGCGAAGGGAGCGAGACCCGAGATGAGCATCATCACCAAGAGCCTTCTGCTTTTCGTCCTCAACTGGCTGGACGCGCAGCTGACGATTGTGTGGGTGCGCGGCGGCTGGGCGACCGAAGGCAACGGGCTCATGGCGCGCCTTCTGGACGCGGGCAACGTCCCGTTTCTTTTCACCAAACTTCTGGTCGGCGCGCTCGTGGCCTACACGTTCTTCCGTTTCTCGCACCTCACGCTGGCACGGCGCGGCCTGCACTTCGCCCTCGGCCTCTACCTCACGCTGATGCTCGTCCACGCGGCGACGGGCGCGTCCGCCCTCGGCTGGCAGCCGCCCGCACTGGTCGTCGCCTTCGTTTCCACCCTGCCCGACAACCTGCTCGCGCTTTTTTCCTGAGCGCCCTCCCGCACGGTCGGGCCTGCGGCCAGTCTCCGCGCTCACTGGAACCTTTCTCTCACTTCGTCTGAATCACTGACGAATCATATTCGCGTGTGCGCGCGCCGCTGAAGCCTTCCGGACGCTGCTCGCGGCTCGTGTGTGAACATGTAGCGGGGCGGCGTCGTAGTAAATTCCGCTCCCCGCAACGCATGTCCGGCTCGCCGGGGCCGGGGCCGGACGCGCAACGCCGCCCGGCCCGCGGGCATCTCACAGACATCTTCTGAAAGGCCACCGAAACCGTATGCCGAAACGATCTATGACATCATCAGAGAACAAAGCCATGTATCGACTGACCGCCAGACAAATCCTGTCCGTCGCGCTGCTTTCGGCGCTCTTCGCCGCCGTCACGGTCGCCTGCTTCGACCGCTGGGGGGGACGACTCCAGCAGCCGACCTCCGCCTTTAACGAAGACGCCGCGCCCGCCGGGGTGGCGGCCATGACGGACACTTCGGTCGCGACCGACGAGCGCAACAACATCGAAGTCTTCAAGGCGATCTCGCCCGGCGTCGTCTCGGTCAACACGACGACGCACCCGCGCGGCTATTTCGACCCCGGCGGGCGCGGCTCCGGCTCCGGCTCGCTGATTGACGAAGCCGGGCACATCCTGACCAACAACCACGTCATCGAAGGCGCGGACAGCCTCAGCGTCAATTTCGGCGGCGACAAGACTTTTCCGGCGCGCGTCGTCGGGCTCGACCCCGACACAGACCTCGCCGTGCTCAAGGTCGAAGCGCCGCGCGACGTGCTGCGCGTCGTGCCTTTGGGCGACTCGGATAAGCTCGTCGTGGGGCAGAAAGTCCTCGCCATCGGCAACCCGTTCGGCCTCGACCGGACGCTCACGACCGGCGTCATCAGCGGGTTGCAGCGCCCGATTCAGGCGCGCACGGGCCGCATCATCGAGGGCGCGATCCAGACCGACGCCTCGATCAACCCCGGCAACTCGGGCGGGCCGCTTCTCGACTCGCAGGGGCGCATGATCGGCATCAACTCGCAAATCCTTTCGCCTGCGGGCGGCTCGGTCGGCGTCGGCTTCGCCGTCCCCGTCAACATCGCCAAGCGCATCATCCCGCAGCTCATCAGCGAGGGCCGCGTCGTGCGGCCCAAGCTCGGCATCTACCCCATCAGCCTGAGCGACGTGAGGGGCCTGCGCCTGCCCGTCAACGAGGGCATCCTGATTTACCAGCTCGACCCGAATGGCTCCGCCGCCGCGGCGGGCCTGCGCGGCCTGACCGAGACGGCGCGCGGCGACGTCAACCTCGGCGACATCATCACGGCCATTGACGGCGAGAAGATCGGCGACGGGAACGACCTCTTCCGCGTCCTCGAAAAGCGCAAGTTCAATGAGGTGGTGCAGGTCGAAGTCGTCCGCGAAGGGCGGCGTACGACCGTCCCCGTCCGCCTGCTCCCCGAGCAGCGGCGCGGCGCCATCCGAAGGTAAAGACCGAAGCCGGAGACCGAGAGGCCGGGAGGCCGGAAGGCGACGATTGACTTTCGTCACCTTCCGGCCTCAAGCTTTTCCGCGTGGCTGAAATGGAGCGCTTCGTCAACGACGCTTACGGCTGGACGTGCAGGCAGTGCGGCGGCCGGGACGTGCCCGACGCCGCGCGAGACGGACTGCTCCCGCGCTTCTTCCGCGAGGGCGAGGCCGAGGAGCGCGAGACGCGTCTCTCGACGCACGCGCTCGCGCGCTGGAAAGACGGCTCCCGCCGCACGCTCGTCTGTCCGCGCTGCGGCGTTGAAGAAAACTTACACAACTCTTTGGGATGAGGCAGCGGGACTTCTTCAAAGGCTCTGAAAAAATTTGTGACGGACGGGGCGGCGCGCGTGACGAGCGGGCGCGTCGGCGTGGCAGACGCATTACTCCCCGCCGAGCAGCCTGCGCAGCGACGAGACGCGCGTCTCCGGCTCGCCGTAGCGCGCGCGGTAATCGTCGAAGCTGCGCGCGATGGTTTCGAGCGCGGCGGCGCGGTCGTAGACCTCGGCGATCTCGACGCGGCGCGGGCTCTCATGCGGCAGTTGCTTGTAGGTGAGGAAGTAATGCTGGAGCCTCTCGACGAGCCCCGCGGGCGCTTCCGCGAGGTCGTTGATGTGGCCGTAGGAGACGTCCTTCTCCAGGACGGCGATGATCTTGTCGTCGGCCTCCCGGCCGTCAATCATGCGCAGGCCGCCGATGGGCCGCGCGCGGACGAGGAAGCCCGCGTGCGCCGCGGGCCTTTCGGTCAAGACGCAGATGTCCATCGGGTCGCCGTCGCCGCGAATCTGCGCGCCGCCCGTGCGCTCGCGGCAGAGTTCGGCCACGCGGTCGCCGCAGAAGGTCTGCGGGATGAAGCCGTAGAGCGTCGGCGGGAACGAGGAGAAACGCTGCGGACGGTCAACCTTGAGGTGGCCCGAAGTCTTATCGAGTTCGTACTTGACGGCGTCGGTGGGCACGATCTCGATGTAGGCGTTAACGACGCCGGGCGCGCCCTCGCCCGGCGTCACGCCATGCCACGGGTGCGCCTGAAAAAGGAGCGAGAGCAGATTGTGCAGCGCCTTGTCGTCGTCTTCCGACATCTCTTCTTGAACTCCTCCGCTTGTCCGGCGGCGGCTGGCTCAGCGCCTCTGCTGTGCTAAAATTTCGACCGCGTCGCCGTTGATTTGCGTCTCCGATTATGAGCGGCGCGGGCGCTCCATTCAAGTTGCCGAAGCAGCCGCCGTCACTTATCAATAATCATGTCCGCGACCACCACGACGACTGACCACATGACCGCCGCGAGCGTGGAGCGGGCGCACACCGTTCTGTCCGTGCGCTGGATCATCGGCGCGCGCGACGATCTGGTGTGGTTCATCGGCTCGGTCGTGACGAGCTACGCGCTGCTCGTGCTTTACGCCGGGGGCTTCGTGCCGCTCATCCCGATGGTCGTCGCGTGGGCCGTGCTCGTGGACGCGCCGCACGTCTTCGGCACCTTCTCGCGCACCTACTTCGACCGCGAGGAGCGGCGCGCGCGCCGTCGCCTGCTCTGGCTCTCGCTGCTCTTTTTCGCCGCCGGGCCGCTGGCCGTGCTGGCGGGCGCGGGGTTCGTCTTCTTCTTTCTCGCGGCGCTGTGGGCCTACTACCACCTCGTCAAGCAGCACTACGGCTTCATGGTGCTCTACAAGAAGAAGAACGAAGACCTCGGCGCGCTGGACAACGCGCTCGACCGCGTCTTCCTGCTTGTCGCCTTCACCTACCCGTTCGTCGCCTTTGTGGCGCGCGACGCCGAGGCGATGGCGCGCGTTCCCGCCGCGCTGCACGGCGGACTCAAAATTCTGGAGACCGCGCTGCTCTGGGCGACACTAGTCGCGGGGCTCGCATGGTTCGGTCGTCAGGCGCAGAGGTGGATGAAGGGGCTGCCCTTAAACGTCCCGAAGTACCTGCTGCTGGCGGCGGCGATACCAATGCACTGGATCGTGCTGCTGACGCCGATGCCGCACAAACCCATCGCCGTCGTCGCCATCCTGACCATCTATCACAACCTCCAGTACCACCGGCTCATCTGGTTCCACAACCGGAAATACCAGAAGTCCGAAGACTCACGCGAGCGCCACGGCGCGGCTGAACTGATCAGCCGCCGCCTGCTCTATTACGTCGCCTTCGGCGTCATCTTCGGCGTCTGGTATCAGGTGCCGCGCCAGTACGTCAACCACGCCGCCGACCCCACGGCCTTCGTCACGCAGATGTCCTCCGGGTTCCTCTGGGGCTACGCCTTCGTCCATTACTACCTCGACTCCAAAATCTGGCGCGTGCGCCGCGACCCCTCGGTCGGCGAGGCGCTCAAGATGAGTTAAGGCTGCGGCGAGTTAAGGCACTAAAGAGAGAGCCGCGCGCTCAGTCGACTGAGCGCGCGGCTCTCTCCGCTTAGGATGATGATTAAGAACCCGTAGCCTACTGGTTCTTATTCTTGTTCGTGTCGGCCACCGACTTGAGCGCCTGGAAGGTGGGCGGCCAGAGACCGACGAAGATCGCCGCCGACTTCTTGCCCGCGAAAAAGAGCGCGAGCGAGCCGCCAATGGAGGCCAGCGTGAGGATGTGAAAGAGGCTCACGCCCGTCGCCGACTTGGTCGATTCGTCAACCGAGACCAGTGCCGTTTCCACCACGTCGTTGCTGCCGCTCGTCATCGCGGTGCTTTGGTTGCTAACCCCTGTGTTACCCTGTGTGACCTTTGTTGCTGCTGTTGCCATGGTATTCCTTCTCCCTTTGTTCCCTTAAACTTGATCGAGTTCTGACCCGGAATCGGCGCGCCCCTTGAGGAGGGCGATGCCGAACAGGACGACCAGCGAGACGCCCGCGATGAGCAGGCCGCGCGTCCGGTGCGTTTTGTTTCGAGTCGTTTGAGTGCTCATCCACGCCCTGCTCGCACCACTCGCGCGTCACCCTGTGGCGGTACTCGAACATCCGACGCAGGCGCGGGACGACGAGGAGCGGCGCGGCGAGCCTGCCGAGCGGCCCGAGCGGCGGCTCGAACTCGATCTCGTCGCGCAGCACCGCACCGTTTTCGTGCGGCTCGACGAGATGCCGGTGTCGCCAGCTCCGGAACGGCCCAGAGACCTGCACGTCCTCGAACATCCGCGGCGGGTCATAGGCCGAATGGTTGGCCACCCAGCGCACCGGCACGAGACCGAACAGTCGCGTCTCGAGGATGGCTATCGCGCCCACCTGTAAATTGGCGGGGGGCTGCAAGACGCTGACGCTCTCCCACGGCGGCGTCAGGCGCGCCAGCGCGTCCGGCAGCTCGTGAAAGGCGAAGACGCGCTCGGGCGCGGCGCGAATCAAACTCTCTTTGACGAATCTCATAGCTTCAATAAAATGATGCCTCTTCCCGGCTCATCTTCCCGGCTCATCCTTCAAGACTTCGACACGACTTCCCAACGAAACGTGAATCAAGGCTTTCGCCGCCCGCCCTGCTGTCCCCCCTTGCCGCCCAGCAGCGACTCATGGATGACCGCTGCGGCCTCTCGCTGCCCCAACCCATTCCAGTGCGTGTCGTCGCGCCACCAAAGCAGCGCGCCCGACTCTTTGAAGACGCGACCCGACGCCTCCACCAACGTCGGCTTGAGGTCAAGGAAACGAAACCCTCGCCGCTCGCACAACTCCCGCATCACGACGGCGAAGCCCGACGGCCCCCTCGCCGTAGACCACGGAGTCGCGCCGTCGAGCGCCCACGAGTAAACCTCCTCCTTGCTCGGGACGAGAGCCACCGCGACCGTCAGGCGACTCTCCCCGGCCAGCCTCCCCATCGCGTCGAGTGTCGCCTTGAGGCTCTCGAAGTTCGGATGGCGACTCACCTCTTCCGCCGTGCGGCCCCTGCGCTCGGCATAGGGCGCTGAGAAGAGGATGCGCCGCCCATCAACGAACGTCCTCTCGACTATCTGCCCCGCCCCGCCGGGGGAGAGGAGGCGGCGCACGGGTGAGCGAGACCTGAAGTCATTGAAGCCCGCGGCGAGCCGCGCCCGCAGCCCCGGCGGTTCGGGCCGCGGATTCGCCAGCTCCGGATAGTACGGGTCGTCAAGGTCGTTACCCGTGAAGATGAGCCACAGGACGCAAGTCCCCTCCCGAGTCTTCAGTCTCGGGCCTTCGAGCAGGAGGTTGGCGTATTGCTGCAACGGGTTCTCTCTGGAGATCGACAGGTTATACACGCTCAGCCCGTAGTCGCGCGCCAGCAGGCCGGCCAGCGTGTCCTCCTGACTCGTCCCGCCCGCGACACCGAACGAGTCTCCGAGCACGATCACGTCGAGCGGGCGCGCCGGCTCGCTCCCGAGGGACGGCTCATTCCGGAAGCCGTACGCGTCGGTTACGAACCTGACACGCCTCTCCTCGCGCCAGTCCCTGCGCCCTGAGATTGCCGCGAGGTCTCCATACGTCACCCCCTCGAACGTCACGCCCGCGGTGTAGCGTTGCAGTCGCGGCAGCGGCGGCCAGCGGTAAATGTAACGCTCCGCTGGCCTGACCTCGAACAGGTAAAAAAGCAGCGGGCGCGCGGCGAGGTCGAAGAGCGTCACGGCGAAGCAGATCGAGAGGAGAAAGAGCGCGGCCTGTCTCGCGTACGGCGGTCGCGCGGGGCCGAAGGCGTAGGCGGCGAAGACCAGCAGCGCCCCCGCGGCGGGCGCATACCGGACGGCAGGCAACGCGCCGACAGCGCCGGGCGAGAAGCAAACCACCCCCATTGATGCCCAGAGGAGCAAGTGCCGTCGGGACACACTCATGGCATGAGTCTATGGGAAAGATGGTGGGGGTGGGAAGTGAAACTTCTATGACTTCCCTTTCGGAATACGACGGATTAGATTTATCATTGGCCGCGGGAGCGTCCACGCTTCACATTATTCTTCGAGAGGTAGAGACCGACACATGTCCACGACCGACGCGCAAGCGCACACGTCCACGCAGCCCTCGTCCGGAGAGGCGCCGGCAGCGCGCTTCTCGCTCGAATCTCTGGTCGGGGAATTGGCGGCCCTGCGCCGGAGGCCGCTGCTTGCCGAGTTGGACACATGGATGCGCGACGTGCGGCTGGAGCGCGCGGAGCTGCGCCCCTACGTCGGCTTCAAGGAGGCGACTTACGCGCGCCACCGTGTCTTTATCAACGAGTTCGCCGAGCTGCTCGTGCTCTGCTGGCGGCCCGGACAACGCACGCCGATCCACGACCACAACGGCTCCTACGGCTCCGTGCGCGTCCTCGAAGGCTTCATGTGGGAGACCGTCTTCACGCTCGAAGAGGAGCGTGGGCTCGTCTACGAGAGAGCGCGCGAGTGGTCGCCCGGACTCGTCACGGGCGCGGACATCCCCGACATCCACCAGCTCGGCAACCCCGACGTGAGCGGCCGGGACCTCGTCACTCTCCACCTCTACTCCCCGCCCCTCACCAGCCTCAACATCTACCGCGTCGGCCAGCGCGACTCCGTCAGCACGCTCTGCATGAACTCCTGGAACCCGACAATCTGAAAAAATGATGAATGATGAATGATGAATGATGAATTAAGAAGGCGACTTGCTTCTTATTCATCATTCATCATTTCTCTTCAGTCCTCGTCGTGATCCTCTCCGTCGTAGTGCATGCGGATGCGCTCGTCGTCCACGATGGTTTCGAGGTGGACGGGGCGGCCCCAGAGAGTGTGGACGTGTTCGAGGACTTTGCGGGCGTAGGACGAGTCGAGTTCAGCGCCCTCGTAGGAGTGTTTGAGGTAGAGTTCGCGGCGGCCTTCGTAGTCGCCGTCGGCGACGACGATGTAGGGGAAGCCGAAGTTGGTCAGGTTGGCGACGAGCTGGTCGCGCACGCGCTCCCAGCTCTTCTCCGTGACCGTCCATTCCTCGTCGTCCACCAGCTCGAAGACGTAGAGGTCGAGTTCCTCGCACAGCTCTTCAGTGAGGTAGTTGCGCAGGAACGAGACGTCCGATTCGAGCTCGCGCACCTCGAAGATTTTCGCGCGTCCCTCGCCGGCCTTGCGCCCGAAGTCGCGACGCTCATCCTCGGTCGGGTTGTCCCAGCGCCGCTCGATGTCCTCGAATATTTTGTAGCCGAGGTAATACGGGTTCAACTGCCCCTTCTGCGGCGAGACGACGCCCGAGTGGAGGTCTGCGAACTCCAGCAACTCGTTGTCCGGCAGGTCCAGCTCCCGCATGATGCGGGCATGGTGGAACGACGCCCAGCCTTCATTCATCGTCTTGGTCTGCATCTGCGGGACGAAATATTCCATCTCTTCGCGAACCATCGCCATCACGTCGCGCTGCCAGTCTTCGAGCGCGGGCGAATTGCGCATGACGTAATAAATGAGGTCTTTCTCGGGCAGGCGCTCGCCGCGCGGCGGCTGGCCTTCGATGCCCGAATCGTCCGACTCCGCCGATTGCTGGCCGATGTTCCAGAGGTCGTCGTAGCGCCCCGCCGGCGGGCGCTTCTTCTGCTCGTCCGCGCCCTTCCGCTCGTCGTCCTCGCGGGGCGGCGACTGCTCGCGGCGGATGAAGAAGTTCGGGTCAATGTGCTCTTCGACCGAGAGCACGGCGTCGAGGAAACGCTCGACCCGTTTGCGCCCGTACTTGAACTCGTACTCGCTCATCCGCCCGGCGTGCGTCGAGACGGACTCGACCATCCGGCGGTTGGTCTTCGAGAAGTAGGCGTTGTTCTTGAAGAAGTCCACGTGGCCGAGGACGTGCGCCATGACCAGCTTGTTCTGGACGGGGCTGTTGGTCTCCAGAAGAAAGCCGTAGGACGGGTTGGTGTTGATGACGACCTCGTAAATCCTCGAGAGCCCGAAGTCGTACATCGTCTTCATGCGGTGGTAGGCCTTGCCGAACGTCCAGTGCGAATAGCGACCGGGTAGCGCGTAGGAGCCGATCTCGTACATCACGGTCGCGGGGACGATCTCGAAACGGGTCGGGAAGGGGTCGAGGCCGAAGTTGCGCGCGATTTCCCAGATTTGTTCGAGGGTCTTTTCCAGGTCCTTGATTTCGCGGTCTTCCATGCCCTCATTTTGCCCCCCGCCGCTCTCGCGAGCAAGATTCTTCCCAAATATTTTGGGCGTCCCGTGTGGGGCCGAGACTGCTTCTTAAACCTCTCCCCGTAAACCTGACAGGGAGAGGTCTTCTATCTTGTATCCACAAATTTGGATTTTATTCAGATTTCTGTCTCCGGTTTTATCAAGAACCCTCTCAGCCGAACGCCCGAAGGAAGCTGCGACCAGAGCCTTACTCACACTATTTCAACACTTAACCTACTTCAGCGGTGTGTCGTGGGTTCTCGGTTTCATATTTGCCTGTGTGTAATTTATCCCTGTGAAAACGCTGATAGCCCTCGCCGTAAAGAGACCGGGCGCAAGGTAGCGGTGCAGGAGACAAAAGAACTCAAACCCCCTTACAGAGGAACTCCACCTTTTTTGATTTGCAGAGGAGCCAAAACAGAATGAAGATCACATTCAGAATGATGGCCTTCGTCGCCGCCCTTGTGTTGAGCCTGTCCAGCCTCAGCTTCGGTCAGGAGACGACAGGTTCTATCGAAGTCACGGTCAAAGACTCGCAGGGCAACGTCGTGACGGGCGTGGCCATCACGGTCCAGAACCGCACCCGCGTTGACGCCGCGAACCCGACAGCCGCCGCCGCCGGTTCTTTCAACCGCACGCTGACGACGGACGAGGGC